>JBBSJY010000065.1:0-20422 GCA_038256845.1 Verrucomicrobiales bacterium | reverse complement strand
TCCTGGTGCTGTTTGTAGGCACTGGTCGCCCGGCCGATGGAGGCTTGCCCGCGGCGGATCATCCCCGCGCCGCCCTTGCGGCCTAACAGCGAGCCGAGCAAGCCGCCCAACAACGAAACGCCCGCCTGCATCTTCGCCGCGCCCGCCTCGGCTTTTTGCCGCGCTAGCTGACCTTCCGCGGTGCGGAGCCGGTTCGCGAGCGTCGTGAGTTTCTTCTCCGCCGCCGCGCGAAGTTTCGCCACCGCCTCATCCCGCGCCCCACGTGACCGGTGCGCCAGCCGGGCGCGGAAGTCCCCCTCGTTCTCATGGAGGCCCGCCCATGCTTTCAACGCCGGGCAAAACCAAATCTCCGCCCGCTCGTTACGGTAGAGCCACTCCGAAAACTCCTTTTCCACCTGCTTGTAATTCGCCGCGCTCATCGCGAATCCGGGCAGCTCCGCAAACCCTGCACCCGCAACCGGCCCCGCCGGTTCGTCCAGCGTGTGCGGCGGCGGAACCGACTTTTCCCAGTCGATCCCGTCTGGCGTGATCGGATTCACCAGCCTTACCGCGCGATCCGCGTCCAGGCCCGCTTTCGCGGAAACGAAATGCACCGCCGCAGCACGCAACAGATGCGGCTGATAGATCGTTTCGGTGGCGTCTCCGGTCGGTTTCATGAAAATCTCCCGCACCCCCGCGCCCACCGCCGGACGGACCGTCGCCGCAGCGGGTTCCGCCATCCCCGGCATCGACATCGGATTCGCCGCCGCCTCCCCTTCCCCGCCGTCGGCAAAGGCCGACCGTTTCGGGTCCATCAGCGTCTTGATCTGGCCGCGGGCGAGCGGTCCTGTTAGATAACTCATCACCCACCGCACGTGGAACAATACCGGCCCTTCCTCGTGCACGTTGTGCATGAGGAAGACGCGGCTTCCCAAGCCGGATAGCAGGCGCTCCATCTCCCCCCGATCGAACGAACCCGCGGCACCTTCCAGCCCGTCGAGCACCCGCAGCTTGTCCCGCTCCGTCTGCAAGCGCCCGAGAAACCAGGTCCCGATGTTGGACAGCGCCTTGTAATCCAGATCCACCGGGTTCTGTGTTGCCAGCAGGCATCCCAAGCCGAAGGCCCGGCCCTGTTTCAGCAAGGTCATCATCGGCCGCTTGGAAGGGGGATTGGCTGTCGGTGGCAGGAAACCGAAGATTTCATCCATGTAAAGCAGCGCCCGCAGGGACGTCGTCCCGGTCTGCCCGCGCATCCAGCCGAGCATCTGGTTCAGCAAAAGACTGACAAAAAACATCCGCTCCGCGTCCCCCAGGTGGGCGATGGAAAATATGGAGATCCGCGGCCTGCCGTCCGGCGCATGGAGCATTTTCCCGATGTCCAGCGGCGGCCCCTCCAGCCAGGTCGAAAATCCGGGCGAGGCGAGCAAATTGTTAAACTTCAACGCAAGCGCCTGGCGCGCTTTCTCCGGCAGGAATGATTCCAAATCGATCACACCCACTTTATCGAAATCCGGCCGCTGGATATGCCGGATCAAGGTCTCCAAAGTGATATCATGGTCGCTCTCCCAGGCGTGTTGGAAGATATTGGAAAGCAACACCGCCTCCGCGCTCAGGATCGGGTCCGCATTCTCCCCCACCAGGGATAGCAGCGAGGAAACCGTGCTTTCAATCCGCTCTCCTAACAGCTCGCCGTCATCCATCACTTCGAAAGGTGGCACTTCCAGCGAGCTGAGAATCGATACCGGGATCCCCGCCTTGCTGCCGGGCGTGAACACGTTCACATCCACCTTTTCCCGCAGCGCCGCGATCCGCTCCGGCCCCTGCCCCCAATCCGCCAGGCCCTTTTTCCACATCGCCGCCGTCTTCGCCGCATGCTCGTCCGGCGTGATCCCTTTTTTCGCCGCGTCGCCCTCGTTGATCCAAGGCCGGAAGCTCGCCGCATCGAGTTCGGGAAACATCAGCAGCAAATTGGAAATGTCTCCTTTCGGATCAATCACGATCGCCGGGATGTTGTCCATCGCCGCCTCTTCCAGCAGCGCCAGGCACAGCCCGGTTTTCCCCGATCCCGTCATCCCCAGCACCACGCCGTGGGTCACCAGATCCTTGGAATCGTAAAGAATCAGGTCGTCCCCGACCGCTCTCGTTTCCGGATCATATCCGCGCCCCAGATAGAATTGCCCTAACTTTTCGTAATCGGCGGACTGGATCATTGTCGAGCCAGCATGCCTCCCTCACCGCCGACTGCCAGCCGGAAGAGACCGGCCGCGCCCACCTTCCTGTCGCAATAACGCTCACTCGCGATGCCTCCATGGGTTGCGCCGTCCGGAAATAAGGGGGAACCTCATGACGATTGGCATCTGTGCCCTGCGACTCTCCCCGTAGCGCCGGCCAGCCACGCCCCGCCCAACCCCCTCCATCCGCGAACCATGACAAACGACCCAGAACAACCCAAAGAAACGTTCCAGGAACGCAGGCATCGTGAACGCGAGGAACAATCGGAACCCAATCCGGAATCCGTGGTCAGCGGCGAACAACGCGGACGCACCGCCACCGCGCCACAGGAAATCCCGGCCCGGGGCTGGAAGGATGTCGCAAAACGGACGGTCGGCCAGATCCAGGGCGACCATCTTCCGCTCATCTCCGCCGGAGTGGCTTTCTTTTTCTTGCTAGGGCTGTTTCCGGCGCTGGCCGCGATCATCTCCATCTACGGCTGGGTGGCCGATCCCGCCACGGTGGCCGGACATCTTGAAGAGCTCTCCAAGGTCTTGCCCGGACAGGCCGCCGAAATCATCCACAACCAGGCAACCCAACTCTCGGGTGACAGCGGAGGAGCCGGCTGGGGTGCGGTCATCGGCGTGCTGCTCGCACTGTGGGCGGGCTCGAAGGCCATGAAGGGCATGGTCCAAGCGTTGAATATCGCCTACAACGAAGATGAGAAACGCGGATTGGTCAGAAAGCAGGCGGTCTATCTGACCCTCACATTGGCCGCGGTGGTGGCAGGCCTCCTCTCGATCAGTCTCATCGCCATCCTGCCGGCGATCGTCAACTTCCTGCCGCTTCCCGAAACGGGCAAGCAGGCACTGGTGTGGTTGCGCTGGCCGGTCCTGCTTCTGTTGGCGATGACCGGCGTCGCCAGCATTTACCGATACGGCCCCTCGCGTGAAAAACCGCAATGGAAATGGGTGTCGTGGGGGGCCGGACTTGCCACCGTCCTGTGGTTGATCGCCTCCGCGTTGTTTTCCCTGTACGTCACCAAATTCGGGAACTTCAATGAAACCTACGGCTCTCTCGGCGCGGTGGTGATCCTGATGATGTGGTTGTATCTGACCGCTTTTCTCATTCTCATGGGCGCGGAAGTCGATTCGGAGATGGAGCACCAGACAAGTCACGACACCACTACCGGCGAAAACAAGCCGATGGGTTCGCGCGGAGCGTTCATGGCCGATCACGTCGCCCGCAAGCCCTAGCACGCGAAGCGCCGGGAAAGCGGTTGCAGGTCCCGCCCGCCGTACCTTAGCCTCGCCCCGTGCCGGACTTGGATCTTCAAACTTTCGCCGACAAAGCGGTGATCGACCGGGAATTCCTGCGCTCCGCCTTCCGCTCGATGCTGTGGGCGCGCATCCTGGAAAACAAACTCTCCAGCCTCTACAAGGCGGGGAAAATCGTCGGCGGCGTCTATCTGGGCAAGGGGCAGGAAGCCGTCAGCGCGTCGCTGGGGACCGCCCTGATCCGCGGCAAGGACGTCTTCGCACCGCTCATCCGCGACCAGGCCGGCCGCACGGCATTTGGCGAGTCGTTGCTCGATTGCACCCGCACTTATCTGGGTTCCGCCGAAGGTCCGATGCGCGGGCGGGACGGCAATGTCCATCGCGGCCGGCCGCGGGAGGGGTTTCCCGCCATGATCTCCCACCTGGGTGCCCAGGTGTCGGTCGTGGCCGGGATGCTATTCGGGAAACGCCTGCGGGGAACGCTCGAAGGATGCGTGGGAGCCACCTGTATCGGGGACGGCGCCACCTCGACCGGTGCCTTCCACGAGGGGATCAATCTCGCCGCAGTGGAAAAACTGCCGATGGTGGTGGTCGTGGCAAACAACCAGTTCGCCTACTCGACTCCCACCAGCCGCCAGTTTGCCTGTTTCGATCTGGTCGAGCGGGCGCGCGGATATGGCATCGGCGGATTCTCAGTCGATGGCACCGACCTCATCGCCTGTGCCTCGGTCATCGGCGAAGCCGTCCGGCGGGCGCGCGGGGGTGCCGGGCCGCAAATGGTGGTCGCCCACCTGTTGCGCCTCTCCGGGCACGGCGAGCACGACGACGGCGCTTACATTCCGGATCACGCCCGTGCCGGGCATTACGGCCGCGACTGCGTGGAAGTGGCGATCCGGCAACTCACGGACCAGGGGTTCATCACGGTCGGGGAGGTCGCCGGCTGGCAGGAGGAAATGGCCGAAGAAGTCCAGCGCGCGGTCGCCCAGGCCCAGCAGGAGGAAGCGCCCGATCCCTACACGGAGGATTGGACCGCCCTTTCGACCCGGTTTCCGCTTTCCACCCCATCCGATCTTCCAGCCCCGCCCGCAGACCTCCAGTGAGCGTAACCTACATTGATGCCATCCGCGAAGCCCAGGCAACGCTTCTCCGCGAGGATGACCGGGTGTTCCTTTACGGCCAGGACATCGCCGCCTTCGGAGGTGCGTTCAAAGCGACCAAAGGGCTGTTTGAGGAATTTCCCGACCGGGTTTTCGACGCTCCGATTTCGGAGGACGCGATGATGGGCCTGGCGGTCGGTTCGGCGATCGAAGGGATGCGACCGATCGTTGAAATGCAGTTCGCGGATTTTTCTTCCGTCGGCTTCAACCAGATCATCAACCAGGCCGCCACCCATTTCTACCGCACCGGCGTTCCGGTCCCCCTCACCGTCCGCCTCCCGTCCGGTGGGACGCCGGGTTCCGGACCCTTCCACAGCCAGAGCATGGAAGGCATCTACGCCCAATATCCGGGCCTCATCGTATTGACTCCGGCGACCGTTTCGGACGCCTACCACATGCTCATCCAGGGCGTCCAGCTCGACGACCCGGTGATTTACTGTGAACACAAGTTTCTCTACCGCTGGCTCAAAGCGAAGGGGATCAATGGCGACAGCCTGCCGATCGGCCGCGCACGCATCACCCGCCCGGGCAAGCACGCGACCGTGGTCGCCTACAGCGCGATGGTCCATGAGGCGGTCCGCGCCGCCGACCGGCTTCAGAACGACGGTTGGGAGATCGAGGTGGTTGACCTGCGCTCCGTGAAGCCACTGGATATTGATACGGTTCTCGCCTCGGTCGCCCGCACCGGCCGTTTGCTGGCACTGGGCGAGGCGTTTCCCTGGGGCGGCGTGACGGCGGAAGTCGTTTCGCGGGTCTCCGAAGAAGGATTCCACCTCCTTGATGCCCCACCGCAGCGGCTGAATGCACGCGATACTCCCGTTCCGTTCCATCCGAAACTCTGGGCCGCGCACCGTCCCACACCGGAATCGATTTGCGACGCGCTGCGCAAGCTTCTCAGCTTCTGAACTCTGAAAATCCGAAATCCGAACCTCTTCAGATGCCCACCGTTCCCATCCTCATGCCCCAGCTCGGCGAATCGATCGCCGAGGCCTCGATTGTCCGGCTGCACGTTGCGGTGGGTGACACGGTCCGTTCCGATCAGGAAGTGATCGAGGTGGAGACGAACAAGGCGGTGATGGGAGTAACCACTCTCTGCAACGGCATCGTTTCGGAAATCCGCGCGATGGAAGGGCAATCGTATTCCGTCGGCAGCCTGCTCGGACTGCTTGATGTGAGCGAGGAGGAAGTCGCCCGCACCGGAGTGGACACGATGGAATCGCTCGAGGCCAAACGCCACGCGGAGGCCCAAACCACCGCCGGACGGGAGTCGGAGGCAAACCTGCATTTCGCCGCCACGGATGACGCCTACGAGGAAGCGCCCGCCGTGGTTCCCAGCGTGAGAGGCCTGCCGGTGCCCACCGGCGTAATGGGCGCCCACTACATTTCCCCGAGAATGCGCGCCCGGATGGACGACCTCGGGTTGCGCGAGGCCGACATTTCCGCGGTGGTGGGCACCGGTGCGGGCGGGCGCGTCACCGTCGAGGACCTGGAACGCTTCCTCGACTACCTGGACGCCTGGCCGAGCAGCGGCGCGTCACCCATGCGGTTGGCTGTGGCGGACGCCATGCGGCGCAGTTGGACCCGCCCCCTCGCCACCGTCGGGCTGCCGGTTTTGCTCGACCGGGCACTCGACCATCGGCGCGCCCAGTCGCCCAAGCCCGGCCTCACCCTTTACCTTCTCCGCGCCCTTTCCCTCGCCCTCACCGAACATCCCGCCACCGCCGGTTATCTGATCGGCGAGAAGATCGTGCACCCGCGGTCCTTCGATATCGGTGTCGCGGTCCAGGTCGAGGACGGGGTGGTCGTACCAGTCGTCCGGAAGGTCGATCAAAAATCCCTGGCGGATCTGGTTTCCGAATATGACGATCTCGTCGACCGTGCCCGCCGACGGCGCCTCACCGAGCAGGATTCCAGCGGCGGCATCGCCACGGTCACCAATTTCGGCACCTTCGGTCTTACCACCGGGACGCCGATCCCCTTACCCAATGAAACGCTCATCCTCGGCATCGGAGCCGGGGTGAAAAGGCCCGTCTGGAGCGCGCAGGTCGAGGCATTCCTGCCAGCCACCGAGGCCGATCTGATCCTTACCTTCGATCACCGCGTGGTCGATGGCGGTGGCGCTGGCGTTTTGCTCAACCGGGTCTCCGCCCTGCTCCAGAAACCCGAGGCGCTCTAAATCCGTGGAATCACCCGATAAACCCGGTAAGATCGATATCCCGAAAAAAGCGATCTACCGACTCTCGATCTATTACCGGTGCTTGCAGAAACTGCGCGACAACGCGGTCGAGACGGTCAGCTCCACCACCTTGGCCCGCGCCGCCGGCGTCAAACCGGCCCAGCTCCGCAAGGACCTCGCCTACTTCGGCCAGTTCGGAACCCGCGGACTGGGTTATCCGGTGGAAATCCTCTCCTCGACCATCCGGGAAACGCTCGGCCGCGAGCATCTCCAGCCGGTGATCCTCGTTGGTGCCGGAAACCTCGGCTCCGCCCTCCTCCGCTACCCGGGTTTTGAAAAAGCGGGATTCGAGGTGGTGGCCGCCTTTGACGCCAACCCGGAAGCCGCCCGCGCGCGGGTCGTCGGCGTGCCCGTTCACCCCGCCGACGACCTCGAATCCTTCATCACCGGCGAAGCGGTGAAAATCGCTATCCTGTGCGTTCCGGTCGAGTTCGCCCAGGCGGTCGTCAACCGCCTGGTCGCAGCGGGCATCCAGGGGCTCCTCAATTTCTCGCCGATCGTCCTGGAAGTGCCCGCGGACGTGACTGTTAATAACGTCGATCTTGCCCTTGAGCTGGAGCACCTCGGCTACTTCATTCGCTGACAATGCCCGGCTCCTTCGGAAATTCCCCCAAAGATTCCCCGCTCCAGTCCGTTTCCGCTGAGAAGCCGCCGTCCTCCGCCCCGGATGAACCGCCTATGAATCCGTCGCGGGAAGAATTTGTCGAGCAAGCGATGGTGGACTTCGAATCACCCCTGATCGGATATGCCACCTCCATTCTTCATGATATCGACCGCGCACGTGACGTGGTGCAGGACACCTTCATCCGCCTCTGCCAGCAGGATGTGGAGAAAGTCCGCGACAACCTCAAAACGTGGCTCTTCACCGTCTGCCGGAACCGCGCCTTCGACGTCCTCCGGAAGGAAAAACGCGTTCAGCCGCTTGATGACATCCGCTGGCAGAAAGTCGCCGGCACCGATCTCCAGCCCGACGAACAAGCGGATCAGGACGAGCGTTTCGCGCAAGTGATGCGCTATCTCGACCGCCTCAGCGATAACCAGCGCGAGGTCATTCTTCTCAAATTCCAACAAGGTCTGACGTATCAGGAAATCACCGGCGTCACCGGCCTCACCTCGGGAAACATCGGCTTTCTCATCCACACGGGACTCAAACGCCTCCGCGAGCTCCTGCCCGACGATCTCCGCTCCTGAGGACACAGCAACTTTCCCGCATGTCGAAACTTCACCCAGACGATCCCCGCCTCACCGCTTACATGCTCGGCGAGCTGAACGAGGAGGATGCCGCCGAGGTCGTGCGAGCGGCCTCCTTCGACCCCGCCATCAATCTCGCCTTGCGGGAAATCGAAAGCGTCCAACGCCTGCTCCACGGAACCCTCGCCCCGGGAAGCACCTCGCTGCTCCCGCGACAGCGTCAGAATATCCTCCGCGCCGCCCGCCAGGTGGACCAGGGCGGTAAAGTCGTCACCCTCGATTCCCACCGCAAGGTGGTGGAACCTTGGCTCATTCCGCTCGCAACCGCCGCGGTGATCGCATTGGCGGGCTTGATCCTTGTGAATCTTCCCTCCCCGTCCCGCAATCCCACTGCGGATCTCCCCCCTGTGGAAGCCAGCACCACCGATGATGGCAGGATGCCGATGGAAATCGCACTCCTGCCGGCCCCCGCCCCCCCGGATGCCAGCGATGGGGCGGGATACGTACGTCCCGCCGCCTCAGCCGATCTCGCAATCCACGGCGCGGCTCGCGACGCCGCGTTCGCCGACGACCGGGACGGGTTTCTCCGCGAAGTCGCCCGGCGCCTCGACGAAAGTCCGCTTCCGCCCGCGGCCAACTTTCCCAAGCTCGTCCCCCGCGGTTCGGTCCTCGCCGCCGACTCGCCCGTCCTTCCGCTACCCGTTCACTCCGGCACCGCGAGTCTCGGCTGGATCACGCACTCGGTCCGTGAGGAGGGCAACCTCCCGTCTGCGAATGCCGTCCGCCTGGAGGAAATCCTCAACGCCTTTCCCCTCCGTCCCAGTGGTGCCGCGGCGATTTCACGAGGAGTGAGCGTTTCTTCCGAGGCCCTGCCCTGCCCGTGGAAACCTTCCGCCACCCTGCTCATCATCTCCTTGCGCGGTGCCGCCGACACCTCCCACGAACTCAACGCCACGTTCGAGGCCGATCCCGCGGCCATCTTCCGCTACCGTCTGCTCGGCTTCCGACCCGTCGAGGGAATGCCCTCCGGCAAACTCCCCGGCCGTCTCCCGGCCGGGAAAAGCACTCTCATTGCCATAGAGATCGAGCCCAAGCTTGCCGCCACCGACCTGGGAGCCCTGCGCTGGTCTGTCGATGGCATGGCCGCCCCCGAAGTCCCCGTCCGCCGACGCAGCGACGCGGAACCCTCCGACGACGCCCGATTCGCAGCACTCGTCTGCACCTACGCCCAGTGGCTCGCCAAGGAACAGGCAGGCGTCATCGATGCCGACCTCGTCGCCGCGCTTGCCCGCGAACTTCGATCTGGCACGCTACCGGAGGAGCGCTCGGATTTTCTCAACCTCGTCTTCCAATCCTTGGAACTTCCGCGATAAACCGCCTGCCTCCCCGGGAACGCAGGTTCTTGAAACGAGGGACCAAAAAGCCCCCCCGCCGACTGCCTGCGCCCATCCCAAGTTGACTCGATTCAAATCCACAGCCAGCCTTGCCGGGAAATGCGGACGCGCCTCACCATCATCGGATTTATCAGTACCGTCCTCGCGGCCGCCGATCCCGTAGCCAGCTACAAGAAGGAAATTGAGCCCCTGCTTGAATTCTACTGTTTCACCTGCCATGCGGAAGGGACGAAGGAAGGCGACTTCTCGATGGACGATTTCGGGGATCTTTCCGCTCATCTCGATGACAAGGAGCACTGGCTCCCCATCTGGCGCAATGTCCGCAGCCAGATCATGCCGCCCTCGGACGAAGATCAGTTCAAAACCGAAGAAAAACGCAAGCTCCTCGCCTGGATCGAGACGGATGTGTTCAAGCTCGATCCGGAGAGCCCCGATCCCGGCCGCGTCACGATCCGCCGGCTCAACCGCATCGAATATCAGAACGCGGTGTTTGATCTCCTCGGCGTCGAATATGATACCCGCGACGTCTTCCCGCCCGATGACACCGGATATGGGTTCGACAACATTGGCGATGTCCTCAGCATTTCGCCGCTGCTGATGGAGAAATACATGGCGGCGGCCGACGAGGTCGTGGCGCTCGCGCTCCCTGAAGGCGCCGCGGCGCAGGTCCCGCGAACCGACCTGGAGGGAAAGGATTTCAAGGCCACCGGCGATCCGAAAACCAGCGGCCGCTGGCTCGCCTTCGCCGACCAACAACAGGTGCGACTGGATCATGAGATCCCGTCGGAAGGCGAATACCAGGTGAAAGTGGAATACTCGATTCACGGCGCGGCGGAAGCCACCGATCACGAGGCGATGATGGAAGTCACCGCCGGCGGGGGCAAAGTCGGCGAGGTCACGCTCGGCTGGGACCAACGCCGGGTGATCGAGTTGACCGGAAACGTCCAGCTCAAAGCCGGCCGACAGGGTTTTGATATATCTCTAACCCCGCTCAAGGAACCCGCCTCCGACCAGGAGGAACTTTTCCTGACAGTCCAGCGCGTCATCCTGCAAGGTCCGCTCGGCGGCGAGGAGCGCGAATATGCCAAAGGCTTTCGGATGATCTTCGTCGATGGTCCCGCCCCGGAAGCCGAAGCCTTGCAAGAGCGCTACGCGCGCAAGATCATGCGCAGCTTCGTCAGCCGCGCGTTCCGTCGGCCGCTCGATGACTCCACCATCGACCGCCTCGTCGCGATGGTGAGGGAAGTGTCCCAAAAACCCGGCAAGGGATTCGAGGACGGTATCAAACAAGCCATCGCCACCTGCCTCGCCTCGCCCCGGTTTCTCTTCCGGGTTGAGATCCAACCGGAGCCAAACAACCCGCAGAAGATCGTCCCGCTCGACGAATACGCTCTAGCCGCCCGGCTCTCGTTCTTCATCTGGGGTTCCGTCCCGGACGATGAACTGCTCAGCCTCGCATTCAATAACAAGCTGCGGGAGAACCTGACCCAACAGGTCGATCGCATGCTTGAGGACACGCGATCGTCCCGTCTCGTCAAGAACTTCGTCGGCCAGTGGCTGCAAGCCCGCGACATCGAGACGGCCGCGATCAATGCCAGGGAAATCCTCGGTCTTGGCACCAACCGCGAGGCCTCCAAGGCCTTTGACGTCCGGCTTCGGCGGGACATGCAAACGGAAACCGAGATGCTATTCGATTTCATTCTCCGCAAGGACCGGCCGGCCGAAGAACTCATCTCCGCCAGCTATAGTTTTCTCAATGAGCGCCTTGCCGGTTTCTATCAGATACCAGGCGTCGCGGGCGAGGATTTCCGGCCGGTCGACCTCAGCGGCCATCCCGAACGCGGCGGCATCCTCACCCAGGGCACCTTTCTCATTGTCACCTCCAATCCCACCCGGACCTCGCCCGTGAAGCGGGGTCTGTTCGTTCTCGACAATCTGTTAGGCACCCCCGCCCCGCCCGCACCGCCCGACGTCCCGGAACTCGAGGACGCCGCCGACCCCGCCGAGGGCGAACCCACCATGCGCGAGATGATGGAAATCCATCGCAAGAATCCCGACTGCCGGGGCTGCCACGCCAGGATGGATCCGATCGGCCTGGCGCTTGAAAACTTCAATGCCCTCGGCCAGTTCCGCATGGATGAACACGGCAAGCGGATCGACGCCTCCGGCCAACTCCTCACCGGCGAGAAATTCGCCAACGTCGCGGTTCTCAAGAAGATCCTCGCCACCGAACGACGTCAGGACTTCTACCGCTGCCTTGCCGAGAAACTTCTCACTTATGCGATCGGCCGGGGAGTCGAATATTATGATTCCACCACCATCAACCAGTTGGTGAGCCGCCTCGAAAGCAAGGACGGACATCTCCGCGAACTGATCCACGGCATCGTCGTGAGCGCCCCGTTCCAACTGCGCCGTGGCGACGATTGACCCATCTCCATCCGGGTTCGATTCTCCTCGGATCACTGGAAGATCCGATTGAATGTACCTGCTCTTCCCCTTCGCCAGCAGCTTGCTTTATGTTTTTGCGGCGCTGTCCCTCAAGCAGGCCTCGTCGTCGGGAATCGATATCTGGCGGACCGCCTTCGTCTGCAATCTGGCGACCGCCCTCCTCTTCCTGTTGCTCTGGCCTCTCGGGGGCGGGATTCCGGATCCCTTACCCTTCTATCAGCCGACCATCGTCGCGGTCCTTTTTATCGGCGGGCAGGTCTTCACGTTCTTGGCGCTGAAGACCGGTGATGTCTCGGTCGCCACGCCCGTGATGGGATCGAAGGTGGTGCTGGTGGCGTTTTTCACCACGCTGCTCGGAGCGGGAACCGTGGCACCACCTCTTTGGATCGCCGCGGTGTTGAGTGCGGTCGGCATCGCCTGCTTGAACAGACAGGGATCCGTGAACCGCAGGGAAACGCTGAGAACCGTCTGGTGGGCGCTGGCCGCCGTGTCGTGCTATGCGCTGTTCGATGTGCTGGTGATGAGTTGGTCGCCAGCATGGGGGGCAGGCCGGTTTCTTCCCATCACGATGCTGATCGGCGGTTTGCTTTCGTGCGCATTCATTCCTCTTTTCGGGCCGCCGCTGCGCGGGATGCCGGCGCCCGGAAAGCGTGCCTTGCTGGTGGGGGCGTTTCTGATCGCACTGCAAGCCATCTTCCTGGTTTCGGCCCTGGCGATCTTTGCCGATGCCACTGCCATCAATGTCATCTATAGCACGCGAGGTTTGTGGAGCGTGTTGGCCGTTTGGTGGCTGGGTCACTGGTTCGGCAATACCGAACGGGCCCATGGCTCGGCGATCTTCCGCAACCGACTCGTCGGCGCGGCTTGCCTTTGTGCGGCGGTGGCGTTGGTTTTCGTTTGAAGGGGCGCGCCGGGGCAGTTCCCCGCCCGACGGTGCCCAATCCTGTCCCGCTCAGCGTCGGCAGCGAATGTCCGGCCGACAGATCCCGAAATTTAATACCCTGCTTGTCCATCCGGCCGCCTCGTGACTTCTGAGGTTGAACCCTGCGGTTCTTCAGGCATGATTTCCGGATGAAGACGCACCTCCCCGGAATCAATCGCCGCGGCTTTCTCCGCGGGCTCGGAGCCGCCGTAAGCCTCCCGGCTTTTGAATCGTTCAGGCCGTTGCTTGCCGCATCTGTCGAGAACGCCGCGATCGGAACCACCGCCAGCGGGGCTCCACTCCGGATGGCCTATCTTTACATCCCGAACGGAGTGAATCTGGAGCACTGGCGGCCCAGTGGGACCACTGCCAGTTACAAGATGGGGAAAACCTTCGAGCCGATGGAGGCCCATCGCACGGACTTCCAAGTTTACACAGGCTTCGAGCAGAAACACGCTTCCGCAGGGGACGACGGGGCTGGCGATCATGCGCGTGGCAACGCCACCTTCCTCACCAGTTCGCGCGCGCGCAAAACCGCGGGATCTGACATCAGTCTCGGCATTTCAGTCGATCAGATCGCAGCCAATGCCGCCCGGGACCTCACCCGGCTGCCATCTCTCGAACTTTCCACCGACGGCGTCCGGAAGTCCGGCCAATGTGATTCGGGATACTCCTGTGCTTACCAATTCAATCTCTCGTGGGCCTCGGAGAACCAGCCGATGACACCCGAGTCCAGCCCGCGTGCGGTGTTTGAGAGACTCTTCGGGGCCGGGAGTTCCAAGGATCGGGCCGAAAGCCTCGGCCAGCGCTACGCATCAAAAAAGTCGGTTCTCGATTTCATCGAACACGATGCCAAAGCGCTCTACCGCCACCTCGGCCGCACCGACCGCCAGAAACTCGATGAATACCTCACCGGGGTCCGTGAAATCGAGCGCCAGATCGAGAAGGCCGAGTCGTTGGGACTCCCGGTCGATCCGGGTGTTCCCGCTCCCAAGGGCGCCCCGGGCGATTTTCAGGAACACCTCCGGCTGATGCTCGACATGATGGTGCTCGCGTTCAAAACCGATTCCACCCGTATTTCCACGTTCCTGATGGCCCACGACGGCAGTAACCGGAGCTTTAAAGACATCGGCGTGTCGGAAGGTCACCACAACATTTCCCACCATCAGAGGAACAAGGAAAACCTCGAGAAACTTGCCCGGATCGACAGGTTCTACATGGAGCAGCTCGCCTACTTTTTGGAGAAACTCAAGACGACCGAGGACGTCGACGGCAAGTCGCTTCTGCACAATTCGATGATCGTCTATGGCGGCTGTATTTCCGACGGCGACCGCCACAATCACGACGATCTGCCGATCGTTCTGGCGGGTCACGGCGGTGGCTCATTCACCCCGGGCCGCCACGTCGACCTCGGCAACAACGAGCCGCTCTCCAATCTCTACCTCCGCATGTTAGAGGAGTTCGGAGTGAAGGAGAAGCGCTTCGGAGACTCCACGGGCGCGCTCAGAAAAGTATGATCGGCAGAGTTCACCAGCATTTCGGCAATCCGGCTCTGTGAGCTTGCCGCGGCCCGATTGGCCCGGGGCAATAAGCCGGATCCGGCATCCGGGCTCTCCGCATTCTGCACATTCCACATTGCGATCTTCGTTCCCTTTCGAAAGTCTTTCCTCCGCTGTTTTTGTTCCAACAAACTGACTACCAGCCATTTGTCAATAAAATTAAAGCCGGACCGGAATCTGCGGTGGAACTTGATTGAATCCATCCAAACCAATGAATCCCATCAACCCAGATCAGCAGGACAATCTACAGGATGAGGAAGTTTCAGCCGGAGTCGATCAGAACCGCGAAGCATCCCTCGTCCGGGAAGGCATGAACCTTGCCGAGACCCATTCCCGCCACGAAGCGGACGACACGGACCTCTCCGGCACCGAATGGGCGGACGTCTATGACGCCGATGAGGATGGCGCGGCACGCGGCCGCGAGCCCGTTCCTCCGGAGTTGGATGCCATCCATATCGAGCGAATCCCGGACCCGGAGTGATCAACCGTCCCCTCGAAAGCTTGCTAGGAAAAGGCCCGGACGCCATCGTGAAGAAGTCACGATGATGCGAACCTACAAAGCCGTCCCGCAACGCGTCGAATCCGCTTCTGGAGAACTTGCGAAGTCGTTGGGTTTGCCTCAAAAAGGAACAGGCATGCCCAGGCTTGTGATCGGGCGCCGCGAATGGATCGCGCTACCCGAACTCGGGATCTCCCCGATCAATGCGAAAACGGACAGTGGTGCACGAAGCTCCTCCATCCATGCGGAGAATGTCGCAATCTCAGCTGACAATTCTTGGGTCGGGTTCAGTTCGGTCAATCATTACAATGAGCGGATCGCCTGCGAAGCTCCCATATCGAGCATGCGGCGTGTGCGTAGCTCCACAGGAGTGGCAAAGTTCCGCGTCTTCATCGAGACGACCGCGATGGTTGCAGGAGGTTTTCGTTGGCCAGTCCTCGTCAGCCTCGCAGATCGTTCGGAAATGCGTTGCCCGATGCTTCTTGGAAGGCGGGCTCTCTCCGGATATTTCCTCATCGATCCGCAAGGAGCGCATCTCCTTGGCCCGATGCGGGAACTGGACCGGCATCTGGCGGCGCCCGGAGATCCGGATCGGCGCTAGCGACGTGGGCGAAAGCCCATCACAAACCGCATGCAGACAAGGGGAAGGGCGGCCAGCACAAACGCGGCGGCGGCCACCCGCAGACCCGGATAAACGCGTGGCTTGTCCCGGTCCAAAGCCCGGATTGCTTCCGCGACAACCTGCTTTTTTGGCACCTGAAACCACTCGCTTTCCGGCATGCCCGGCGAGGCAGCATCGCGGCGGGATACCTCACCAAACTCGGTCCGCACCGGCCCCGGACATACGGCCACCACCGGAATCCCGTAGTCCCGCAGTTCGATCCTCAGCGCCTCGGAAAAGCTGGTAACGTAGGCCTTGCTAGCCGCGTAAACGGCAAAGTCCGGAATCGGCAACAGACTAGCAAGCGAGCTCACATTGACGACCGCACCGCCTCTCCGGATCATCGCGGGAACCAGGGCGTGGGTCAGGTGGGTCAATGCTTCGACGTTGACCCGAAGCAGACTCTCCAGTTTCGCCCAATCCGAGCTGGCAAATTCGCCATAATCCCCGAGGCCCGCGTTGTTCACCAGCAGATCCGGAACGAAGCCGGCATCTGCCAGACTATCGACCAACCGCCGCCGTGCGTCGGACCGGGCGAGGTCCACCGCGAAGACTGCGACAGCCACCCGGGGGTGGCGGGTGCGGATCCGATCCGCGAGTGAGTTCATGCGACTCTCACGCCGCGCCACGAGCACGATTTTGTCGACCCGTGGCGCAAGCTGAAGTGCGAATTCCTCGCCCAATCCGGCAGACGCGCCGGTGATGAGGGCACAAGAGAAGTGGAAGGGCTGGGCCATGGCGAAGGCTAGCCTATCGCTGGAGTCATGCCATCTGAGTTTCGCCGTTCGGGCCTTGGGTCACTTGGACGACCCGCAGGGGCAGACGGACCAGAACCTCTCCATCGCAGCCGATGTCGATGGAATAGATGCCGGCGGATTGGAATCGGAGACCTTGCAAGTTCATCACGATGTTGCGGGTCAAAAAGGGCACGTTCTTGGGAAGCTGGACTTCAAATTCCGGCTCGATCGGCATGTTGTTGGGATCGAGCGACTCGCCGTCCTCGTTGATGATGTTGATCGAAAGCTTGTGGCGTCCCGCATCTTCCGGGGTGAAGCAAAACCGCAGCGCGAGAGCGCAGGACGGATGGACCACAGGCACCGCACGGGCCGCGAGGGTGTCAAAGGTTCCGGAGATGACTAGCTTGCCGTTGTAGTCGGCGGCGAAGTCGCAGAGAGTGGCGATCTGGATGTCCATGAGGGATGTTTTGGGATGTATATGGTCTCCGGCGCGTGAACTCACGCATCGGGGAGCCCTTGTCTGAAGGGATCGGTTGAGGGCGTAAAGCCCAAATCAGTCCGACCGGCAGCCGGTCCAGGAGAAAAGCCCTGTCTTCCGGAAGAGTCTGGGAATGAGTGTTTGAGAGAAAAGTCCAGACAGATCACACCCTTGAGGATCAGAGTATCCCATCGATCCCCACGAACTCGCCCGCGTCCCCAACGCCTGGCTCGCGCAAAACGAAGGCACCCCTGCCGCGCAGCCTCGCCATCGACGGCAAGGCCGTCGGCGGCCTGCGGGGCGGCACCGTTTGATGCTCCCCGCCGGTCGCACCCCTCAGGGGCACGTCGCGTTCGCTCCTGTCCATGTCGCTCCGCTCCATTCCCTCCGCCACCAGGCCAGCGGCGCGCCCGCCGCCATGGCCTCCACCAGGGAGCCAAGAACGACTGCGGGATGCCCGTCGCCCGCCACCATGGAGAGCAGTATCCGAGCGCTACGGCGACGGCCGCTCCGCCGCCATCAAACTCATGAACTCCAAATTCCGCGATCCGCAAGCCCACCTCCCAAATGGCCTGCCTTTCAGTGGGATTTTCCCCCAAGCGGAAAACGGACAAAAAAGACCCTACAACCTTTTGAGTTATAGGGTCTTGAAAGTGGTTGCGCGAGTAGGATTTGAACCTACGACCTTCAGGTATGAGCCTGACGGTTACGCCTTCAAAGCAACGGTTTGTTAGGTTTTCCCGCAACACTTCCTGCAATAGATGCTTGTAAGCGTCTTTGAAATGCGCCTGAATGCACGCATGGGCAGGAACGCGAAGAGAACACGGGTGATCGCTGCGAAGAACGCGGCTTCCAACATCACCATCCGGGCGCATGTGGATTCCAAGGGCTACACGTCCCACCTGGTCCAAGGGTGGCAGGAGGATGGCAAGTGGCAGCGGAAGCAGTTCAAGAGTCTCGACAAGGCCGAACGCTTCGCGGCGCTCAAGCGGGTGGAGGTGGAGAACGAAGGACGCAACCAGCGCCTCATGCTTTGCCCCCTCACCGACGAGCAGCTCGACGAGGCGGTGAAGGCGTTCGACCGGCTCGGCTCCACCTACAAGCTCACCGAAGCCCTCGACTACTTCCTCCGCAATCATCGGCCCCCGGAATTCACGATCCGCTTGCGTGAGGCTATCAACCTTTACCTCGACGACCGGGAACGGGATGGCATTCGCGACCGCTCCATTCTGGCGATCAAGAGCGTGATCGAGCAGTTCCTGAGAGCGACGGACAACCCATGGACTCATGAGGTAACTGCCAACAACATCGAGAGCTTCCTCCGCGGTCTCCGGGCCAAAGACGGAACCTCCAAGGCCACCCGCAAGACTTGGAACAACTACCGCAACGCGCTGCATTCCCTTTTCGATTGGTGCTCGCAGTCCGATGTCGCCTCAAACCGCCCGTTCCTTTTCCAGAATCCGGTGATCAGCGTGCGGAAGTTCTCCGCCCGGCAGGTGCGGGAGGAGCAGGAAATCAAACCGGCGACTACCAGCCCGGAAGACGTTCTCCATCTATTCCGAGTCCTCACCCGTTGGAAGGGCGGTGCCATGGTCCGCTACTACGCCCTGCTGTATTTCGCCGGCCTGCGACCAGGGGAGATCGAGCGCATGGCGGGCGATGAGGAGAAGCTGATCAATCTCAAGACCCGCACGATCACGATTCCGGCCAAGGTATCGAAGACCCGCCACGAGCGGCAAGTCGCCATTTCGGGGAACTTGGCCGCATGGCTGGCCGCCACCCCGCCGCCCGCCATCCCGGTCAATTTCGACCGCATGGCGAAGACCATCCGGCGGCACTTCAAGCTGGATCACGACGAGGCCCGCCATTCCTTCATTTCCTATCACGTCGCCCTTTTCCGCTCCGTGGGTGACGCCGCGCTCCAGGCGGGAAATTCCGAGGGCATCGTCCGCCGGCACTACCTCAACCTCCACCCCCGCGAGGAGGGAGACAGCTTCTTCCGGATCGTGCCCAGCGGCGATCGCCGCGGCGCGATCCACTCCGACGCACCCGCCGCCGATCCTGCGAAACTTATGCGCGTGGCCACTTGACCAATTGCACGGAAGCATGTCCCAGCAGACACGATCTCCAAATCGTCGCACCAATTCACGATCCGTGGGTCCAATTGTATAATTACTGACAATTACCATATTGTCAGAATAGAACACCCTCGTGATCAGCTCCCCCGTTCCCGAGCCCGGCCAAGTGGTCTTTGCCTGTCCTCAGTGGAAGACGAGGGCCTCGGCGAGGAACTCCAGGTCATCTGGGAAATGGAGCCGGGAACTCACATCCCGGAAAAGTCCGGCCTGCCCGAACTCTTAGACTTTGACACGCCCCATACCTTCGACGCCTTCCTCGATGCCGTGACCTGGGGCTCCGTCTCCCAAGCCGATGACAAGGCGCTGCAAGCCCCTTTCCGCTCTGGCATCGACGTGGACGACTATCAGCTCGACCCCGTCGTCCGTGCCCTCCAGACGCCCCGGGTGAACCTGCTAATCGCTGACGATGTTGGTCTTGGGAAAACGATTGAAGCCGGCCTCGTGGCTCAGGAGCTGATCCTCCGCCACCGCGCCCGAACCATTCTCATCGTTTGCCCGTCCTCCATCCAGGTCCAGTGGAAGGAGGAAATGCGCGACAAGTTCGGCCTGGAGTTCCGCATCGTGGACAGGAACCTCCTTGGAGAGCTGCGACGCAAGCGCGGCATCCACGTCAACCCGTGGTCGCACTTCCCCCGGCTCATCACCTCCATCGACTTCCTCAAGCGCGAGCGCCCCATGCGGCTGTTCCGGGAAACCCTGCCCGCCGGGGACGACACCACCTACCCGCGCCCCTATGATCTCCTGATCGTCGACGAATGTCACAACGTCGCCCCCTCCGGTCGCGGCAAGTATGCGATCGAGTCCCAACGCACCCAGGCCATACGCGGCCTCGCCACCGTTTTCGAGCATAAGCTATTCCTCTCCGCCACCCCGCACAACGGCTACAAGGAGAGCTTCTCCGCTCTGCTGGAACTCCTCGACAACCAGCGCTTCGCCGTCGGCACGGAAATCAACCGGACCCAGCTCGACGCCGTCATGGTCCGCCGCCTCAAGTCCGAGTTGAAGCTCCGCTGGGATGGCTCACGCCGCTTTGCGGAGCGGAGGGTAAAGCACATCGAAGTCCCCTACACCGAGGCCGAGCGCCAAGTTCACAGAAACCTCCAGCGCTACACCGAACTCCGGGCCAAATCCGCGGAAACCCCCTCCCAACGCTTTGGAGCGGAGTTCGTACTCAAGCTCCTGAAGAAACGCCTCTTCTCCTCGCCAGCCGCCTTCGCCTCCACCATCGAGAAACATGCCAAATCCGTCGGTGCCGGTGGTGCCTCGTCCGGCTCCGCGTGGATGCAGTCCCTCAGCGCCGACGATGAATACTTCGACGATGAGGAATACGAAGCCGTGGCCGGGGAGAAGGTGGAAACCGCCTCCCGTCACAGCGCCCCGCTCACCAGCGAGGAAGCCACCATCCTCAAAGACCTCCCGCGCCTGGGCCGCCGATGCAGCCAGCCATGCGGACACCAAGGCCAACGAGATGATTGCCTGGCTCCACGCCACACTCAAACCCGGCGGCAAATGGGCCAACGAGCGCGTCATCCTCT
>JBBSJY010000064.1:0-20459 GCA_038256845.1 Verrucomicrobiales bacterium | reverse complement strand
GCGGAGAAGATGGGGAAGGTTTTAGGGTTTGAAGCGAAACGCGGAGGCGGGGAGGTCGGGGAGATGGGGCGCGGAGGTGAGGGTGGCGGGTGGTGGATTGTTTTGGATGAGGAGGGGTGGGGCGACCGGTGATCGCCCCTACGTGAAAATTTTGCCGGGGTTGAGGAGGTTGTGGGGGTCGAGGGTTTGTTTGATCCGGTGCATGAGGTCGTAGCTGGAGTCGCCGAGCTGCTGGCGGAGCCAGGGCTTTTTGGCGAGGCCGATGCCGTGCTCGCCGGTGATGGTGCCGCCGAGGGCGAGGGTTTTTCCGACAATCGCGTCGAGCGCGAGGTGGACGCGGTGCATTTCGTCGGCGTCGCGTTCGTCTGTTAGAAACGTGGGGTGGAGGTTGCCATCGCCCATGTGGCCGAAGGTGCCGACGGTCAGCTTGTGTTCGGCGGCGGTGGCGGCGACGAAGGAGACCATTTCGGCAAGGGCGCTGCGGGGGACGGTGACGTCTTCGAGGATGGTGGTCGGGCGGATGCGGGCGAGGGCGGAGAAGGCGGAGCGGCGGGCGCTGGCGAGCTTGAGGGATTCCGCCTCGTCCTTGGCGGTGGTGACGTCGCGGGCTCCGTGGGCTCTCGCGATTTCAGCCATGCGGTCGGCTTCGTCGGCGACGGCGGCGGGATGGCCGTCGGTCTCCATGAGGAGGAGCGCCTCGCAGTCGGTGGGGAGGCCGATTTTCGCGAAATCCTCGACGCAGCGGATGGTCATGCGGTCGAGGAATTCGAGGGTGCAGGGGATGATTTTGGCGGCGATGATGGCGGAGACGGTTTCGGCGGCGTCTTCCATACGGTCGAAGCTGGCGAGGAGGGTGCGGCGGGAAGCCGGGCGGGGGAGGAGCTTGAGGAGGACCTCGGTGATGATGCCGAGGGTGCCTTCGGAGCCGATGAAGAGGTCTTTCATCGAGTAGCCGGCGACGTCCTTGACGCAGGCGTTTCCGAAGGTGGCGATGCGGCCGTCGGGGAGGACGACCTCGATGCCCATGACATAGTCGCGGGTGACGCCGTATTTGAGGCCGCGGAGGCCGCCGGAGTTTTCGGCGACGTTGCCGCCGATGGTGGAGATTTTCATCGAGCCGGGATCGGGCGGGTAGAAGAGGCCGTGGGCGGCGGCGGCCTCGTCGATCCTGGCGGTGATGACGCCGGACTGTGCGCGGAGGTTGAGGTTCTTCGGGTCGGTGCCGAGGATCCGGTTCATGCGGACGAGACAGAGGACGAGGCCGCCGGGCGGGGGGACGCTGCCGCCGCTGAGGCCGGTGCCGGAGCCGCGGGTGGTGATGGCGAGCTGGTGGCTGGCGGCGAGTTGCACGCAGGCGGCGACTTCGGCGGTGGTGGCGGGGAGAGCGACAATGCCGGGGGTTTCGCGCAGCGCGGCGGTGCCATCGAAACCATAGGGGACGAGGTCCTCCGGCTTGGTGAGGACGTTGGAGGGGCCGACGATGGCGGCGAGGGCTTCTGTGAGATGGGGGGTCATGGGAGAGCGTGTGCCGAGTGTTTTTCGAATCCCTTATTCGAATCCGTTCAGAAACTCCTGTCAGGATCCAGCGAATCCTTGCGAAGGGTATTCTTTCATCCCCCCAGTGGAACAGGCCGCATTTTTGGAAGTCCGGACGCCGGGTGGGGCGGCAGACCCAGTTGCCAGTTCCATCCCTTCCGGGGAGGCGGCCGGTGGTGCCGGACGGAGTCCGCCTAATTCGTTATTTGCGGAAGATGAAAAAGACGGCGCCGGCGAGGCAGGCTGCGGCTCCGAGATAGTTCCAGCTGAGCTTTTCCTTCATGTGGCTTGGGAGCCGGGCCCTCGATCGGACTAGATATCAAAGAGGCTCCGCAGCTCGGTGGAGATGGCGGCGGCGGCTTCGGGGATGGTGATTTCGCGGCGGGCTTCGGCGGCGAGGGAGGTCATGGCGACCCCGTCGAGACCGCAGGGGGAGATGGCGAAAAAAGGGGGGAGGCTTTCGGCGGTGAGGTTGATGGCAAAGCCGTGCATGGAGATCCATTTGCGGACGCCGACGCCAATGGAGGCGAGCTTGCGGTTTTCCACCCAGACGCCGGTGAGGCCGTCGCGGCGGGTGGCGGGGACGCCGAAGGATCGGCAGGCGCGGATGAGGGCTTCCTCGATGAGACGGAGGTGCTCGTGCAGGTCGCGGCCGCGGCGGTTGAGATCGAGGATGGGGTAGCCGACGAGCTGGCCGGGGCCGTGGTAGGTGGCCCGGCCGCCGCGGTTGGTTTCGTGGACGGGGTGTGGAAGGGTGGCGGGGTCGCGCAGCGAGCTGCGGTCGCGGAGGCGGCCGATGGTGTAAACGGGCGCGTGCTCTAACAGGAAAAGCGTGTCGGGGGATTTCCCGGCGAGTATGGCGGCGATTTTTTCCTCCTGGAGCAGGAGCCCTTCCTCGTAGGTGACGAGGCCGGGGAGGTGGTGGATTTGGAGCATGGAAGTAGGCTCGCGGCGACCGGTGATTGCCGCTACTTTAGACGAGGCGGCGGTCGAGGAGCTTGGCTTTGAGGGGGTCGGAGGCCTGGAGATGGGCCATGGCGATGGCAAGCGCGTCGGCGGCGTCGGGCGGCGGGGTTTCCGCGAGACCTAACAAGGCGCGGACCATGAAGGCGACCTGGGATTTGTCGGCGGTGCCTTTGCCAACGACGGCCATTTTGACTTTTTTCGGGGAATACTCATAGATCTTCAGGCCGTGGTCGGCGGCGGCGATGAGGGCGGCGGCGCGGGCGGCTCCCATGGAGATCGCGGTCTGGTGGGACTGGACGTAGATGATGCCTTCGACGGCGACTTCGTCGGGTTGGAATTTCTTGATGACGTTGGCGAGATGGGTGCGGATCGCGGCGAGAGCGGCGGACTGGGGGATGGATTTCGGAATGGAGATGATGTCGAAGGCAAGGACGGTGGGCTTGCGGGGATCGCCTTCGAGGACGGCATAGCCGGTGTTTCTAACAGCGGGGTCGATGGAGAGGACGCGCATGGGAATCAGGACAAGCCCTCCAGCCGGGCGGGTTTTGTCACCTGAAGCAGGCGGTGAATCCCATTCCTCCAGCATTTTGCAATCGTCGGCATGCCTAGCTCTACCAGCGGGACCCAACAGGATCAACCACCCGTAAATCATCGCCCGCCGATTGATTGCTGCGAAATTGCCCCGAAGCGCGCCTGCGAATCCTGCGCACTGCGACTCGTCGAGATGGCCGCCGCGCAAAACGAAATCGGTTTCAGAGCGATCGCGATCTGGAGCAAGATTCCGGGGGTTGACGTCCGAGGGATTCGCGGCGCGGCAACCGTTCTGGCATCGGAAGTTTGCGAAGCGGCAGGGGCGTTGATTCTTGCCGGACTGGATTTTGGAGGGAATTTGAACGGCGGGCCGGAGGTGTTTTGTCAAAATTTGCTGCCTGACGCCATTCTCGACCCCTTCGGCCAAGTCGCGGAATACCCCCAATCGATCGCTGGCCCCGTCACGCTCAAGGTCGCCTGCCACCACGCCGACGGCACCGGCAACACCGTCGTCCGGCTCGAAAAAATCACACACCACGACGGCCGCGAGGTCGAAAACCAATACGGCGCTACCGGCTCCGCCGACGATTTCCTCTCCCGGCTTGCCAGGATCCGGGACATCGGCGAGGATCGCATTTTGGCAGAGTATAAATACCTCGGAGCCGCCACCGCGGTCGAAAGCACCTACCCGCAGCCGGGTGTGGAGCTCGCCTACTTCGAAGGCGGCGGCGGTTCCGGCGACGCCTGGAACGGCATCGAACGTTCCGGCCGCATCGCCGACCACCGCTGGATCAAGGGCGCCGCCGACATCGAGCGCACCGAATACGGCTACACCCGCGCCTCACTCAAGCGGTGGCGCAAAAACACCGTCGGCACCGGCCAGGACGAATATTACGACTACGACGGCCTCTTCCGGCGCACCGAGAAGATCGTCCACGACACCGGCGGCGGCCGCAACGACCTCGTCCTGCGCGACCGGTTTGTCAGCGGCACGCCGGCCCGCCACCACGCCCTCTGCGACGCCATGGGCAGCAAGACCGCCATCACCGACGCCGCGGGCACCGTCGTGGAACGCTACCGCCACAGCGCATTCGGCAAGCTCACCGTCCTCACGGGCACCTTCGGCACCCGGTCCGACACCCTCCACAACTGGACCACCCACTTCCACGGCGAGGAACGCGATCCGGAAACAGGCTGGTCCAATTCATGACGTGGAGTCGCAAACTACTCGAATGAAAGAGTCATCATCGTCATCAACAACGAAGAAATTTATTCTGAGGTCTTCGCTCCTTGTTGTGGGGTTGTGCCTGCTGGCCGGGGCTGGATACGTGGGAACATTCATTGGATCAACCAAGTATCCGAAGATCATTTCGCACGAGAGAAGGGGGGTGTCGTTGGGCGGCCGGGAACTCGACGTTGTTTGGACGACGTACTCTCAGAGCTATAATCACTGGGTTGTCTTAGGCTTCTATCTCAGAGGAGACGTGGCCCCCCTCTCGGGAAAGCAATTCATTGTTAACTCGGATAGTTCGCTGCCAATTCTTTACCTTAAGGGCTCGGGATCTACGAGCGTCATGGTTGAGGTCGGGTGTCCAGGGCTTTGGCCTGAGCCCAAAGTTGTCGAAGGGTCTTTTGATTCTTTCGGGCAAGAGTGGAGAATATCGCCCCCCCCGCAAAAAGGGGATTGATAAACAAGTCAAGGTGACGGACAAAATAAATGACAGCCTCAAGTTGGAGCAGGGGCGGTGGGAATGGAAATCAAAATTACTTATGAGTGTTCAGGTTTCAGTGCTGTTGTATGGCGAGTCTGAGACGATCGAGGAGGTGTGCAGTCTGTGGAGGCCGCATATGGATTGCGGCAATGTAGAAATATGTGAATTTCCGCCAACTCACGCATTTGTGGAGCTTTTTCCGGACGTCGAAGAACCTGCAGATGATCAGCTTCAATCCGTCTCTAATTCCTTGTGTAGATTTATAGACGTGGTGCGAGTGCAAACGCCGGTAGATATTTCAATCTCGATCTTGCTCGAGCCAGGCGGGGAGGGGATAGTTCAAGGTGCCGGACAAATAGTAGGGATTCTTGGTTGATAAAGGGATTGGGCGTCAGAAGAGGGGGGGGGTCCGGGGAGACGGCGGAGAAGCAGCAGGTTTTCTTCGACCCATCATCGGCAGGAATCACCCGTCTTGCCGCTCTTCGAGCCAGCGGTTCCACGACGGTTCGCGCCCGGCAAACTCCTCCGGCGTCAGGGGTTCCCCGGAAACTTGCCCCGGATCGCGAAATACTCCGCAACCCACTTGGTGGGGGTTTGTGGACGTTCTCCTCCCTAACTTGATCTGCCCCGCCCGGCCACATTCCCACCAACGACCTCTGGATTGCCGCCCTTGCCCCCCAGCGCGCCATGCCGATCCTCTCCCGCGACTAGGGCGTTTGGCTGGAGAGGTTATGGGAAGGGACGGGCTTTCAAGCGGCGCCGCGCGTGTCGGGCCGCCCGTGGCCGCGGTCGAAACTCAGGTCGAAAAGGGGGTGTCCGCGGGGGCTTTTTCGACCGCTTCGAAACGGTTGGCGGTGTTGCCTTTGGTGCCGACGAGGTAGTCGCCTCCTTTTTCGACGATGGCGCGCAGGGTGGGCTCCTTGTGGTGGAGCGGGTCGGCGGTGACGAGGGCGTTCTCGAGGCGCACCTGCGGGTCGGCGAGCAGGACGCGGGCTTCGCCCGCCTCGCTGTCTTCTTTTTTGCCGGTGGCGGGGATGAGTTTTTTCGGGCGGCCGTTGGGCAGGTAGTAGCCGGTTTGGTCCTGGGAGAAGCCTTTGGTGTCGCCCGCGCAGGTCCAGTTGGTGACTTTGTAAACGGTGCCGTGGTGGCTTTCCATGGCGATCCGCCAGTCGGCGGGGGTTTCGGCGGTGCGGATTCGGAGCGTGGCGGCGCCGGACGCCGCATGGCGGGTAGCGGCCGGACCGATCTTCATGGCGACGCTAATCCACCATTTCCGTGCCCATTTGTTCAGACCGGATTTGTTTCAAGCAACCACCAGGGGTAGAAAGGCTCAAACCAAAGGCCCTACGCTGCCCCGCGCTGGTCGGGTTTTCTATCGCAGCGGGCCGATTCTCCGGTCAGGATACCGGAAATGAAAACCCCAACCGCTTTTCTGGAGTCGTATCGTCCTCATGCCGGGTTGCCGCCGCTGGCGGGTGTGGCGGACTTCGCGCGGGCGGCGGGCGGGGGCCTGCCGGTGGACGAGTGTGTGGGGCGGCTGAAGTGGATGCATTGGGCGCTGCGGCGGCTGCACGGGATATTCATCGCGCGGCTGACGAGCGAGCCGGTGTATGAGTTGAAAATGGCGTTCTCGCTGCACGCGCATTATTGTGCCGAGCACGCGGCGGCGCTGCGGAAACGGGTGGGGGAAATGCGGGAGCCGCCGCTGGGACTGAACTCGGCGCCGGATGAGGGGCTGGAGGTGTTTTTCGACGAGATCCTGTCGGCTCCGGATACGGCGACGCTGCTGGAGGGGGTGTATGGGGCGGCGTTGCCGGAATTGGAGAGGCGGCTGGCGCGGCATCTGGAGGAGACGAATCCGCTGATGGACCATCCGTCGCTGCGGGTCTGCCGGTTCGCGCTGCTGGAGGTGCGGGAGATGTGCGAATACGGGCGGAAGGCGATGGAGGCGGTGAAGGGGAATGGAGATCGGGCGGAGTGGCGGGCGCTGCTGGGCGGATTGCTGGCGGGGGAAACGGCGGAACGGCAATTTTCCCTGAATCCGCCGGCGTATGATCCGACGCCGCGGCGGGATGGACGGTTTCCCGATCCCTACAACATGGGGGTGCATGCGGAGGCATTCCTCTACGATGAATCGCTGCCGGTGGAGCCGAAGACGTTGATGCTCTATTACAAGAGGCTGCGCGAAATCGATGTGCCGGAAATGATGGCCAGCATCCTGGCGGAAACGCCGGACAAGCCATGGCAGTATGTGGCGGACATGACGCGGCAGCTCTGGGACGAGGCGCGCCACGCGATGATGGGGGAGGTGGGATTCGTGCAGTCGGGTCTGGATTGGCGGGAGCTGGTGAAGATCAATTTCACCTGGTCGCTGGCGCTGAACAGCCAGCTCAAGCCGCTGGAACGGCATGCGGTGCTGTATTTCATCGAGCAGGGGCTGATGCCGAAGACGGGCAAGCGGTTCGAATGGGAAACGGCGATCGCCAGCGGCGAGGGATTCGCGGCGCTGGTGCAGGACTACGACTGGGCGGACGAGGTGCTGCACGCCCGGATCGGGCGGGATTGGTACGTTTCGCAGATCGGTGATCGGAAGAAAGCGATCGAATATGGCGATGAGTGCTGGTCGCGGGTGCTGATCGACTGGCGGAGCTACATCGAGCGGGGGCTGACGCGGCATGAGAACTGGTGGCCGGCGCTCTACACCGAGTGGTGCCGCTTGCGTGGCGAGAAGCCGGACCCGGAAGTGCTGGCCTATGGGACCAGCTACGAGGCGGTGCGGGCGGATTTGAAGGATCTGAGCGTCTCGGGTTGAGTTAGATTTTCCGCCTTGTCGGGGGCTTGGCACGTTGGTTGCCTGCGGGACGCCCATGGCCGCTCCGCAGAACATCATCGCGCTGGTTTACGATTACGACCAGACGCTGAGTCCCCGCTACATGCAGGACGACGTGGTGTTTCCCGAGTTCGGCATCGATCCGGCGCAGTTCTGGAAAAAGTGCAACACGCTTGTCCACGAGCAGAAGTGGGACGGCGAGTTGGCCTACATGAAATGCCTGCTGGACTACCTGGGGATGGACAACGTGAGCAACGCGCGCCTCTCGGAACTGGGGGCGGGGCTGAGCTTTTTCCCGGGATTGCCGGAGGTGTTCGAGGCATTGCCGAAGGCGGTGCTCAGGCCGGAGCACGAGATCGCCGGGATCAAGGTGGAGCACTACATCATCTCGTCCGGATTGAAGGCGCTGCTGGACGGATCGCGGTTGAGGCCGTTCGTGAAGGCGATGTTCGGCTGCGAATTCGGCGAGGATGCGGAAGGGCGGATCAGCTTCCCGAAGCGGGCAATCTCTCACACGGCGAAGACTCAGTTTTTATTCCGCATCAACAAGGGGATGCTGAACCATGACCAGGATGTGAACGACCACATGCCACCGGAGCAGCGGCCGATTCCTTTCGAAAACATGGTTTACGTGGGCGACGGCCCGACCGACGTGCCATGCTTCACCGTGATGAATCGCAATGGAGGTCACGCGATCGCCGTTTACAATCCCGAGGATGAAAGCGGCCGCTCATTTCGGAAATGCTTTCAGCTCTGCACCCACGCCGGCCGGGTGAAACACATCGCGCCGGCCGATTACCGCCAGGGCTCGCACCTCTGGCTGCTGCTTTCCGAGATGGTCCGCGAAGTTGCCGACCGCATCCTGAACCGACGCATCCAGGAGCGCGACAACGCGACGGTGGCGGCGCCGACCTTCTGAGTCCAACCAATCATGTCCGAGAAGAC
The DNA here is from genome assembly GCA_038256845.1 of Verrucomicrobiales bacterium. Taxonomy (GTDB): domain Bacteria; phylum Verrucomicrobiota; class Verrucomicrobiia; order Verrucomicrobiales; family Akkermansiaceae; genus Luteolibacter. The sequence continues at coordinate 11,939 of JBBSJY010000064.1, read as the reverse complement.
CCGTTTCCATTTCACCGGCATCTGTGGCACCGCCATGGGGGCCGTCGCCGCCGCGATGAAACAGCGCGGATTCACCGTCACCGGTTCCGATGCGAATGTGTATCCGCCGATGTCGGATTTCCTCCGCGGGCAGGGGATTCCCATCGCAGAGGGGTATCTGGCAGAGAATATCCCGGCAGATTCCGATGTGGTGATCATCGGCAACGCGATCTCCCGCGGAAACCCGGAGGCGGAAGCCGCGCTCGACCGCAAGCTGCTCTACCAATCGCTCCCTGAGGTGATGAAAGAGTATTTCCTGCGCGGGAAACGGAACTTCGTGATCTCCGGCACCCATGGCAAGACGACGACCGCCTCGATGCTGGCGTGGATCTTCCGCCATGCCGGGCGGGATCCGGGATATATGATCGGCGGGCTGCCCAAGAATCTCGGTTGTGGCGCCCATTTCACGGATTCCGATCTCAACGTGCTGGAGGGGGATGAATACGACACCGCGTTTTTCGACAAGCGCTCGAAGTTCCTCCACTATCTGCCGGAATGCGTGGTGGTGAACAACATCGAATTCGACCATGCCGATATCTATCACTCGCTTGATGAGATCAAACTCACCTTCCGCCGCCTTCTCAACATCGTTCCGCGCGGGGGGATGGCATATGTGAATGGCGACGATGCGAACTCGCTGGAGGTGGCGGTAAACGCTCCGTGTCCGGTGACAACCGTCGGTTTCGGAGTGATTTGCGGACAGCGGATCGGGGACGTGAACTACGAGAAAGATGGTAGTTCGTTCACCCTCGGTGGCGTGGCCTACCGCGTTCCGATGACCGGGGAATTCAACGTCCGGAATGCGGCGATGGCGGCCGCCGCGGCGACTTTCGGCGGACTGTCCGCCGCCGAGATCCGGGAAGCCCTCGCGGCCTTTTCAGGGATCGCGCGCCGCCAGGAACTCCGTGGCGAGGCCGCGGGAATCAAGGTGATCGACGACTTCGCCCATCATCCCACGGCAATTGGCCAGTCGGTGCAAAGTCTGCGCCAGAGTTATCCGGGATCGCGTCTGTGGGTTTTGTTCGAACCCCGGTCGAATACCACCCGGCGCGCCATTTTCCAGACGGAGCTGGCCGAAGCTTTGGCCACGGCGGATTTCTCGCTGGTGGCGGCGATTCCGGATTTACATAAGTTCCCGGAGAACGACCGCTTGGATCCGGCGCGGCTCTCTTCCGACATTGCCCGCTTCGGTGGGAACGGACGCTATTTGGATGATGTCGAAGCCATCGTGGACTGCGTGGTTCGCGAAGCGCGGGAGGGCGACATCGTGGCAGCCTTCAGCAATGGCGGATTCGGAGGCATCCACGGCAAGCTGCTCAGCGCGCTGGGTCAGCGCCCGCAACCGGCCGCGGCTGCGGCGGGGTAGGACGATGCCGGATGCGCCAAAGCTCAGGAGCCCGCCGCAACCGTTGGCGTGGTCTGATCGGAGACCTGCTTGACGCGGATTTTTTTCCCGTCGGCGACGAAGAATATGATACAACGCTGGTCGGCATAGATGGGCCAATAGGTCGAGTAGATCGGGCGCCACTTCTTCTGATCGAGAACGGCAGCGGTCACGGCTGCGCCTTCGTTGACGGGAGCTGAAATCTTGAATGGCTCATACGTGCCGGGACCGACCTGCTTCGCCTTGGTGTCTTGCCCGACTTGAATGGCGATGGGTGCATTGGTGGTGTTGATCAGCAGCCAATCGTCATTCTTGGAAGAACTGAAATCGTCCTTGATGGCCAGGTAGCGGGTTTCCTTTCCGCTCGACCAGGCCAACAAGAGGATCTCAGGCGAGTTTGGAGGCAGTTTCACCATGGTGGGAGGCGGGCCTTCCTTGCTGCCTGGAGCCGTGCCGGCGGCATAAAGTGGCAGCGGGTTTGCCATCATGGCGCGCACCGGATCGGTGGGTTGGACGGATGAAAATTCCAGTGTCACCGGCCCTTCGGAAGTTTGAATCTGCACTTCCGCCACGGGCGTGTTGTTGAGTGCCATGCATCGGATGTTCACGCTGCCCCCTTGGGCCAATGCCGTGGGCGTGGTGCAGAATGCGGTCAGCGCTGCAAAGGCGCAGGTCGCCAGGGTGGGGAAATTCATGAAATAGCGGCGGATTGGGTTTTCAAATTTCGTCCGGATGCAGCCAACGGAAGGACACCATGCGGAATTCGCGACCGAAAGGACTACTCGGGAGAATGAGGTCCTGCAAGTCGCTATTGCCGCCCGTCGGGTGGGGAAACGCGTCCGGCATCCGCTGGACCGTCGCCTCACACCACGCTTTCGCATTAATTTTGCCGGTAGAGGGATTACGGGATTCACCGTAGGCCCTGACGGTGAAGCTGTCCGATCGGACCTGCATGTAGGGAGACAGCGCCTGGAGGATATCTCCTTGCAGAAGCTGCCCGGGGAAACCGGCGCCTTGGGTGCTGTCCGCGGCAATGTTCGAGAGATTCGGCTCGCTCGGATCGGCAGGGGCTTCGTAATTCTCGTCCAAGCCTTGGTTGACCGTCGCGTCCAGGGCGGCCTGCAGGGCTCCGGACTTGCCCAGTTCGGAATCTTCCAGCTTGCGGTTCACGAATTCGCCAAGGGTGAGGAACGGCCCGCGTTGTTTGATCTCCTCGACAATCCGGGTGGCAAGCTCGCGGACTTCCTCCGAGGTCAGATCGCGGAATCCCGTCCAGTAGTTCTCGTCGATCGAAGTCGTCGCCATGCCATCGCCAAAGACGGATTTGACCCGCGGAAAGCGGACGCCCTGCACGTTCCCGGCGGGGCTGAAGCCTGATAGCCGGCCGTTTTGATCCAACTTCTGAACCGGGAGCTGGTGAGTGCCGGAAAGGAACGCCTCCCACGCGTCCACCGAGGTGGAGTTGACATTGAATGCTCCGTCGACAATGAGGTGTCCGGCATTGTGGCGGAAGGCGCCGGTGTTGCCCGCGGGGTCTCCGAGATCCCGGAGGGTTTGGAGTGTGAATGTTGAACCGCGGGGTTCGTAGGGAATGAACCTCGGGTTCGCAAGAAATGCCTCGCCCTCAAGAAAGGCCTTGTAGCGGGCGGCCGTCAGTGGAAGTTCGGAGGATGTGCCGTAGTTGTTGTTTTCCTGTGGGATCGTGGTGAAGATATACTCGTCCCAGATACGGTCGTTCACCAGATAGGAGGCATCGTAAAGGCTGAAGGATCCGGCGGAGGGTGAGACTTTTTGTGCCGAACTGAACGTATCAGTTACCGTTGCCCGCCAATCTCCCAAGGGAATCCTCAGGTTCGCATACGAGTTGCCGGCAATATAGGTGGGCTCGTAGCTGAAGCGGCCGGCGGAGGCATGCTGGAGCTGTCCGAGGGAAACAAGATCCTCACGGGGGACATCGAATAGAATCACACGGTCAAAACCCGCCGGGTCCCGATCGGAGCCGAGATAGGAAAAACCGTAGGGCGGCTCGGTGGTGTTCATCTGCGGGAGGTTGTCGCTCGGCGTGATCGCGCTGGCCTCGGAGTGGGAAGCAAGCAGCGGGAGTTCCAAGGGAGAGTCCCACCTCGGGTTGTTCCATATCGCGCGGATATTGGCATCGACCAGCGGGCGGATAGGGCTCGCGGCCTCACGGGTGGTCCGCAGGAAAAAGGCGTTGCGGGCGACGTTGTTGGTGGCATTGGGCTGGTTCAAAGGACCCTTCAGGACCACTCTCTTGCCGGGCCTGCCGGAAATGATATCCCACGAGAACGGATTATAGAAAACCTGGGCCACCTCGTTGTTGCCATTCTGCTCATCCACCCCCTGCATCACGGTGTTGGTCATCGGAATGAAATCAACCGTTACGGTCGGGTTGGGCGGGGCAGGGGAATTGATGTCTTGGAAGACGCTTTCAAAAGAGAGCTGGCGAACGGCCGGGCTGTAGAGTTTTTCGTCAATTTCCTGACCTTTGACCCTGTCCGAACTGAAGCCGAGGACCTGGCTGCGGCCGGGCTTGATGACCAACCCGCCGCGGGCGTGGGCTTGCAGCTTCCCATCGAGACCGGGACGGTCGGTGATGGTGGTTCCTGAAACCGTGAAGTTCACCTGTGGATAGTTATGGATTCGGGGGCCGGTGTGGCCGATATTGTCCCCGTTCATGATCACTCCCACATTATAGGGATTGTAGTGGGAGGTAAACATCTGGACGTGTGTTCTCAATCTGGACGGCGCACCCGGCAGTTGGGAAACCCATCCGTTCTGCTGCATGGAGGAGAGGACGGGAGTGATGGGATTGTGCCGATAGCCCACGGCATCACGGTAGATCGTGTAATCGCCATAGGGCATTCCGCTATGCTCTCCCCTCAGACCGCTCCAGGTCGCGTGGGGTCCGAACCCGCCGGTATAGACGCCGCTGCCGGAGCCTTGTAACAGACCGGCCTTCTCAAAAGTGGTGGCGGTCAGACTCACCACGCCGCCCACGTTTCTCAGGTGGCTTTTCAGTTGGTAATAATCGCGAAAGATTCCCCAGTGGATGTAGCCGTCCGTCCGGTTGAGTTCTTTCGCCTGCTTACGCTTCTCCGGATCCATGACGAGGTGCTTATCAAGGTTGTTCTTGGGGAAGGCACGGTTGAAACGGACTGCGGATTGATTGAGCGGCGCGTCGAATGGGACGGTCAGGTCTTTTTTCAGACCGCCGTTCTTCACGTCCGCGAGGACACCTCTGGAAGAGGTCGTGAAGCTGAAGAATTTCGATTTGGCGACGGGTTTGGAAAGACCGGCGAGTTCGAGATCCTTGGTGGAGATGAGCCGGTGAAGTTCATCAGAGTTGGCGGTCCCGAGATCCGACATGCCGTTGAGGATCCCCACCGGGTATGTGCCGGGCAAAACCCCGCCGCCATAGGGCTGGCCGTTTTCGGCGGTGCTGTCGTTTCGCACCTCTTGCCGGGATCCGACGAGTTGCGCCTTCATGCCCTCATCGTCCACGAAGTAGGCGTAGGCACCGCTGACGTCGCCGTTGGCATTGGTGACGAGGACCTTACCCGCCTGGATCGCTTCTCCCCCGGTAAGAGCCAGGTCGAGGCTACCCTCGCCGACAAGGTCCACCGGGTCGCTGATCTCGCCCGAGAGCTGGGCTGCGGGGCCGGCGCCCGGCGTCAATCCGGACACCATCCAGACGACAGGTTGGGGATCCGAGCCCGTGAGATTTTCATCCGGATCGCTGTGCGACACTCCCAACCACCAGGACGTGGCCGATCCCGTGGGAACGGAACCATTGATGGCCGGATGCTGCGCCATGGTTTCCGCACGGGCCGAAATGCGCGTATCCGGTCCGAGATGGGTCTGCAATTGCCCGATCGCGATGGTAAGAGCCAACCGGGCATTCTGACGCGCAACCTGCTGGGCGCCTTCTGCGGAGGAGGCCCGCAGCGAGACGGATGAAAGGCTGAGCAGCCCGACCGCAATGACCGTCAACAGAATCAGCAACGACAAGGTGACTACCAGCGCAAAGCCCTTGGACCGGGCAAAAGGCAGAGGATGTATGTTCATGGGCGGGTTTTTGGAAAAAGTGCGAATCAAGCGGAAATACCTTTCGTTACAATGTATTTACAACGCGGGGAAGTCAAGTCGCAAGCGATCAAGGCGAAATGTTTCGTGCTTTCAAGTATCTTGCAACGCGGAAATCTCCCGGTCATGCACCGGCGGTGCCGTCGTCAAGTGATGCCGGTTGTTCACGGTGAGTCGCGGCTTGCCGATTGCGGGATCGGCTCTTGGAAAAATGTCCCCCCGCTTGCCTCCCCGGGGGGGGCGGTTTTTCCTACACCTCGTCTGCATTCAGCCAGCGGAACGAGACGATATTGAAACGTCGGCCGAATCGCTGGTTGGTCGCATTGAGGGAGGCGAGAGCCGTATCCGGTTCATCGGCCGGATCCACATACGCCGCGGTGCGCTGCACCACCGCCTCGCACCAGGCGCGGGCCAGCACATTGACGTTCGCGTCGGTTTTGGCGCCATAGCCGCGGATCACGAACGAATCGGACCGGGCGGAAAGGATGGATGCGATGGGCGTGAGGATGTCCGCCTGTTTCACCATCCCGGGAATTCCGAACGAGATCGGCCCCTGCTCCGCTTCCGGGAATGGCGAGCGATCGAGCACCTCCTGTCTGACGATCCGATCACTGGCCTCAAACTGCCGGTTGATCCCGGCTTCGAGGGAATCGATGGCGCTTTGGATCGCGCCCGCGCGGGCAAGCTCCGGGTCCGGTCCCACCCGGCGGTTGATGAAATCCGCGAGCGAAATGAAGGGTCCGCGCTTGCGGACCTCGATCACGATTGCCCGCGCCAACGAATCGATTTCGTCGTCGGTGAGCGTCCTGCGGCCGATCCACTGCGCCTCATCCTGGATGTCGACGACGGCACCTCCCTCAACAATTTCATCCGCGGGGCCGATGAGGCTGGCCACCGGCGTCGCATTCTCCTCGGTGGTGGAAGTGATTTCTCCCCCGCTGGCATTGCGGGCGGCGACGGGTTCCCCCCGCAGGGCTCCCAACAGCGTTTTCCAAGCTTCCACGGACGTGGAATTGACGTTGAACATTCCTTCCACCTCCAGAAGTTGTGCGACCCGATCCTTGGAATCCGGACGGGGATTGGGGCCGGCGAACAATTGGCTCAGAATCTCGGTGGAAGTCATCCCTCCCGTCACCGGCTTATATGCGGCGACCGGCAGCGGCTCGACCACGTCCGGGTCGAAAAAGTCTTGGGCCACATTCCGCTGAGGCCGCTTGGTTGAGAAGGAGCGGACCATCTGGGGCGCGATCCCGGAGAAGAACCAATCGTCCCAGAGGGCCGCGTTGGCGAGGTAGGAATGGTCTGCCAGCGGCCTTGGGCCCGGCAGTTGCCCCCGGACCTGGTCAGAGGCCAATGCGGCGGGTGCCAGCGAGTTGCCGATCGCATGGCTTACCTGGGGAAGCATGGGCTCGCGGGCGTTGAGTGTGGCATATCCGTAAACCGGGCGCTGGTTGTAGAAACCATTCGCGAAGGAATGTTGCAGCGCGGCGAGAGAGACGATCGGCTCGCGTGGGATCGAGTGGGTGCTTACGAAACTCGTGCCGCTGCCGGCATCCAAACCGCCTCCGAAATAGGCGTTGCCGTTCGGGCTGGTTTCGATGCTGCGGTTTTTCCAACTGGACAATGGCTCCATCGTATACTCGTAGGGCAGCAGATCGCGTTCGAGGTCTTTCAAGTCATAGAAGTCCACATGCATCACCTTGGGGTTGAAGCGGGAAAACGATTTGGTGCCCAGTTCCGCACCCGCTTCGGTTTTCGCGTTGAAAGATTGGATAAATATCGGCTCTTTCCTTCCGTTCAACGCGCTCAACGGCAGAGGCCGCGTCTCGCTGCCGGTGATCGGCCTGAAGATATGGGAAATGCTGGGATTGTTGGCATACAATCGCTGGCTCCGGACCTTGCTGCCGACCTGGTTGGTATCGCGGGTTTCGCCTGGCCTGAGGCGCTTGTTGCCGAAATCCCAATCGACATACATTCCGCCAATTCCCAGGCTGTTGCCGCCGCGGTCGGCTCCCACATAATATTCGTTGTGGGTCAACGAGAAATGGCGGGTATGTTCGTCGCCGCCGCTCACGGATCCGCCGCTGCCGTGTCTTTTCCCTGATGTCAGGTGGTTTGGCGTCAGGTGATAGGTTATCGTGGCGTTTCCGGTGAGATCAATGGGTTGGCCACCGGCATCGCTGATCGGGGCCGCCACGCCTCCGCCGAAGTTGAAGCCGGAGCGTCCCTGGAGGTTATGGCTTAATCCCACGGTCGTGTCCTGGGTCTGGGAGACCTTGATCACTTCGCCGGGCTTGAATACCAGTTGTTCCAATTCGCCCGCCCGGAGTGAGAGATAGTTGGCATCGCCGCTGATCGTGGTGCGCAGGTGACATCTGCGAATCGGGCCGCCATTGACGCTGATATTCAAATCATAAGGGATCTGAAAGTATTTGACCGAGAAGAAGTGGGACCTGGGAACCACCACCGGCACATCGAGCGGATTCCAAAAGGTGATGACAGGATCGGCGACAATGTGCAGCCGGTTCCGCACCTGACCCGATACTGTGACCGAACGGGCGCTCAAGGAGAAGATCATCTGATAGCTGATGACCACGGGTTGTTTGATGAAAAACCAATCGTCAATCCGGGAGCCAGCCTCATTATTGGCCATCAGCAACCGGGGCGTGTTTGGCGCCGGCTGGCCGCCAGTGGTGAATCCGGGAGTGGCCCCCGGTTCATAAAGTTCGTTGTAGGAATTGTAATAGGCCCACAGTTCCTGGAAGTTGATGCCGTCTTCTCCGCCAGCGGAGTAGAGGGGAACCCGCGCGAGCTGCAATGCGGGCTCACGCGCTTCCAGATACATCGAAAGGTCTTTGCGGAATCCGCCCTGGCGGACGTTGGTCAGCAAACCGCGGTTGAAGGTTGTCAGATCGTGGTACAACCCGCGGATTTCGGTCGGATTGCCGGCGAGCAGAGCGCTGGTTTGCCAACTGGCCAGGTGGGAGATTCTGGGGTCTGTCGTCTCGACCCCGCTGAAGGGGCCGGACTGGCCGGTCCCGCCGGCGAGGGGGAAATGATAGCCGGGCATTGCCTGCTGGCGGGCGCGGAGGCTTATCATTTGGTTGTCGGCCGGTTCGGCGGCAGCGATGAGGGCCTTGGTTCCCAAGTCGCCGACCCACCAGGCGTGCTGGTTGGTCGCGGGTCCATCCGGCAGGGTGACGATCTTCACCCGCACGGTTTCGCCCCCCGGGCCGACGGTATTCTCGCCGACCAGATCGACGGTGTCCGCCCCGGATGCTTGATTGGGGAGGTTGACGTCGGCCAGTTGGCTCGGATCACCGGAAACCAGCCATTGGCGGAGGGTGGGGTCCGGCCGAGGGTCGTCCGCGCCAATATTTGTGGGCGGGCCCCAGGCATCGTAAACGGCAGTCCATTTGCGGGTGCCTTGGGGAACGGAGGATTCCGTGGGATCGCTCCCCGCCTTCAGGTCGGCCGGCGCCGAAATGCGGTTGTCCGGGCCCATCTCGCGCTGAAGGCTGCCGAGGGCCATCAGCAACGAGAGGCGCGCGTTTGCCCTCGCGGCTTGCTGGGCATCGCTCTGGCTGGAGGTCCGCAAGGAAATGGCGGAGAGCGAGAGCAGTCCGACGGAGATGACCGTGAGCAGGATCATCATCGAGAGGGTGACGATGAGCGTGAATCCGCCGACGGTCTTGCCGCGGTTTTGGGACGGTGGGTTTTTCATGGGATTTTGGTTTGCCAGGGTTCCAAAGAAACCGCGCCGAGTCGAGAAATCATCGATTGCCACCTCAGCGTATTTACAATGGAGACACTGGAGGCCGGTCATGTCAATCCGGCACTTCGCGGTGTGACGTCGTCATTGTTCGGAATGCGGAGGCCGGTCCGAGTGATTTTCGCTTGGAGTCGCGTCCAACGGGTGCAAGCTCCCGCGAAATGGAACCGCCAGCGCGGGCCCAGCGGAAAATCCCAGCAACCCTCCATGATGATCAAGCGAATCGCCGCCGTCGGACTCGTGCTCCTTTCACCGCTCAGCGCGCAAGAGGGGGCGGGGGAGCGGGACAAAGGCATCGGGGTGCGTTTTCTGGCGGAAATCGCGCCGCCGCAGATTGGCGAGGTGGTGGTCGCGGAGGAGGGGAAACAGTCGGAGCCCTTTGCTCTTCCGATCAACCATCTGACCCCGCGGATGGAAGTTGCGGCGCGACAGTTCGCGGTGAAGTCCGTTGAAAAGGGCGTCGCGCTCTGCAACGTGCAACTGCCGTACGCCGGACGGAATTTCCTGGTCATCCTCGTCGTCGCAAAGCCGGCGGGCTTCCGACCGATCGTCGTGAGAGCCGATGATCCCGATTTCCGCGGCGGGGACGTTTTTTTCATCAACCGCTCCGACAAGCTCATTCTGGGGAAACTCGGGACCTCGCCGCTGGTTCTCAAACCGATGAGCCAAGTGATCGGCCGTCCCGCTGGCGCTCGCGATGAACGCTTTTTTGACATTGCATTCGCCTCCCGCGAGGCCGGCAAGGACCGGATGATCAGCTCCACCCGCTGGCCCGTCGACGATCAGGTCCGGAGCTACGTGTTCTTTTTCCCCAGAGAAAACGGGCGGCTGACCTACCGCGCGGTGGACGAGCACGTCCCGGTGGCGGCCGCACCCTGAAGCGGAGCGCGACGGACCCGGGGAAAATGCGGTTGATCGGTTCACGCGAACCGGTGAATGTTGCGGGCAACTCCCATGAAACGCCGCTCCCTTTTCACCATGATTCCCGCCGCTTCCGTTCTGTTCGCCCTTCGCTCGAAGGGTGCGCCGATCACCGAAGGGGCGCTCTCCGCCGCCGGATTTTCGATCGCGATCCAGTGCTGGTCCTTCAGGGAGTTTTCGTTGTTCGAAGCCATCGAAATGGCCGCCGCGGCCGGAATGGGCGGCGTGGAACTCTATCCCGGACAGCGCCTCGGCGGCGATCACGGCGACACGGCTTTCGGCGCCGATCTGCCTGACGACAAGATCCGGGCGGTGAGGGACCACTTGGAAAAACACAAGCTCACCGCGGTGAATTTCGGCGTGACCGGCATTTCCAAAGACGAGTCGGAGGCCCGCAAAACCTTCGAACTGGCGAAGAAAATGGGACTTTACGGTGTGACGACCGAGTCCATCGACGCCATCGACACGCTGGAAAAACTGGCGGAGGAATACGACCTCAAGGTCTGTTTCCACAATCACCCGAAGCCGACCAAGCTGTGGGATCCCGAAACCATCTGGAAAGCCATCGACGGTCGCCACAAAAACCTCGGCTACTGCGCGGATCTCGGCCACTGGGCCAGCTCCGGACTCGATCCGCTGGAGGTGATCCGAAAAATCGCCCCCCGCGTGCATGCCTTCCACATGAAGGATCGCGGCTCGATCGAGGAACCCAGCCACGACCGGCCTTTTGGCACCGGTGTGATCGATCTCGTCGGCATTCTGGACGAAGTGCGCAAACACGGCTTCGCCGGCAATGTCAGCGTCGAATACGAGCACAATTGGAAAACGAGTCTGCCCGAAGTCGCCCAATGCGTGGGTTTCCTTCGCGGGTATTCGAAGATCCGCGCCTGAGTGGGGAGCGGCGTCCCTGCCTCTGCGCTCCGAATGAGCCTTTTTCGGCGGCGGTCATGAGAACGGCCGCGGATGGTGCGTCGGCCTAACCGATAGGAGGGGGGCTCGATGGCTCAATAATCGCGCGGTGAGCCGACGTGTTTCCACCAGACGCGGCGACTCCGGCCGCGCGTTCCAGTCCAGGCAAGCCATCCCGCCGTTCTTCGCCAGCGTCGCAAACAGCACCTCGTGAAACGTGAAACGGCCGTGGCGTTCCCGCAGTTCCAGCGCCTTCCGCACCAGCCGCGCACTGACGCGGCACAGCGGATTGAACGACCGCCACGGGCTTTCGGAAAAGCCGCTGGCATACTTCCAGTGAAGCCACCAATCGTCAGCGGTCCGCGAACGGATCTCGAGCGTCGCCAGATCCGCGCCGGTGGCCGCGGTTTCCCGGACCAGTTCCTCGAACCAAGCCGCCCCGCCCGCGACGTCGTCCTCCACGAACCAGACCATCTCGTCATCCGCCAATGTTTGCGAGAGATGGAACATCGCCCTCGACCAGGCGGCGATGGCGGGGAAGGGCCCGGAATCACTCATCAACCCGCCATACCCCTTCACCACCTCATCCGGATACCAGATCGCCCGCCCGCCCGGCGAATCCGCGATCACTTGGGCTTTGCCGAAACAAGAAAATATCTCCACCAGGCGTCCGGTTGCCTCGTTCGCTTTCCTCGCGAGGATCAGGAAACGCTGCCGTTTCGCGGCGCGGCCATCCTGCCCGCCGCCTTCTTCCTTGCCATCGGGACATTCACTCATCTTCCATCGTCTATTATTTAGGGCAGATGCCCT
>JBBSJY010000063.1:0-20859 GCA_038256845.1 Verrucomicrobiales bacterium | reverse complement strand
TTCCCATCGTACCGCATTGCGGCGGGCAGATCCCTGCCCGCCACCTCCCGCAAACAAGCACCTAACCAGTCGATGCATTTCAGCGCCGTGAACGGCTCGTTGATTCCAGGGGAAAGCGCGTGTGCGGCGATCTCCGCCAGCTGCTGCACCGCATACAGCGCGTCCTGGTGCGGTGTTCGGTGCCGCCCCACCACGAGGCAGTCCCGCAACAACGATTCCACTTCCTCCCCTCCCCCGGATACCGGCAGCGCTTTTAGCAGAGGCGCCCCATCGGCGACGAAATCGCCCGGCCGGCTGTCCATACGGAGTAGCAGATCGTGCTCCTCCGCCAACCGCATCAACTGCTTCTCATCCACCCGCTGGATGTATCCGCTGTCCAAGGATGCCACCAGTTGCGCTCTTTCCCAGTGTTCCGCTGACGGCGGGGCGGCGTCCTCGATCTCATGCGGTTCGCCCAGCCGGGCGGGAAACAGTTCCGGCATCGATTTCAGAAATTCTCCGGCGACATTGGCGATCAGGTTCTCCGCCTGGATCGATTGGGAGATGTGGTGGATGAAATAGATCAGAACCGCCAGGGAGGCGAGAGTCAGCACCAGTCCCATGTTGACCGCCAGATGGGGCACGAAGCTCGACTCTTCCACCGACCGGATCGAGCGCATCACCAGCAGGCAATAGATGAATGTGGCGATGAAGGTCCCAAGCGTGACCTGCACCCCCCGGTCCGAGGTGAAATTTCGCAGAACCCCAGACCCGAAGTGGGATGCCGTCTGGGCCAGGGTCGTGAGGGTCAGTGAGAAGACGATCGAGGTGACCGTGATCAACGACCCCGCGACCGTCGTCATCACCGCCCGTCCGCCATCCGGCCCGCCCGCCCAGACCCACCCGTGGTCCTCCACCCAGTCATTGCCCAATTTGCCGTCGATCGCGACAAGTCCCAAGGCCGCGCCACCCGCCAGCAGGGCCATGACCGCCGGCACGAACCAGAACGAATCGGAGAGTTTGTCCCGGAGCTTGATCAGGTGCAACTTCATCCCACCCTCCCTAGACTCTGTCTGTGACGCTCACAAGAGAACAACCGCCGCGGGGTTTGGGCCGTGTTCTCCGCCAAGCTTCCGAAAGGTTCTTGCTGGCGGAGGCGGGCGGCATACGGTGGAGGCGATGAAACGAAAAATCCATGGACTGGTGATGGCGGGAATGGGATTGGCGGTCTTTGCCGGGGTCGGCTTTGCGGATACCCAGGACGACGCGAATCCCGCGGCGGGGAAGGAGACGCTGAAAGTGCTGATCGTGACGGGCGGATGCTGCCACGATTACGAATTTCAATCGGCGGCGATGGTGGAAGGCATCGGCAAACATGCCCAAGCGGAGTTCACCGTGGTGAACGAGGGCGGCAAAGGCACCGACGCCCAAATCGCCCTCTACGACGACCCGCAGTGGGCGAAGCCCTACGACGTGGTGATTCACAACGAGTGCTTCGCCGACACCAAGGATGACGCATACATCCGGAAAATCACGGACGCGCACCGGGCGGGAACTCCCGCGGTCGTCGTCCACTGCGCCATGCATACCTACCGCTCGGCGAAAATCGACGACTGGAGGGAGTTTCTCGGCGTGACAAGCAAGCAGCACGAACACCAGAGCAAGTATCCCGTGAAAGTGGTGAAAGCCGATCACCCTGTGATGAAGGATTTCCCGAGCGACTGGACGACCCCGATGGACGAACTCTACATCATCGAGAAACTCGGACCAAAAACGACGGTGCTGGCGACTTCCAAGAGTGAGAAAACAGGCAAGGACCAGCCCGTGATCTGGGCGAACGATTTCAACGGCACGCGGGTGTTCGGCACCACCTACGGCCACACCAACGAAACCTTCAGCGATCCTGTTTTCCTGAAATTGCTGGCAAACGGGATGACATGGGCGGCGGACCGGTGAGCCGCGGCCATCCCGCCGTGGAGGCGGCGGCGGGTGCGGCTGGCGGATGATTTGCCGGAGCGCGGGATGGATCGACGGCAAGAATTTTGCGAGGCGCGCACCCCCCGAGGTGCGCGCACTTGCGGAGAGAGCGGCTTTTGTTCAGATCAAGACCATGGAACGCGAGGAACTGCCGCTGGACCGCCAATTGCGGCAGGAAATCCTGTTCGCGCGCGAGCGCGTGTACCGGTTTGGCCAGCCCACACCATTGGAGCGGCTGCAACTTGAGGGCCCGGGTCCGGAGATTTGGGTGAAGCGGGAGGATTTGTCGGCGGTGAAAGCCTACAAATGGCGCGGCGCTTGCAACCGGATGGCGGTTCTCACGCCGGCGGAGCGGGCTCGGGGCGCGGTCACGGCCTCGGCCGGAAATCACGCCCAAGGGGTCGCTCTGGCCGCGCGGGCTCTGGGGATCCGGGCCCGGATCTACATGCCCCGCTCGACGCCAAAGGTGAAACAGAGCGCCGTCCGCCACCATGGCGGGGAATTTGTGGAAATCCATCTGGCTGGAGACAGCTACGACGCCGCCGTGTCCGCGGCACGGGAGGACGAAGCCACTACCGGAGCCGTTTACATTCACGCCTACGACGACCTCCTGGTGATGGCCGGCCAAGGCACCCTGGCCGACGAGGTGGTGCTCTCCGGCCACGGCCCGTTCGATGCGGCCTACCTGCAGATTGGTGGCGGCGGCCTCGCGGCCGGCGTCTCGGTCTGGCTGAAAACCTACTGGCCGGAGATGGAGATGATCGGCGTGGAGGGAGTCGGGCAGGCATCGATGAAGGCCGCTCTGGAATCCGGCGAGCGCATCATGTTGGAGAACGTGGACCTCTTTTGTGACGGCACCGCGGTGGGTCAGGCCGGAAAACTGCCCTTTGAGATTTGCAGGCAGACGCTCGACCGCATCGAAACGGTGACCAACGGCGAGGTCAGCCACGCCATCCGGATCCTGTGGGAGGGGCTGCGCTGCGTCTCGGAACCTTCCGGTGCGATGGGCCTCGCCGCGGTGTTGAAAAACCGGGAAAAGCTGGCGGGCAAGCGTGTCCTGGTGGTGCTCTGCGGCGCCAACATCGATCTCCTTCAACTCGGTTTGATCGCCCAGTCCGAGGGCGCGGCAAACCAGCGCACCCGGACCCTGCGGGTCCGCATTCCCGAACGCCCTGGAACGATGCTCGAGCTGCTCGACTCGTGCTTCGAGGGAGTCAATATCACCGACTTCCAATATGGGAAGAACGATGCGGAGAACGCGTGGCCGGTTTTCACGATCGGCGCGGAACAAGCGGGGATCCTGGAAGCGGTGTCGGACAAATTGGATGCCCGCGGCTTTCAGTGGCAGGACCTGACCGGCGCGATCGACGTGGCATTCCGCGCCATTCCACTGCGCGGTGATCTGTTGAGCCACCCGGCGTTCCTGCGCCTGGATTTCTATGAGCGGCCGGGGGCTCTGCATGACTTCCTCGACCGGCGGATCCGGGGAAATGCCAGCCTTTGTTATTTCAACTACCGCCAATCGGGCGAGCGCATCGGCCGCGCGCTGATCGGGCTGGATTTCCCTTCCCCCTACGAACGCGAGGCGCTGCTGATGGCGCTTCCAGGCCACGGCGAGGGCTACCGGCTCTGCGAGGTCGTGGATGACGAGACGCGCAAGCGCCTCGCCGGGATCTAACGGGCAGCGTGCTGCTCCATCAGATCGAGCAATTTCAACGCGCAGGATCTCGCGAAAACGGGGCTGTTGATTTCCTCGTCCATTTCGAACAAGGGGCATTTCACGCCGTTCTTCAGCGCGGAGAACAAGGCATCATCGGCTTGTGGATCGTGAAACGGCTGGCCCTCCGCGCTGATCACGCTGATCGCACGCGTCGGAATCATCATCGCCACCGGAGCGCGATAGGCGTTCACTTTTTCCGCGAGAATCTTTCCCAATTCCGCACATTCGGAAGGAGTGGTCCGCATCAGCGTCACCTGCGGATTGTGGATGTAGAAATTCCGTCCTTCAAATTTTTCCGGCACGCTCGCGCGCTCGCCGAAGTTGACCATGTCGAGACAACCCGGTGCGACCACCGCCGGCACCCGCGCTTTGGCGACGGCGTCCATCCGGCTGGCTCCGGCACCGAGGACGCCGCCGACCAGCTCGTCGGCCCACTCGGTCGTTGTCAGATCGAGCACGCCTGAAACCATCCCGCTTTCGATCAACGCTTCCATGCTGCGCCCGCCCGCTCCGGTAGCGGCAAAAACCAACACTTCGTAGCCTGCCTCCTCGAGGATCCTCTGTGCTTCGGTGACACAGGCGGTGGTATTGCCAAACATGCTGGCGACAATCAGGGGCCTGGCATCGCCCGTCTCGATTTCCGCCTCGACCATCCCGCAAATCGCTCCCGCGGCGCGGCTGAAAATGGTCCGGGAAAGCCGGTTCAACCCGGCGACATCGGCGATGCTGGGCATCATCACGATATCCTTGGTGCCGAGATACGGGGCGGTGTTTCCGGCGGCAAGGGTGGATACCATCAGCTTCGGAAATCCCAGCGGCAGGGCCCGCATCGCTGCGGTCGCGATGGCCGTTCCACCTCCGCCACCGAGTGAGATCACCCCGTTGATTGTTCCATCCTTCGCGAGTTTTTCCAGCAACAGCGGAGCCGCCCGGCTCATCGCACCGACGCATTCCCCTCGGTCGTGGCGCGAAAGCACGTCTTGCAGATCGATCCCCGCCGCTGCCGCCACCTCGTCACGAGTGATCTCCGGCGCCACCGTGGGCGCGTCTCCGCTGCCGACGTCGATCAGCATGGCGCGATGCCCCCTGTCCCGGATCCGCTGGGCGACGAACGCGTGTTCCGTTCCCTTGGAATCCAACGTTCCTAACACTGCGATAGTGGCCATTGCCGGAGGGTGAAGGATTTCCACTTGTCGCGGCAAGACTGAATGCCTAGCCCTTCGCCCACGCCATGTCCCCGCGCTTTTTGATCGCCCCCGACAAGTTCAAAGGCTCCCTCTCCGCCCGCGAAGCGGCAGAGGCCATCGCCGCGGGGATCCGTCGTTCGCATCCCGAGGCGGAGCTCGATCTGTGTCCCATCGCAGACGGCGGCGAGGGTTTCATGGAAACTCTGGCACCGATTCTCAACGCGTCTTGGATTTCCTGCGATTCGCTGGACGCGCTCGGCCGGCCGATCGTCAGCCGCTACATTCTTGCGGAGACCGATGATGGACCGACCGCGATCCTGGAGATGTCGGAAGCATCGGGCCTGTGGCGGATCGCCAAAGATGAGCGCCAACCGCGCCGTGCCACGACAGTTGGAACGGGCATGCAGATGGCTCATGCCATCCTTGAAAAGAAGGTGGCCAGGATCATTCTGGGACTTGGCGGGAGCGCGACCAACGACGGCGGCGCCGGAATGGCGGCCGCACTTGGAATCCGGTTCCTGAATTCAACCGGTGAAGAGCTCACCCCCTCGCCGGACCTGATGGCCGACGTCGATTCGCTTGATACCCGCGCGCGAATCGCATTGCCCGAGATCATCGCCGCCTGTGACGTCGACAATCCGCTCCTGGGAAGCAGAGGGGCGACCGCCATTTTCTCAGCACAGAAAGGCGCTGACTCCGAGGACCAGCTTGCCTTGGAGGCCGCCTTGGAACGCCTCGTGGAGCTTGCAAAAGGAGAGGATGCCGCGGTGACGCCGGGGGCCGGCGCCGCGGGCGGACTGGGTTTCGGGCTGATGCATTTCGCCGGTGCCAGACTGCTTTCCGGATTCGACCTGCTCGCCGATCTGCTGCATCTGGAATCGCGTGTTTCCGCCGCCACCCATGTCATCACCGGCGAGGGCGCGCTCGATCATCAGAGTCTTTCGGGAAAAGGCCCGGTCGGCCTGGCACGCATGGCACGCGCCCACGGGATTCCCGTCACCGCTTTTTGCGGCATGGCCGATGATGAAGCGAGGTCCAGCGGATGGTTTGATTCGATTCACGCCCTTGCCGACTCCGGCCTCCCGCTTGAAACCTTGATTGCCCGCGCCGGCGAGCTCCTCAGCGAGTCCGCGGCCGCGGCCGACCTGTCCGGCCACAAGGCCTGAGGCACCAGGCGGGGAGCTTGTGAAATTTTTCACAAAGCACGCTTGCCGCGTCCTCCCGACCCCGACATATTGCCGCCCGACGACCGCCGAGGCTCTATTCCACACTTATTCGGCGCGCTTTCCAGCCATGAGCGATTCACCTTCGGCAACCGCGGAACTCAAGCTGCCAAAAGATCTTGCCGCCGAAAAGTGTTTGGTGAACGTCCAGATCGATGGGATCTGGCATCAGTTTCCCAAGGGCACCCGGATGATCGAAGCCTGCCGCCAGGTAAGTATCACCGTCCCCCATTACTGCTATCATCCGAAACTGAGTTCGCCCGGAAATTGCCGGATGTGTCTGATCCAGATGGGCATGCCGCCGCGCCCGGCACCCGGCGAGGATCCGCAGTACGATGAACAAGGCTATCTGCCCATCGGCTGGATCCCGCGCCCGGTCATTGCCTGCGCAAATACCGTCTCGGAAAACATGGCGCTCCGGACATCGGGGGAGCTGGTCGAAAAGTGCCGTGAGGGCGTGATGGAATTTCTTCTGATCAATCACCCGCTCGACTGCCCGATCTGCGACCAGGCCGGCGAGTGCCGCCTGCAGGAACAATCCGTCGAACACGGCCGCGGCCTCTCCCGCTTCGTGGACATGAAGGTCAAGAAGCCCAAAAACGTCGACATCGGTCCGCGCATCCGGCTGGACGACGAGCGCTGCATCATGTGCAGCCGCTGCATCCGTTTCATGGAAGAAGTCGCCGGCGATCCGGTGCTGGGATTCACCCAGCGCGGGACCCACACCACGCTCACCGTCCATCCCGGCCGCCTTCTCGACTCGAATTATTCCCTCAACACCGCTGACATTTGTCCGGTAGGAGCTCTGACGTCGAACGACTTCCGCTTCCAAATGAGGGTGTGGTTTCTCAAGGAGACCCCGACGATCGATGTCAACTGCGGCACCGGGGCGAACATTGTGGTCTGGACCCGGGGCAACAAGATCCACCGCATCACCCCGCGCCAGAACGACGAGGTGAACTCGAACTGGCTGCCCGACTCCCACCGGCTGAATTTCCACTACATCGACGGCCCTACCCGCCTCACCGAACCGCTCGCCAGCCTCGCCGGCGCGCACGCTCCAACCTCCTGGGCCGATGCCATCGCCACCACCGCTGCCAATCTGAAGCTCTTCGAGGCTGACGAAATTGCCATCATCGCGTCGGGCCGCATGACCAACGAGGAGTTGTTCCTGACCCGGACGCTCGCCGAAAAAATCGGCACGCCCCACCTTTCGCTGGTTCCCCGTTTCGGCGAAGCGGATTCGCTCCTCATCGCCGCGGACCGCAACCCGAACACCACCGGGGCCAAGCTCATCCTTGGCAGCGAAGATCCTTACAGCGATCTGTCCTCGATCCGGGAAGGCATCCGGCGTGGATCGATCAAGGCCCTCATCGCCCTCGGCGAGGACCTCATCTCCGACGCGGATTTCACGCCCGACGACCTTGCCGGGCTGAAATTCTTCATGCAGTCGCACATTCTTGCGAATCCGGCCGCCAACGCCGCCCACGTCGTCCTGCCCGCCGCAGCTTTCACCGAGAAACGGGGATCGATGGTCAATCTCGCCGGACGTCTCCAACGGCTCAACCGCGCGACCGAACCCCTTGGCCTCGCCCGAGACGACTGGGAAGTCCTCCGCGACCTCATCGACGCGTTCACCGGCGAAAAAGGCCCGCTCCACCTCATTGAGGACGTGTTCAAATCAGTCGCCGCCGCCGTGCCGGAATTCGGCGGGTTGACGCTATCGAAAATCGGCCACCTCGGCACGCCGGTCAAGGAAACCGGCCACCAGATCCCGCTGCTCGCGAACGAACGCGCGCGCAGGGCCGCAGGACTCATCAACGGCTGATAGATCCCACCCTTTCCTTTCATGGACCTTTTCCAGATCTCTATCATCCTAGTGAAGATCATCGTGCTCACCTTCCTGGTGGTGCTACCGCTGGTCCCGCTCTCCGTTTACTTCGAGCGGCGGTTTTCCGCGATCATCCAGGACCGCGTCGGGCCAAACCGCGTCGGGATTCCGCTCACACTTTTCGGGGCGAAGAAGGATTTTCATTTCTTCGGGCTCATTCAGCCGATCGCTGATGGATTGAAGCTTTTCCTCAAGGAAGATTTCACTCCGGATCATGTGCGAAAGGCCTTCTACTGGCTGGCACCCGCCCTCACCGTGGTGCCGGCGCTCATCACCGTTTGTGTCATTCCCTTCGGTTCCACTGTCACACTCTTCGGGCACACCGAGGCCCTGGTCATCGCGGACATCGATATCGGCCCGCTCTTCGTGTTCTCGGTCGCCTCTCTAACGGTTTACGGCATCACTCTCGCGGGCTGGGCTTCGAACTCGAAATTCCCATTCATCGGCGGGGTCCGCTCTACGGCGCAAATGATTTCCTACGAAATCGCCCTCGGCCTTTCGATCATCCCGGTATTGCTCTATTTCGGCGATTTGAATCTTGGCAAAATCGTCCAGCATCAGGCGGATCATGGCTGGCTGCTGTTGCCCTTCTGGGGTCACACCGAGGAGTTCACCCTCGGCGGCAAGCTCTTGTTCCTGTTCCCTGCCGCCGTCGCCTTTCTGATCTTCACCGTTTCGATTTTCGCCGAAACCAACCGCATGCCATTCGATCTCCCCGAGTGCGAGACCGAACTCGTCGGAGGTTATCACACGGAATATTCTTCGATGAAGTTCGCCATGTTCTTCATGGGCGAATACGCCGCCATGGTGATCGGTTCAGCGCTCATCGTCACGCTGTTCCTCGGCGGATGGTCGGTCGGATTCAATCTGGATCAATATATCACCGGCACCTGGTGGGGCGGCTTCATCCACCTCGGCTGCTTCCTCACCAAACTGCTGGTATTCATCCTCTTCTTCATCCTCGTCCGCTGGACCGTCCCGCGGTTCCGCTATGACCAACTCATGAGATTGGGCTGGGTGATCTTTTTCGAAGCCGCGCTTGTCAACGTGTTCCTTGCCGCACTGATCGTAGCCGCGCCCGACCTCGCTGGCGCAATCATCGCCCTCGGCGCGGTTCTTCTGATTGTCCTCACCGTGGCGATCGTCTGGGTCGCGAAGGTTTCCGACGAACGCCCCAAGGTCCTACGGGCCTAACAACCATTTTCCTGAATCTCTCCATGGCCATTGTCAAACTCCAGCGTCCGAAGCTAGGCCTCGGCGAGAAAATCTATCTCGGCGCCCTCGCCAAAGGTTTCTTCCTAACGATGAAGCATGCGATCAGATCGCTGCGCGGAAAATCCGTCGGCGGCAAAGACCTCGCCTCCTCCGGGCTCGGCGTCACCATGCAATATCCGGAGCAGAAGTGGGACTCCCACATGCCGGAATACTACCGCGGCGCCCCCGCGCTGGTCACCGATGAGCAGGGCCGCGAGCGCTGCGTTTCCTGTCAGCTCTGCGAATTCATCTGCCCGCCCAAGGCGATCCGGATCATACCGGGAGAAATCCCCACCGATGATCCATGGGCAAAGGTGGAGAAACGTCCGCTGGAATTCGATATCGACATGATCCGCTGCATCTACTGCGGCATGTGCGAGGAAGTTTGCCCCGAACAAGCGATCTACCTCCGCAAGGACTATGCCATAACCGGCCTCACCCGTGCGGACATGGTCCACGACAAGAAGAAACTCTATGAAATCGGCGGAGTCCGGGTGGGGCTGGTCAACAAATGGAACGAGCTGAAGTAGAAATTCAATATCCCGAGCCAACGATGAAAGCCATCTCTTCCTCAATTGTGATCCTCGCAGGCCTCTATGGCATCATTGTCTCGGGTCCGCTCTGCGCGGTCAATGGAATGGCGTTTTTCGGACTTGCCGCCGGCATCGTCACCCTCGCCCTCGGGCTCGTCGGTTGGTGGGCCTGCCTGAAATATGACTGATCGCTCGCACTTCACCAAACTTCTCTCCAATTTCCCGTGCCCTCCTACCTTTTCTGGCTCTTCTCAACCGTAATGCTGATCGGCGGCTGCGCGGTCATCGCATTCCGCAATCCCGTCTCCAGCGCCCTCTCTGTCGTCACCTGCTTTGTCGGCCTGGCAGGGCTTTTCATCGGACTCAGCGCCTTCTTTGTCGGAGTCATCCAGATCCTTGTCTATTCCGGCGCGGTCATGGTGTTGTTCCTCTTCATCATCATGCTGCTAGACCTGAAAAGTGATGAAAAGCGGGTCGACTCCTATGCCCCGATCGCGGCGGGCCTCGCGCTGGTGGTGGTCTTCGTCGTTCAACTCATCGGGATTCTATCACGGACCCCGGACAAGGCGGCCCTGCCCTTGGACGGCCAATCGCTCGCTTCCTCCGCTGCCGCGTTCCCTGCCGATGGCAAGATCGCCACCACCCTGAACGAGGGTGGACTGCCCGACGTCCACCTCATCGGCCACGTGCTGTTCACTCAATACAATCTCCCGCTCCAGATCGTCGGGGTGATTCTTCTGGTCGCCACCATCGGTGTCGTCGTGCTTTCCAAGCGCCAGGCCGACTGAACCGTATCCCAGACTCTTCCTACTCCTCATGGCCTCGCTCAACGACTATCTTCTGGTTTCCGGCCTCCTTTTCGCCATCGGCCTCGCAGGCGTGGTGCTGCGGCGGAATATCATCATTGTGTTCATGTGCCTCGAGCTGATGCTCAGCGCCGCAAATCTGACGCTCGTCGCATTTTCGCGGTTCAACACGATCAACGGCCTGCCTGATTACAACGGCCAAATCCTGGTCTTCTTCGTCATCACCGTGGCCGCCGCCGAGGTCGCGGTCGGTCTCGCGATCATCGTCGCCCTTTATCGCGCCCGCCAAACGATCAACACCGCTGAGCTGACGACGCTCAAGGGATGACGATGCCGCATTGATCACTTCCCACTTCTTATGACGCTCCCCTGGATACTTCTTTTCCTGCCGTTTGCGGTTGCCGCGGTCAACCAGTTGGTTTTGAGAAAGTCGGCGGTGGTCCCATGGGTCTCCACCGCGGCCGCAGGCGCAATGCTGCTGTTTTCAATACTTCTGTTAGGTAACGAAGGCACCTCGGCATTTTCCTGGGCGACCATTGGTGATTTTTCCATCGATATCGGCATCAAACTC
Organism: Verrucomicrobiales bacterium; assembly: GCA_038256845.1. Classification (GTDB taxonomy): domain Bacteria; phylum Verrucomicrobiota; class Verrucomicrobiia; order Verrucomicrobiales; family Akkermansiaceae; genus Luteolibacter. Next base: position 9,718 of record JBBSJY010000063.1, on the reverse strand, counting down.
GACCGGCTTTCCACCGGTATGATGATCGTCGTCACCGGCGTGGGGCTTCTGGTCCACATCTTCTCTCTCGCCTACATGAAGGACGACGCGGCGAAAGCCCGTTATTTCACCGGCCTCTCGCTCTTCATGTTTTCGATGACCGGCATCGTGCTGGCTTCGAATTTCATCATGACGTTCATCTTCTGGGAGTTGGTCGGCGTCAGTTCCTATCTGCTCATCGGCCATTGGTATCAGAAGGAATCCGCCGCGGATGCCGCGAAGAAGGCATTTATCTGCAACCGCATCGGCGACTTCGGATTCATGGTGGGCATACTGATGATGTGGGGAATCACCGGAACCCTCGCATTCGATGGAATGAGTGAGTGGGCCGCCGATGGCGGGCTGGCCACCGTCTCGACCGGCGTCCTTGGTGCGGCACTACTGTGTGTCTTCTGCGGCGCGATCGGAAAGTCCGCCCAGCTCCCGCTCCATGTCTGGCTGCCGGATGCGATGGAAGGTCCCACCCCCGTGTCCGCCCTCATCCACGCCGCCACGATGGTGGCAGCCGGCGTTTATATGCTCTTCCGGGTGCAACTCTCCATAGGCGCGGACGCATTTGACAATTTCGCCGGACATGCCATCTCATGGATCGGGGCACTGACCGCGTTGGTGGCAGCGCTGATGGCCACCCAGCAGGATGACATCAAACGCATCCTTGCCTATTCCACTCTCTCCCAACTCGGGTATATGGTCATGGCGGTCGGCCTGCTCGCGGGCGAGGCGGCCATGTTCCATCTCTTCACCCATGCATGGTTCAAGGCGCTGCTCTTCCTTGGATCCGGTGCGGTGATCTTCGCCTGCCATCATGAGCAGAATATCTGGAACATGGGTGGCCTGATGAGGAAAATGCGGATCACCGCCATCACGTTTGCCATCGGGTTCGCCGCGTTGATCGCCGTGCCGGGGACTTCAGGTTTCTTCTCGAAGGAACTCATTCTCGAAGCGGCCCACGCAAGAACCCCGATCCTCTTCTGGATCGCGGCCTTCGTTGCCGTGCTCACCCCGTTCTATATGACGCGACTCTTTATCGTCGCATTTCTCGGCAAAGGCCGCACGGAGAACGCGGATCACGCGCACGAAGTCGGCCCGCTCATGTGGGTGCCGCTGGCGATCCTCGCAGTCCTCGGTCTCATCGCAGGATATCCCGGGATCAACGCCCTCTCCCCTGCGGCCCCGGAGGGCGCGGGCGGGATTCACTTCGGCTTGGTCACAATCGTCTCCCTCCTCGCCCTGATCATCGGAGCGGGAGGTGCATTCTATCTCTACAACGGCAAGGCCAGGGATCCGGTATCGATTCCCCTCCTCCGCAACCGCTTTTACGTCGATGAATTCTATGAGAAGGGAATTGTTCGTTATTTTCAGGACGCGTTGGCCGCGATCATCCACTTCTGCGATGAGTTTATCATCAACGGCCTGATCGTGGGTGGTTTCAGCCGCGGGGCGGAAGGCCTGGGAAACCTGTTCCGCAAGACCCAGTCCGGCAGTTTGCAGGGATATGCCTTTGCCATCGGATTCGGAGTTCTCCTCGTCATCTATCTCACCGTTTTCCTCTGAAGCCATGCTCGTTCTTCTCGTCTTCATCCCGATCTTCGCTTTCCTGGCAATCCTCCTCGGCGCCCCGGCGCGGTGGACCGCCATCGGTGCGTCCGCCCTCAATCTGGTCTTGGGCCTTGTCGCTGCCGTCACTTGGAAAAGCGCCGGATTCTGGTCGTTTTCCCTCACGGTATTGGAGAAGCCGGAGATCCGCCTGGCCTTCGGATTCCCGGACGGAATGAGTGTGATCATGGTGCTCCTGTCCGTGATTGTCACCATGGCCGCGGTGCTTTCCGGCAAATCCCCCGCCGGTCGTGAAACCCTCTATTTCGGTTCTTCCCTGCTCATCTCCGGCGGCGCGCTGGGTGCGTTTGCCGCGACCGACCTGTTCTTCTTCTATGCGTTCCATGAACTCGCACTGATTCCCACCTTCCTGATGATTGGCATTCTCGGCCGCGGTGACCGGCGGGAAATCGCTTGGAAAATCACCATTTATCTCGGCCTCGGATCGATCATCCTGCTTGCCGGGCTCGTCTGGCTGGCCAATCTCGCAGGCACGCTCGACATGACAAAAATGGCGGAAGCGGCGGGACCGATCGACCCCGTCGCGCAGAAAGGAATCGCAGCCCTGCTTCTGATCGGCTTCGGCACGCTCGTTTCGCTCTTCCCCTTCCACTCTTGGGCCGCCCCGGCATACGCCAGCGCGCCCGCACCGGTCTCCATGCTCCACGCCGGCGTGTTGAAAAAGTTCGGGCTCTACGGGTTGCTTCGCGTCGCAGTGCCGATGGTCCCCGAGGGCCTGCAAGAGTGGCTGACCCCGCTCCTGGTTCTTCTGTTAGGTAATATCCTGTGGGTTGGATTTGTCACGGTTTCCCAGAAGCGCCTCGATGGATTGCTGGGGAATTCCTCGGTCATGCATATGGGCTATATCTTCCTGGCCATCGCCGCCCTGATCGCCGTTCCGGAGAACTCGCTAGCTCTTCCCGCCGCCGTGTTATTGATGTTTGCCCACGGAGTTTCCATCGCGCTGCTTTTCGGTTTGGCCGACCGGATCGAGCGGAACACGGGCTCGCTCGACCTATCCGATCTCGGTGGGTTGGCGAAATCCGCGCCCAAAATGGCATTTGTTTTCGGCTTGGCAGCCATGGCCTCGATCGGGCTTCCCGGTCTGGCAAACTTCTCGGGCGAGGTCCTCGTGTTTCTTTCCGCCTTTCAGAACTATCAGCCCGCAGTGGGTCTCGGCCCCGTCCAGATCGCCTGCATCCTCTCGATCTGGGGCGTTGTCATCACTGCCATTTACATGCTCCGCGCCTACCGGAACATCTTTCAGGGACCCTCCGCGAAAGCAACCGAGTCCGCCGCCGATCTCACACTGATGGATCGCGTCCCGACATTCCTATTGGTGTTCGCGCTGCTTGCGGTCGGCCTCTACCCCAATCTCCTTCTCAATCTTCTCAAGTGACCTCAGCTTTCGCCCTGAAACCTGAAAACTGAACACTCGCCACTTTCCTCCTCCATGCCCGCCTATTATTTGGAAGCGCTCACCGTCACCCTCGGCATCGTCCTGCTCATGGCCGAGGCGTTCTCCAGTGCCAAACAAAAGGCATGGGTGGGCGTCAGCGCGGCGGTCGGGCTCGGTTTGATCCTTGTCCTCGCATTCGTGGTCGTCGGGCCGGAGGAAAAACCCGCGGAGTCGTGGGCCCGGTGGCCTCTGTGGAATTTCTATCAATTCGATGCGGCCGCCCGCTTCTACAAGATATTCGCCCTTCTCTGTACTCTTCTCGTAGTCCTGCTATCGGTGGACTACCGGAAAGTGCTCGCCCGCTATACCGATCATCCCGGATCGGAAAACGGCACGGGAGAATACTACGCCCTGCCTGTTTTCGCCTGCGCGGGAATGATGTGGATGGCATCCGCGCGCGACCTCGCGGGAGCATTCGTCGCACTCGAACTCGTCACCATCACCTTTTACGTCATGGTCGCCTACATGCGGCGGAATGTCGGATCACTCGAGGCCGGAGTGAAATACCTGATCCTCGGGGCTCTCAGCACCGGTTTCCTCGTTTACGGAATCGCCTGGATTTTCGGCACCACCGGAACCATGAATCTCAATGTGATGGCCGGAATGCTGGACGACGCCCGCACCATCAACATTCCCCTCCCCGGCCTGCTTTTTGGCATCGCGCTGGTGATGATCGGACTCGGCTTCAAGGTCGGCGCGGTTCCCATGCATTTTTGGATTCCCGACGTTTATCAGGGCGCGCCCACGCCCACCACCGCCTTTCTGTCCGTCGGATCGAAGGCCGCCGGATTCATTCTGACCATCCGCATCCTTGATCCATTCCTTAACAGCGAACTCACCCGCGCACCGGTGATCACCCTGCTGGCGATCCTGGCCGGGGCCACCTTGCTGGTCGGGAACCTCGCAGCCATCCCGCAGGCAAATTTCAAGCGCCTGCTCGGCTACTCCTCGATCGCCCATGCGGGCTTTCTGCTACTTGCGCTTGCAGCTTGGAAACCGGAGACCGCGACCTCGATCGGATCGATCAAGGCGATCTCATTCTATCTGGCCACTTACCTGCTCATGACGTTGGGTGTTTTCTTCATCCTCGCCCAAGTCCGCATGCAGCGCGACGGCGAAACACTGGCTCATTTCAACGGGCTGGGGAAAACGAATCCCACGCTCGCGCTGGCGCTTACCGTGCTGCTTGCCGCGCTCGCCGGGGTTCCGCTGACGGCGGGATTCATCGGCAAGTTCTTCATCTTTTCCCTCGCGGTCGAAGCGGGCCTGTGGTGGGCGGTCATCATCGCGTTTGTCGGCGTCGCCGCCGGTTTCTATTACTATCTGAAAGTCATCCGCGCGATGTGGTGGTCACCGTCGGCCGAGGGAGCCACCCCGCTCGTTCTGCCGGTCATCAGCAAGGTTTGCATCGGTTTGATGACCGCGGCCACGGTGGTGTTCGGCTTCTGGCCGCAGCCAATCCTTTCGCTCCTCCGCTAGCAACAGGAACGCGATGTCTTGCAAAGCCCGGCAACGCATGAGACGTCATTCCATGCGTTATCTCATCGGCATCATCCTCGGGAGCGCGATCGCCGCCTGTCGGCCGGTCACTCCGCCGCCGCCCAAACCCTATCCGAATCCCGTCCCGCAATCGGTCGTCGTCTCCGTGGCCGCTGCGACCCCGGCAATCAAGGCGTCGGCAAGGGTTCCGGCGACCCCGCCGACGGTAAGGATCAAGAGCATCAATGGCATCACCTTCGAAGGGGTGGCCTTCGACACCCCCAACCATCGGCTGGAAGTGGTCGATCAAACCGAGGGACCGGGTTCCCTGCATGCCGATGCGGCCGCAGCAGCGCGCTCCGCGGGAGGGATCGCAGCCATCAACGCGGGGTATTTCACCCCCGAGGGCGAACCGCTGGGCCTGGTGATTGACGGGGGGAGATCCACCGGGGCCTGGAATTCGGGATCATCGCTCGGCAGCGGCATCTGGTATGCCGACTCAGCGGGATCGACCGCGATAGTCCGCCGCGAAAACCTTGGCCCCCAACGGGGCCGGAGTATGGATGAGCTGATTCAGTCCGGCCCGATGCTGGTCCACGAAGGTCGCGGCGTCACCGGCTTGGAAGCCACCAAGCCCGCCATCCGGTCGCTCATCGCGTGGGATGGGGGCTCACAATGGTGGATCGGGCGGACCTCGGCCTGCACCTTGGCGGAACTCGGGCGCGCGCTTGGTTCAAGTCCGGTCGCAGGTTGGCCGGTTTATCACGCCCTGAACCTCGATGGCGGCAGATCGGCGGATCTCTGGGTCTCCGGAGCCATTGCCGGCGGACCTCTCACCCGTCGGCCGATGTGGAACCGGCCGGTTCGAAATTTTTTGGTCCTGATGCCGTGATTGCCCGAATGTGAGGATTTTGACTTAAAAAAGCATGATGGACAGAGGGTCGTCTCATGTTACAGCTCTGAGTCGTTATGAAGACGCCACGTTGCCTTCCCACCTTGGCCACCGCCGCGACCGCCCTCGGACTGATTTCCTGTGGTTCGACCATGAACGCCTTGCGGGACGCCACCGCAGCCACCCAGACGAAAGTCTCCGGGCTATCAAAATTTTCGTTATCCGATCTCCGTCCGGCCAAGGTTCCTGTGGTTGAAATCCGGGAAAACGACCTGAAGGAACTGACTACCGGTCACGAGCGGGCGCTGGCTTATGAAAGCAAGCGCAAACGGAGCTTCTGGTTCGCCGGCGGCCCCGTGGATTTCAAGGAGCCGTCGCTGCCGGAAGATGGGGCAGGGCTTGATGGCGGCCTGCTGCCACCCAAGCTCGAATGAGTTCGATGTGATTCGCCACTTGATGGACCGCCGATGATGGAATTGATTCCCCGCATGCTTCGGAACCACTGCGCACCGCTGGCGGCACTGCTTTTCACCACCGCTTTCATCACATCCTGCGGAGGAAATCCCCCTCCGGTCCAGCCGCGTCCGGGGCAAGCCGTTCATCTTCAGACGGCCACCAGTCCCGTTCGGATCGCCGCAATCCCTCTCACCCCCCCGCCTTCCGTGGTTGGCGAGAGCGCCATTGTCATTGACGTGGAGAGCGGTCGAGTGCTCTACGCGAAGAACGCCGACCTGCCGCGCGCCGTCGCCAGCACTCAGAAGATCATCACCGCGCTCTGCGTTTTGGATGCCGGCAGCGTGGACAAGCCGGTGACCATCACCACCTCGGACGGGGCTTGTGAACCTACCAAGCTTTACCTGAAGGCGGGAGACGTTTACCCGCGACGGGATCTTCTCAAGGCATTGATGGTCAGAAGCCCGAACGATGTGGGCCGCGCCCTCGCCCGGGATGTCGCGGGCAGCCAGGATAACTTTTCAGCCCTCATGAATCGCAAGGCCGCGTCGCTGGGAATGCGGAATTCGAATTTCAAGAACCCCCACGGTCTCACGGAACCCGGCCAATATTCCACCGCTCGCGACATGGCGATTGCAGCCCGCACCGCCTACCGCAGTCCGCTCCTGCGATCCTACATGGCGACCAAGGCCTTCCGGTTCCGTTTCAATGACGGCCGGACCCGATTGCTCGAGAACACCAACAAGGTCCTCAAGCAGCTCGACTACTGCGATGGCATGAAAACCGGGACCACCAACGCTTCCGGCCGTTGCCTCATTTCCTCAGGCTCGCTCAACGGTCGCTCGGCCATCGTGGTCGTCCTCAAGTCGAACACGCCCAACATCTGGAATGATTCCTCGAAGCTCCTGGCGTGGGCCTTGGAACGTCCGGCATCCGAAGGCTAAGTTTTTCCGCACCCGCCTTCCATGTCCACTCCCTCGGACGCTCTCCGCAAACTTGCGGGGGACGGCCTGCTGCGCCACCTGCGCCCGCTGGACTCCGGCACCGGCCCGCGGATCGGCAGAAACGGCCGGGAGCTCTGGAATTTCGCGTCCAACGACTACCTCGGCCTCGCCCGTCATCCGGAGGTGGAATCCGCTTTCATCGAGGGCGTCCGTCGCTACGGCGCGGGCTCCGCCGCTTCGCGTCTGATATCCGGCAGCCTGCCACCCCATCGGCTGCTGGAAGAAACCTTGGCGGTGGCCAAACAGAGTGAGGCGGCTCTCACGTTTTCCTCCGGATACTCAACGGCATTGGGCGTCATTCCCGCCATCGTGGGAAAACGGGACTTCGTTCTCATCGACAAGCTGTCTCACGCCTGCCTTGTCGACGCGGCCCGGTTCTCCGGAGCGATACTCCGGGTATTTCCGCACAACCATCTGGGAAAACTCGAAAGTCTGTTGGTTTCCATCCGCGCGAAATCCGCGGATGCCCGAATCCTCGTGGTCACCGAATCCATCTTCAGCATGGACGGAGACCGCGCTCCCCTCCGGGAAATTTCAGCTCTCACGGAGGCCCACGATGCCTTGCTGATGGTGGACGAAGCTCATGCCATCGGCGTTGCCGGTCCGAACGGAATGGGACTTGCCGAAGAACTGGGCCTCCAGCGCGGGATCACCTTCCAAATGGGAACCTTCAGCAAGGCGCTGGGGCTATCGGGCGGCTACGTCGCCGCTTCCCGCCAGTGGATTGATCTGCTGGTCAACACCTCCCGCACTTTCATCTATTCCACCGCCCCCCCGCCCGCGATCGCACATGCCGCCCTGGCATCGTTGAAAATCGTCCGCTCGGAAGAAGGAGCGGCCCTGCGGCTCAAACTCCAGCAGAACCTCCTCGAACTGCGGGCCGTCGCGATTTCCGATACCCCCATCGTGCCGGTGGTTCTCGGTGGGAACCAAGCGGCGCTGGATGCCTCGGCACGCTTGGAGCAAGCGGGTTTTCTGGTTCCGGCGATCCGTTATCCGACCGTTCCGCGAGGCACCGCGAGACTGCGGATCAGCCTTTCCTCCGCTCACCCGGGCGAAACGATCCGCCAACTGGCTGATGAGATCAGGGGCCTTTCCACACTCCCCCCGAAGCGCTAGATTTGGCGGTCAATCCTGAAAGTCCGCGGGGGGACTCCCCGGATCAAGGAACCCTCTCACCGCGGCGCACGAGGTCCGGCCGTATCTCTTCGGTTCGCTTGAGCGCCTGCTCCTCCTTCCAGCGCGCGATCTCGCCATGGTTGCCCGATAACAGCACCTCCGGCACTTTCATCCCCCGGAAATCCACCGGCCGCGTGTAGGCGGGGGCTTCCAATCGATCCGGCCGCGAAAACGATTCCTCCGCGGCCGACCTCTCGTCGCCCAGCGCACCCGGCAGCAATCGGATCACCGCATCGCATACCACCGCGGCCGCGATCGCCCCGTTCGTCAGCACGTAATCACCGATGGATATTTCCTCGTCCACCAGCGCGTCGATCACCCGCTGATCCACGCCCTCGTAGTGGCCGCAAAGGATCAGCAGATGTTTCGCTGCGGCCAGTTCCGCGGCCTTCGCCTGGAGGAAGGGGCGTCCCCGGGGACTCATGAGGATCACCCGCGTTTCCGACTCCCGCAGCGCCTCCACCGCGGCGAACAGTGGCTCGGGCTTCAAGAGCATCCCCTGCCCCCCGCCGCATAGCGAGTCGTCCACTCTCCGATGCTTGTCTTCCGACCAATCGCGGAGCTGGTGGGCTTTCACCTCTACGAGCCCCGCCGCCCGTGCGCGTTGGATGATCGAATCGCTCAGCGGAGCCAAGGCCACCTCGGGGAAAAGGGTCACGATATCAATGCGCATGGGCCTTTCTAACCGCTTGCAGCCATCCGCTCAACCCCTCTTCAAGCTTGTGCATTTCCTCGGCCCATCGTCCCCGCGGGACCGTGGCCGTATTGCCGGTTGCGCTGGGCGACTGGCGTGCCAAGCTCTGGCGGTAAATCGATGACTACTGAACACTTGCAAGAACGCATCGCGGAAACGAGCGGCTGGATCCAGGCCGTGAAGAATGAAATGGGACAGGTGCTGGTCGGCCAGGAAAGGCTGGTGGACCGCCTCTTGATCGGCCTCCTCTGTAACGGCCACATCCTGCTGGAAGGGGTGCCGGGCCTTGCCAAGACGCTCGCGGTGAAAGCCTTGTCGGGGTCACTCCACGCGTCGTTCGCCCGCTTCCAGTTCACCCCGGACCTTCTGCCGGCCGACCTCGTCGGCACCATGGTCTATCACCCACAAGAGACGAAGTTCGAGCCGAAGCTCGGTCCCATTTTCAACAATCTCATCCTCGCCGACGAGATCAACCGGGCTCCCGCAAAGGTCCAATCCGCCCTGCTCGAAGCGATGCAGGAGCGACAGGTCACGTTGGGCGATCGCTCGTATCCCTTGCCGGAGCCGTTCCTGGTGCTGGCCACGCAAAATCCGATCGACCAGGAAGGCACCTACCAACTGCCGGAGGCCCAGCTCGACCGATTCCTGCTGAAGGTCACCGTCGGATATCCCACCAAAGACGAAGAGCTGACCATTCTCGACCGGATGGCGACCTCAGAGCCGCCTTACAAAACGAAAACCGTCGCCACCCCCGAGCAAGTGGCGGGCTCCCGCGCGCTGGTCAACGAGATCTACATCGATCCGTCGATCCGGCAGTATATCGTACAACTGATTCACACCACCCGGTTTCCATCAAAAGTGGACGCACCGTTGAAGAATCTCGTTCGCGCTGGCGCCTCACCGCGGGGGACAATCAATCTCGC
>JBBSJY010000062.1:0-21128 GCA_038256845.1 Verrucomicrobiales bacterium | reverse complement strand
GGCGAGGAAGCCACCATCCTCAAGGATCTCCGCCACTGGGCCGCTGATGCCGCCACCCACGCGGACACCAAGGCTAACGAGATGATCGCCTGGCTCCAAGCCACGCTCAAACCCGGCGGCAAGTGGAACAACGAGCGCGTCATCCTCTTCACCGAATACCGCGCCACCCAGAAATGGCTGCACGGCATCCTCGCCGCGGAAGGCCTCGCTGCCAGCGACCGCCTCCTCACCATCTACGGCGGGATGCCACTCGACGAGCGCGAGAAAATCAAAGCCGCCTTCCAAGCCGATCCCAAGGAGTCAGCCATCCGCATCCTCCTCGCCACCGACGCCGCCTCCGAGGGCGTCAATCTACAGAACCATTGCCATCGCCTGATCCACTACGAAATCCCGTGGAACCCGAACCGCATGGAACAGCGGAACGGCCGGGTGGACCGTCACGGACAGAAGAACGAAGAGGTCCACATCTTCCACTTCGTCGGCAAGGGCTTCGATGTCACCAGACCCGGCCAAGCCCCCGGCGATCTTGAAGGTGACCTCGAATTCCTCCTCCGCGCAGCGATCAAGGTCGAGGCCATCCGCGAGGATCTCGGAAAGGTCGGCCCGGTCATTGCCGATCAAGTCGAAGAGGCCATGCTCGGCCGCCGCCGCACGCTCGATACTTCCCGCGCCGAAGCCGATGCCAGCCCAGCTCGGACGATGCTCAAGTTCGAGCGCAAGCTCCGCGAGCAACTCGAAAAACTCTCCGGCCAACTCAACGACACGCGCCGCGAACTCCACCTCACACCCGAGCGCATCCGCAACGTCGTCGAAACCGGCCTCTCCCTTGCAGGCCAGCCACCGCTCATCCCCACCGACCTGCCCGGAATCCCGGAAGCCTGGTTGCTCCCTCCACTCACCGGCTCATGGTCGCATTGTGCCGAGGGCCTCGCGCACCCGCACACCCACAAGATCCGTCCCATCGTCTTCGACCACTCGCAGACCACCGGCCGTGACGACGTGGTCCTCTGCCACCTGAACCACCGCCTCGTCCAGATGTGCCTGCGCCTCTTGCGGGCCGAAGTCTGGTCGATGGACCGCTCGAAAAAACTCCACCGCTTCACCGCCCGCCTGGTGCCGGACACCGCCCTGCAAACACCCGCCGTCATCGTCCACGGTCGGCTTCTCGTCCTTGGCGGCGACAACCAACGCATCCACGAGGAAATCCTCACCGCGGGCGGCACCATTCAGGAAGGACGCTTCAAGCGCATGAACGTCGGCGAGACCGCTGCGGCCGTTGCCGCCTCCGAAGACGTCGGTGCTCCCGGCTTCATCGAAGATACTTTGAAAGCCCTCTGGACGAAAATCGAAGCCCCGCTCCTCACCGCCCTCGACGCCCGGATGACCGAGCGCACCAAGAACCTCCAGTCCTTCCTCGACGACCGTGCCGGGCGCGAAGTCGATCACCTCGCCGCAGTCATGCACGAACTTGAACGCACGATCCGTGAAACCCTCGAAAAACGACAAGGTCCACAGATGGAGTTCGACTGGACGGAAAACGAAAAATCCCAGCGCGAGCGCGACATCAACAGCCTCCACGCCCGCCTCAAGCAGATCCCTCCAGAGCTGGAGCGCGAATGCGAACACCTCCGCAGCCGCTACGCGAATCCCCAGCCCCGTCTCTTCCCACTGGCCGTGACCTTCCTCGTTCCCCACCGTGCCGTCGCCCAGCTTGAGAAAGGAGGAAGGCGGTGACCCAACTCTCGTTGCAAAGCCGACTGGACTCGCTTTGTGCTCTGCCCGTCGAGACGGAATGGGTGGAATTCAAACACAACAAAGCCGACCCCGACGAGATCGGCGAGTATCTCTCAGCCCTTTCCAACAGTGCCGTTCTTTCCGATCAACCCCGCGCCTGGCTCGTTTGGGGTGTCAGGGACGGTGACCACGCGGTGATTGGCACCAGTTTCAAACCGCGGCGGTCCAAGGTGGGCAACCAGGATCTCGAAGGCTGGCTCTCCACTCAATCCTATCCGCGCGTGGATTTTCGAATTCACGAGTTCGAGTATTCTCCCGGTGTGCCTGTGGTCCTTTTCGAGATCATTCCTTGTTGGCACACCCCGGTGCGCTTCAAGGATCACGAATTCATTCGGGTGGGATCGACCAAACGGCGACTGAAGGACTATCCCGAAAAAGAGCGTGAATTGTGGGAACGATTCAAGCGTACCCCTTTTGAAAAGACGATTTGCGTCGATGACGTCGATGGCTCCCGCGTGTTGGAGTTGCTGGACTACCCATCATTCTTCGAACTGCTTGGTGTTCCTCTGCCGGAAGGACGCGCCGGGATTCTTGAAAAGTTTGCTCAGGAACGATTCATCATCGAAGCAGGTGCGGACCGGTTTCGCATCACCAACCTGGGTGCCATCCTGTTCGCCAAGAAACTGTCGGATTTCGACAGCCTCGCCCGGAAGGCGGTGCGAGTGATCATCTACAAAGGGACCAGCCGGGTAGAAACTCAGCGCGAGCAGCCTAGCTCCAAAGGATACGCCAACGGTTTCGAGGGGCTCATCCGGTACATCAATGACCAGTTGCCGGTTAACGAAGTCCTCGGTCAGGCGTTCCGCAGCGAGTTCCGGATGTACCCGGAAATTGCCATTCGCGAGTTGGTCGCCAATGCCCTCATTCACCAGGACTTCAGCGTGACTGGAGACGGACCCAAGGTGGAAATTTTCTCCGATCGGGTGGAGATTACCAACCCCGGGCGACCGCTGATCGACACTCTCCGCTTTGTCGATGAACCACCGCAATCTCGAAACGAGCACCTCGCCGGGCTGATGCGCCGAATGAACATCTGCGAGGAACGCGGATCAGGGATCGATAAAACGCTTTTTCAGATCGAACTGCACCAGCTACCGGCTCCTGACTTCCGGGTCACCGATCTCCACACGGTGGCGGTCCTGTTCGCTTCCATGCCGCTGAACCGCATGGAGAAGCCGGACCGGATTCGCGCGTGCTACCTCCACGCCTGCCTGAAGCGCGTCTCGAATGACGTCATGACCAACGAAACGCTCCGCAAGCGGCTCAACATGCCTGAAGTCGATTACCCGAAAGCGTCCCGGATCATCCGCGAAACCATTGAGGCTAACTTGGTGAAGCCCTTTGACCCGAGCTCCAAAAGCCGGAAACACGCCAAATACCTCCCATTCTGGGCCTGAATCTTATGTGCCGCTCATGTGCAACTCGCCGTTCGCCCTCTTCCGCCATCCTTCCATTCGCTCCCGCAGAGATGGATAACCGACTGAGGGTCAATGGAATTATTTAGTTCAAAAACTTGTGAACCACATTTTCTTATGTGCCGCTTATGTGCAGACCCGTCTTTTCTTCCACTCTCTTCCCTGATCACTGTCCCCTGATCACTCGGCACTTCACCCCATGACCCCCGCCCGCCACCACACCGAATGGCTCTCGCTCGTCGAGACCTCCGGGCCGTTCCTTTCTCTCCCCGTCCTCCTGCGCATCTTTCCGCAGGGGCTAGACCTCCGCGATCCCGCCCGTGCTGCGGCCTTGCTGGAATCCTACGAGGACTGGCTCGACCGCGGGAAGCCACTGCTCCACGTCCACACCGCTTGGATCCGCCACGTCTTGGAGAACCTCCTCGAATGGCCTGCCGACTACATCGCCGAGGGCCAATCCATCCCCGCAGGCCTCGAAGCCACCCAACCGCACTTCGGCGAAACCCTCCGCCCCGACCTCGTCCTGCGCCGTCCGCTGAGCGGCACCACGTCCGGTGTTGATGCCGACACTACCCCGCAGCTTCTCATCGTCACCTATCCACCCGGGCAGGACTTGGAGAAACCCGTCGCCGGGAAGGTCTGGAAAGCCTCGCCCGCCACCCGCATGACCGAGTTGCTCCACGCCAGCGGCGTATCGCTCGGGCTCGTCACCAATGGCGAGCACTGGATGCTGGTTTACTCACCCCGCGGTGAGACCAGCGGCTTCGCCTCGTGGTATGCCGACCTCTGGATGCAGGAACCCATCACCCTGCGTGCCTTCCACAGCCTGCTCCACCTTCGCCGCTTCTTCGGCGTCGCCGCCCCGGACACGCTCGCCGCGCTCTTCACCGCCAGCTCCAAGGACCAGCAGGAAGTCACCGACCAGCTCGGCCGCCAGGTCCGCCGCGCTGTGGAAATGCTCGTCCAGGCCTTCGATCAGATCGACGAGGACTCTGGCCGCACCGTGCTCACCGGTGTCCCGGAAAAGGAAATCTACGATGCCGCCCTCACCGTCATGATGCGGCTGGTCTTCCTCTTCTCCGCCGAGGAACGCGGCCTGCTCCTGCTTGGCGATCCGCTATACGACCAGCACTACGCCGTCTCTACCTTGCGGGAACTCCTCCGCGAACGCGCCGACCAGCATGGCGAGGAAGTCCTCGAACGCCGCCACGATGCCTGGTCGCGCCTGCTCGCCACCTTCCGCACCGTCCACGGCGGCGTCCAGCACGAGTCCATGCGCCTGCCCGCCTACGGTGTCGCTCTTCGATCCCGACCGCTACCCCTTCCTCGAAGGCCGGGAAAAGGACAGCCGCTGGCGCGAAACCCCGTCCCACCCGCTCCGGGTGAACAACCGCGTCGTTCTCCACCTCTTGGAAGCCCTCCAGATCCTCCGCGTCAAAGTCCCCGGCGGCGGCCCCGCGGAAGCCCGCCGCGTTTCCTTCCGCGCCCTCGACATCGAACAGATCGGCCACGTCTATGAAGGCCTGCTCGATCACACCGGCCGCCGCGCTGGGGAAATCGTCCTCGGCCTCAGCGGAAAAAACGAACCGGAAATCCCGCTCGCCAAGCTGGAGGAACTCGCCGGACTCGTCCCCCTGATGGAGGAAGACACCACTCTATCCGATGAGCGCATGGTCGCGGACACGCCCGGCACCTCCATCGTGGATTTCCCCACCCGCCAGGTGAAATACGGCGAGTCTCCCGCCGCCCTGCTCGACTTCCTCAAGGAGGAAACCGGCCGCACGCCCAAGGCCCTGCAAAAGTCCCTCGACTCCTTCGTGGACGATCACGCCCTCCTCCTCGCCTGCGGTCAGGACCCGCGGCTCGCCCGTCGTGTCCGCCCCTTCGCCAGCTTGCTCCGCTCCGATGACTTCGATCGCATGATCGTCATCCGCCCCGGCTCGGTCTTTGTCACCGCGGGCACCGACCGTCGCAGCAGCGGCACCCACTACACCCCGCGCTCGCTCTTAACCGGACACCCGTGGTGCAAACTCTGAAATCAAATGGAAACTCCCGATACCCCGCCCGCTCCGAACTCGCCCCGCTCATCGCCCGGCACCATTCCCCCACCACCCGAAATGATCTCCCGATAAACCCCCACCTCCGGCGTCTCCACCCTCCGCAATTTTGGATCGTGATCCAGGTCCACAAAATAGAGTCCGAAATCCGTATTCGGATCGAAGGCATGACCCCACTCACGGTTCGATGTGATCGACCACAAGTTATACCCTTTCACCGGAACCCCTTCATCGATCACCTGCCTCACCTCCGCCAAGTGCGCTTTTACATACTCCGTACGGGAAATACCGTCGGCGACCGGGACACTGCCGTTCTCCACAATGAAGATCTCCTGTGAGGGAAACCACCGGTGGAATCTCCTCAACGCGTGGGCCAGCCCCTGCGGCCACACCGGTGCTTGGAGAAAGCGCCCGTGCGCCGCATCTTCCAGCGCGCGGAACTTCCCCAGCCGCCACGTCGGCAAACCCCAATAATAATCCAGGCCCACGAAATCCTGCGCCCCCACGGCTTCCTCCGGACATAACTCGACCGGCAGCCGGCCCGACGTTCCGAGGTACCACCAGTTGGCGTTCGCGATCAAACTCGTCGTTCCCCAGAACCGCCAAGCCCAGTTCAGCCAGCTCGCCTTCGAATGAAGCACCGATAGCCGCTCGTTAGGTTCCAGCGGCACCACCTCCAGCTTATTCGGATCCCCGCAGACTTCCTCTGCAATGAACCGCGCCAAACGAAGTTCCAACCCGCCTGCCGAGCAAGCCTTGGAAAGTCCCGGCGCATCCGTGCGCATCCCGATCCGGAGCCGGCCCCGCCGCCGCACTTTCCGCAGGTCGCGACTTTCCACTCCATTTCCCGCGCTCCCGCGTTTTCCCTCATAAACCTCCTGCAACGAAACCGGACGCGGTGCCTTCTTCACCATCGGCCCGGCCGAATCGGCCCACGGTGTGCCCCCTTCGCGGACCAACTCGCCTTGGAACTTCGCCACCGCCACGTTCACCCGTTCTAACAGACCATGATGCCCGTGCGGGGCCGCCACCACGTACGCCTCCTCGCTCAATCCACTCGCCAACAGCCGGAAACGTTCCGCCTCCGCAAGCCCCTCGGGCAACAGGTAAAAGGCATCTCCATACACCCCGTCCACCGACCCCTTCGCCAATGCTTCGCGTGCCTCGTCGTAGTTTGCGAACACCCTCTTTTTCGACGATTCCGGCAGATCCCTATCCCAACCCGCGGGCTGGTTTCCGACACCGATCACCCCCACCTTCCGGCCCGGAATCCATTGCAAGTCATTACCTTCAACGCTTGCCATCACCAAGATCGCCTTTCCGGTTGTTAGATATGGATCGCTCGTTTCCAATCGGGTTTGGCCATCTGCCGTCACCCCGCCGATCACCAGATCCACCTCACCGCTCTCGCTCACCAGCGCCCCGCCAGTCGTGAATTTGAACAGGGCCTCGGAAAGCCCGCGATGGCACGCCGCCCAATCCATCAGCATTTGCAGCCAGATCGGGAATCCCGTCACCAGTGGATTTACCCCCACGGGAGCTCTGGAATTCCGCTCGCGGATTGCCGCTCTGGCCCGTGCGTGCGCCCGGAAAAGATTGGGCACCAATTTCCCAACAGCCTCCGCCTCCGCGTCCACCGTGGCTCCCCGCGGGAGGCCCGGTGGCATATAATAACGGTTCTGCCACCATGGTTTGATATATCCGAATGTCAGTTGGCTGGGTTCGTTGAATGTGATCCAATAGTCAACGTGGTCTCCCATCGCCTCCGAGACCTTTTTCCCATATCTCGCAAACAGGTCGGGAAACCGCTCACCTGTCATCCCGCCGCAATCCCGCTCCAACCACAAGGGCCATACGAAATGATGCAAGGTCAGCATCACCTTCATTCCATGCCCGCGGACGCAGGCAGCTAGCTCGCGATAATGTGCAAGGGCCCTTTCATCGAACACACCCTCCGAGGTCTCAACCCGCGCCCACGCCACGGAAAACCGGAACAACTTGCAGCCGATTCCCGCCGCCGCCCCGATATCCTCCTCATACCTCTCCCAGAAATCCGTGGCCCGCCCCCTCGGGGTCAGCCCTTGGCACCGCTCCCACAAATCCCAAACATCCTCCCGCCCGGGATCATGGGCCTCGACCTGATGGTCGGCATTCGCCGTCCCAAACAAGAATCCGTGTGGAAATGCCATCGCCAGCGATGCAACGCCGCTGACAGGCCCCGTCAAGAAGGATTCCCCCGCATCGGATTCAGACGACCGATTGGGAGAGCTTCTCGTTCCGTTGGATCGCCTCCAATGGTATGGCATCTGCTTGATTCCGGCCTTCCGCCATCTTTTTGATCTGCGTGCGCGGTTCGACCGTCGGACCCCCCTCTCACCGGAATGACCCGACCCGTCCGCCCATCCATCGGATTTGTTCCATCGCTTGAAGTGATCCCCTTCTTCGAGCCGGGGTTCCACTCGGAATGTCCGCTCCACCTCGTCCCCCACGCAAGCTATGGCCGCATTGCCCGCGACATGCTCACCGGCCAGCTCACCGGCGCCATCATCCCGTGGGAAATCTTCGCCATTGACGTGCTTGCCCTTCCCGGGGAACGAACTCACTGGCGGATGGACCTTTTCCTCCATCCCTGTCCGACCGAACTTGTCCTCACCGATTCCATTCGTCGCGGCCTCAATCCGGCAAAACCCCGCACGCCCGGCAAACTTCCCGGCCGCCTGACAATTGGCGTGGAAAGCCGTAACTCGCTCACACGTAGACAACTTCAACATTGGATCGCGTGTCTCGGCCATCAGTTCGAAACTGCAATTTCTTTTCGGATGCTCCCCATGGACCTGATGATCCAGGGTCTCCGCGCCGAAGTGCTCGATGGTTTTGTCGCCCCTTCCCCATGGGGCATGGCCGCCGAGGAACTTGGCATCGGGAAAATCGATCCGAACTTCAGCCCTGGCAGCTTTGCCCAAAAGCTCGTGGTCGTCCGCAGGCGGGATTCCGACGGTCCGGATGGTCCGGCGGCATGGGTCGGACAACTCTCAGACTCCCGCGAACGCCTCCGCAACCGCGGAGTCTTCTCCCTCGCCGCAGAGCGCATGAAACACGCGGGCAAGCCAGCAATCAGTTCCTCTCTCCTCGAACAGGCCGCGCGCCGCTACTCCCACCTTCCCCCCGCAGAGGATTCCATCCCGGATCTAACGAGACTCGTGCAGGAATTGCGAGATCTGGAAAGCTGCGCGGCCCTGCCCGCGCAAGTCGCTCCCAATGAACAAACCGCCCGCCTGCTGCTGACCTAACAGGATCCGTCAGCACCTCGGAAAATCTCGATGCCACGCTCGGTCTCCGCTGACAGCAGGTTCAGGAAAACCTCCGCGATCCAAGTGAGCGGCTGGCTGGGACTCCACCACGCGCAACAGGTCCGCCGCAATCCGAAGTCCTGCAGTTTCAGTTCAACCAACCCACCCTCGCGAACCAGCGGACCGACCGCCCATTCAGGCAGAAACGCGATCCCTTGGCCTTGAAGGGCAAAGTCCCTGGCGACCGACGCACCCGACAGGATCCAAGCCGGTGCCTCCCTATCCCCTCCACGAGGAACCTGCCTGAGGATCAGTTCATAAGCGTGCCGATCCGGGAAAATCACGAGGAACTTGCGCAGGTCCCCCGGGGTGATCCGCCCTTTCTGTCCCAATATGTGAAACGGTGCCACGAATGCCCGAAGCTCTTCGCGCATCAGGTCCCGTCTCACCAAATCCACCGGCATCCGGTCCACATAGCCGATCTCAAAATCCACACCCATCCCACAGGCAGGTTCAAGGCCATCTTCCCGATTCACCACCTCAAGGGTCGCGGCGGGAAAGCATTCCCGGAACGACGACAGCACTCCGATCCCCAGAATCCCCTGCAAGGCGCCGGGAATTGTGAAAACCAACCGCTCTGTCCGACCTTCCAGCGCGGCGAGCACATTTTTCATCGAAGACATCCTCACCAGCAGCTCACCCACCATCGGCAACAGCCGAATTCCGGCCCTGGTGGGCTTGACCTGCGGGCCGGATCGGCGGAACAGGGAGCAGCCAAGGTCCTCTTCCAAGGCCTTGATGGCATGGCTCACCGCCGAAGGGCTCACTCCTAACAACCGCGCGGCCGTCGCGAAAGTTCCCTCCTTCGCCGCCACATAGAACATCTGCAGACGTTTCGAATCGACGATGTCGGGATCGATCCCCGGCAAGTCCGTCGCATTTTCTCCTCCATCGTGAATTCCGTTCAGCATGGCATCCCCCAAAGACCGAGCACCGCCCGTGCCAAACCCGTCGATCCATTGGCTTCCGTCCTGCCGGACCATCTCCCTAACCTTTGGAAAGTGAATCGAATTCAGGACGTCATCCGCAGCAGTGGCATCCCCGATGCTAATTGGATGGCAGCGCGACATAGAATCCAAGCGCCCGATACCAGATAAACGAACCAGCCACCAATTATGAAATCAACTCCACGCATCTCCTTCCTCGCGAAGGCGGCCACCCTGGCACTCGCGGTCGCGACAGCCCAGGCGAAGCCGCCCACCGCGGAAGTCAACACCACCGGCCTCGCCGTCACCGATGATACCGTGACCGTCGGGCAACTCCACTCCGCCACGGGAACCATGGCAATCAGCGAAACCGGTTCGATTCAGGCAGAACAGCTTGCCATCGACCAGATCAACGCCGAAGGCGGCGTCCTCGGCCGACAGATCAAGGTCATCAAGGAAGACGGCGCGAGCGACTGGCCGACATTCGCGGAAAAAGCGAAGAAACTCCTCGTCAGTGACAAGGTTGGCACCGTGTTCGGTTGCTGGACCTCGGCCTCCCGCAAGGCCGTCCTTCCCATCTTCGAGAAGGAAAATGGCATGCTCTATTATCCAACCTTCTACGAAGGTCTCGAGCAGTCGAAGAACGTGATCTATACCGGCCAGGAAGCCACCCAGCAGATCCTCGCCGGGCTCGACTGGATCGCCAAGGAAAAGAAGGCAAAGACCTTCTACCTCATCGGCTCCGACTACATCTGGCCCAGAACATCGAACAAGATCGCTCGCAAGCACATCGAAACCGTGCTCAAAGGCAAGGTCGTGGGCGAGGAATACTACGCGTTGGGTCACACTCAGTTCGGTTCACTGATCAATAAGATCAAACTGCGGAAACCGGATGTCATCTATGCCATCATCGTCGGTGGATCCAACGTCTCATTCTACAAGCAGCTCAACGCCGCTGGAATCACCAGTGACAAACAGACTCTGCTAACCATCTCGGTGACTGAAGACGAGGTCCTCGGAATCGGAGGCGAGAACCTTGTCGGGTTCTATGCCGCAATGAAGTATTTCCAGAGTCTGGACAACCCGAACAACATCGCGTTCGTCAAAGCGTTCAAAGACAAATACGGCTCCAAAAGTGTCATCGGAGACGTCACCCAGGCCGCTTATCTCGGGCCTTGGCTCTGGAAAGCCGCGGTGGAAAAGGCGGGAAGTTTCGACATCGACAAAATCGCCGCCGCATCACCTGGAATCGAGATGGATACCGCACCCGAAGGATACGTGAAGATTCATCCCAACCATCACCTATGGAGCAAGTTGCGCATCGGTCAATGGCAGAAAGACGGCCAGGCCAAGGTGCTCTATGAGTCCGAGCTGATCGAACCGGATCCGTTCCCGAAAGGCTACCAATAGGGTCTCCCCTTGTTCCTGGACAACACCCGGAGGGCCGGGCCAATACCCGGCCCTCCAACGTTTCAATCAATTCACAACGCAATATTTATATGGGAGACTATACCAGCGAGGAACTCCAAAGCATTTTTATCATGCAGGGATTCTCAGGCCTCAGCCTTTTCAGCGTGCTGCTGCTGATGGGATTGGGTCTCGCCCTCATCTTCGGACAGATGGGTGTCATCAATATGGCTCACGGTGAGTTCATGGCGCTCGGAGCCTATACGGTTTACCTAAGTTCCACATTGACCGATCGTTTTCTCCCCGACTTTGGTCCTTACTATTTCATTGCAGCCATTGTCATGGCATTCTTCATCTGCGCCCTGCTTGGCGCGTTGGTGGAATGGCTGATGATCAGACATCTCTACCACCGACCGCTTGACACCCTGCTGGCCACATGGGGTCTCAGCCTCATCCTGCAACAAGGCTACCGTTCCATTTTCGGAGCGAGGGAAGTATCCCCTACCCTCCCCGATTGGTTGATGGGCTCATTCACCTTGGAAGAGGGTCTCGCCATCCCGATCGATATTCCGATCAATGGCGTCTTCGTGCTTGGACTTTCGATCGTTGTCACCCTTTCCCTGATCATTTTCATGTACCGTTCGGGATTCGGCCTGCGCCTCCGGGCCACCGTGCAGAATCGCAAGATGAGCGCCGCCGTCGGCATCAACACCGGCAAGGTGGACCGGCTGGCTTTCGCGCTCGGATGTGGCATCGCGGGGATCGCGGGAGCCGCTTTCACCACCATCGGTTCCACCGGCCCTGACAGCGGCAGCCGATACATCGTCGACGCCTTCCTCGTGGTCGTCGCAGGAGGCACGGCCAGCCTGCTCGGCTGCCTCGCCTCCGCCTTTGGAATCGCCCAGGCGCAGTCGGTCCTCGAGTTCTTTCTCGATGGCACGAAAGGAAAAGTCGCCACGCTGCTGGTGATCGTCGTCGCCCTGATGATTCGCCCGCAGGGACTCTTCCCCAGCAAGGTCAGGGGTCACTAAAAGCAACTCTCACCCAAACTCCAAAATCATGCCTCGGTTCTTTCATACGCTTTTCAAGAACAAGACGGAAGCCATCGCCTTTGCCGCATTCCTCGTGTTCATTCTGGTGATTCTGCCGCTGGCACTGCCAGTATTTCGTCTGAATCTAGTGGGCAAGTATCTCACGTTTGGCTTCGTCGCCATCGGATTGGTATTGCTATGGGGACGCTGTGGAGTGTTGAGCCTCGGCCAGGGAGTATTCTTCGGCCTCGGGGGCTATTGTATGGCAATGTTTCTGAAGCTCGAAGCCTCGGATCCGGAAACCACCGCAATTCAGTCCACACCGGGGATCCCGGATTTCATGGACTGGAACCAGATTACCGAGTTGCCATGGTTCTGGGAACCCTTCAAAAGCCTGCCATTCACCATTGCGGCGATCTTCGTCGTGCCCGCGGTGGTTGCGTTCATCATTGGCTGGGCGCTGTTCCGGCGACGTGTCGGCGGCGTTTACTTCGCAATCATCACCCAGGCGATCGCGCTGATTCTTTCGCTGGGAATTGATGGGAACCAGGGCTACACCGGGGGACGGAATGGCATCACAGACCTGCGCACTCTCCTCGGCTGGGACATTCGATCCGAAAGCGCGCAATATGTCCTCTATTTCGTTTGCGCCGTCCTGCTATTCACCGTTGCCCTAGGAGCGAAATACATCATCAACACTCGCCTCGGCCGCGTGTTGGTTGCCATCCGGGATCGCGAGGACCGGGTTCGCTTCTCAGGTTACGATGTCGCCATGGTCCGGTCGTTCATCTTCGCCTTTGCCGCCATGATCAGCGGCCTCGGAGGTGCACTCTTCGTCCTCCAGGTTGGCTTCATGTCGCCATCAATCATCGGAATCATTCCCTCGATTGAAATGGTCATCTTCACCGCGGTCGGCGGTCGGCTGTCGGTTCTGGGCGCCATTCTCGGATGTCTCATCGTCAACTGGGGAAAGTCAACCTTCTCGGAGGCCTATCCCGATCTCTGGCTCTATCTCATGGGGGGGACATTTATTGCGGTGGTCATGTTTTTCCCCAATGGCATCGCCGGTCTGATCGACAAGCTCCCGGGTGCCAAGCGGAAGCTCGGCGCTCTCATCGCCCGGATCCAGAAACGCGCTCCCGCCGACCCTCCGACCCCAATCCCTGATGAACATTAAGAACGAGAATGTTTTGGAAGTCGAAGATCTCGGAGTCTCCTTCGACGGATTCAAGGCGGTCGACGGATTCAACTTCTACCTTGCCCGCAACCACGTCCACGTGATCATCGGACCGAACGGGGCCGGGAAGACCACCGTTCTCGATCTGATCTGCGGCAAAACCCGCCCGACCAGCGGCAGCATCCGCTTCCGCGGCAAGGAAATGCGACGCCAGAAGGAATATAAGATCGTCCGCGCGGGAATCGGCCGAAAATTCCAGAACCCTTCGATCTACGAGAATCTGACGGTCTTTGAGAACCTGGAACTCTCCCATCCCACCGGCCGCGGGGTCATTGGTTGTCTGATCTTCCGGCGCACCGATGAGATCAGAAATCAATGCGATGGGATCGCCGCCCAGATCGGCCTTTCCGAGAAGCTCCACACCGAAGCGGGCATTCTCAGCCACGGCCAAAAGCAATGGCTGGAGATCGGAATGTTGCTCATGCAGAATCCGGAGGTCATCATGCTCGACGAGCCGGTCGCGGGAATGAGTGTCCGCGAGCGCACCGCTACGGCCGAGTTGATCCGACGTATTTCGAAGGACCGCTCGGTGATTGTCATCGAACATGATATGGAATTTGTCCGTGAAATCGCGGATCGGGTCACCGTCATGCATCTGGGAAAGATCCTCGCGGAAGGCTCGATGGAGATGGTCAGCAAGGATCCGAAAGTCATTGAGGTCTATATCGGTCATTAATCGGAAACCATATGATATCAGTCAGCAATCTACAGGTGTGTTATGGCCAGAGCGTCGTGATTCCAAATATGAGCTTCACCGCCCCGAAGGGAGAGATCCTCGGCATTATCGGACGCAATGGAATGGGCAAGAGCACGCTCTTCCGCGCGCTGATCGGCATGATTCCGGCCCGATCGGGAATCATCACGCTCAACGACAGGGAAATTACCCGCCAGCCTTCTCACAAACGCGTCGCGCAGGGAGTGGCATACGTCCCCCAAGGGCGGATGATCTTCCCCTATCTCAGCGTTTACGAAAACCTCATCTCCGGCGTTAGCGGCCGCGTCAGCCAGGAAGCTGTCAGTGAAATCTACTCGCTGTTTCCCGTCCTCCAGGAGATGCGGAAGCGAAAGGGCGGCAATCTGTCCGGCGGCCAGCAGCAGCAGCTCGCCATCGGCCGCGCCCTCATGACCAACCCCAGCGTGCTCCTTCTCGATGAGCCGACGGAAGGCATCCAGCCATCCATCATCAAGGATATCTCCCGCAGTCTCCGCGAGATCCGCGACCTCAGGAAGCTCACCATCGTCGTCAGCGAGCAGGTCCTCAGCTTCGTCCTCGATACCTGCGACAACATCATGGTCATCGACAAAGGAATACTCGTCCGTGAGGACCGCCGCGCCGATGTCGATGCCGAGCAAATCAAATCGATGCTGGCCGTCTGAAATTTTCCACCGAACCCCAAAACCAAACAGATGAAAACACTGATCAAAGTCGATCTCGATGCCTCTCCCGAATCCCAGGATTGCCTTCACAACCGCTGGCACCCTGATATCCCGATGGTCGCCATGGTCGAACCCGGTGCCGAGTTCCGCGTCGAATGCATCGACTGGACGGGCGGCCAGATCAAGAACGACGACGACGCCAATGATATCGAGATCGTCGATCTCACCAAAGTCCATTACCTCAGCGGCCCGATCGGCGTCAAAGGCGCGGAACCTGGCGATCTCCTTGTAGTGGATATCCTCGACGTCGGTGTGCTTGAAGAATCCCAATGGGGCTTCACCGGGCTTTTCGCAAAAACCAACGGCGGCGGATTTCTGACCGATCACTATCCGGATGCCCGGAAAGCGTGCTGGGATTTCCACGGCATCTACACCTCCTCGCGGCACATCCCGAATGTCGAGTTCGCCGGCATCATGCACCCGGGCCTCATCGGCTGCCTGCCGTCCCGGGAAATGCTCAACACCTGGAACACCCGCGAAAAGGAACTTTTCGACACCGATCCCGAGCGCGTTCCCCCGCTCTGCGCCCTTCCCTCCGGCGGCACCGCCCACATGGGCCGAATGAAAGGCGACGAGCGCGACAAGGCCGCCGCCGAGGGCGCACGCACCGTCCCGCCCCGCGAACACGGCGGAAACTGCGACATCAAGAACCTCACCCGCGGCTCCAAGGTCTATTTCCCGGTCTACGTCAAAGACGGCGGCCTCTCGATGGGCGACATCCACTTCAGCCAGGGCGACGGCGAGATCACCTTTTGCGGCGCGATCGAAATGGCCGGCTACCTCGACATCCGCGTCAGTATCATCAAGGGCGGCGTCGACAAATACGCCATCCGCAATCCGCTCTTCATCCCCAGCCCGCTCACCCCGGAATACAAGCGGCACATCATCTTCGAAGGGATCTCCGTCGACGAATCCGGCAAACAGCATTACCTCGATCCCTTCGTTTCATACAAAATGGCCTGCCTCAACGCCATCGAATACATGAAAAAGTTCGGTTACACCGGCGAGCAGGCCTACGCCATCCTCGGGACCGCACCGGTCGAAGGCCACATCAGCGGCATCGTCGATATCCCCAACGCCTGCGCCACCCTCTGGCTGCCGACGGAGATTTTCGACTTCGACATCCTGCCCAACGCCAATGGCCCGACCAACAGCGTCACCCCCGGCTTCGACCTCGCCTTCGTGAAATAGCCGAACCGTCGAAAGCCATGCCCGTTTACGACTTCACCTGTGAACAGTGCGGGGATTTCCGCTCGCTGAGGACCATCAGCGAGCGGAACGATCCCACCTTTTGCCCGTCCTGCGGCCGCGTCGGCCGTCGTCTCATCCTCGCGCCCAGTCTCGCGATGATGAATCCCCTCGTGCGGAAAGCTTCCGCCATCAACGAGCGCAGCCGCCACGAACCGCGGGTCAGCACCGCCCATTCCTGCGGCAACGGCTGTGGCTGCGGTACCAAGATCCGGCCCACCCGGATCCGCGAAACCAAGCTCGGCAAGCTCCAATCCCAAAAGCCCACCGCCCGCCCTTGGATGCTCGGCCACTGATCGCTTTTGCGGGTGCACTTAAGGCAGACAATGGTTCGTGTCGTCGTTCCGGAAATTTGAAGATCCCCCGCGACGCAAGCGCTTCCGATCGCATCCGACCGATCTCTGATCCCTTGGCCAAATCACCAGGTTTCCCTTCCACAGTTCCGCAGCCATCAGAACGGTGATGCGATCCGGCATGCAGTCGGACGCCGGAATGTCGAGCGGCGATCCAAAGCCCCTGGCCCGCGAGTATGAATCCAGCTCTGCCTTGGTGGTAGCCTCGGAGGATGCTCCGGGCTAGGTTGACGCGCCGGAGGAAAACAACCCGGAACACATTACCCATGAAAGAGAACGTAGGAAACGACGACCAAATGCTCAGAAGCCTCATCGGACCCGCCATGCTGCTGATTGGCTACACCCTTTTCGGAGGCTACCGTGGTCGCCTAAAAGGCTTGCTCACGATGATGGCGGGGACAGCGGTTACGGGAAGCGCGATCACCCGCGTCTGTCCCCTCCATGCGTATTGTGGCCGCGATACCCGCAGCCCGGCCGAAAAGAACCGCGACCACGACACCCTGGCTCCGGCGGCGGACATCTGACCGCCAGTTGAATTGCGGTGCCGTTTCCCAAGACTCACGTCAAGAGACGGGCCGCTCCGTCCGCCTCCCGCAACCCGCCAGTTCCGGTAATCGAAATCGCCGGCCGACCTTTGCGCACCTATATTCAAACACCCCTTTAACAATGGTGCGGGGGCTCGCACAGAGTAATACGCCGAGCCGGCGACCCGCGGACCGCGGGAGAGCTACGAAAAACCAGATTTCCCGATTGACAGCCCCGGGGTCGGTTTCTAGTTTCCCGTCCCTTCGCGCCCGGCCGATGAGCTTCCGGGCCCGAAAGGCATTTCCAATCAGACACATGAAGACATTTTCTGCCAAGCCTCACGAAGTCGAGCGCAAGTGGTACGTGATCGACGCCAAGGGCAAGGTCCTCGGCCAGGTCGCTGTTGAGGCCGCACGCCTCCTTCGCGGCAAGCACAAGCCGATTTTCACCTCGCATGTCGACACCGGCGATTTCGTCGTGGTGATCAACGCGGATCAGGTCGTCCTTACCGGCACCAAGGAAACCTCCAAGATTTACACCCGTTTCTCCGGCTATGTCGGCGGCCAAAAGGTCGAAACGCCCCGTGTGGTCCGCGAACGTCGGCCGGTGTTGCTCGTCGAACGCGCCGTCTGGGGCATGATCCCCAAAACCCGCCTCGGCCGTTCGCAGTTTGGCAAACTCAAGGTTTACGCCGGTGAAACCCATCCCCACGAAGCCCAGGAGCCCATTCCCCACACCGTCCGTTAAACCCCAGCTTTTCCCCACATGTCCGCCACCACCACTCAAAGCGCCACCGGCCGCCGCAAGACCGCCGTCGCCCGCGTCTGGATGACCGAAGGCACCGGCCAGATCACCATCAACGGCCGCCACTTCGAAGAATATCTTCCGACTGTCGAGCTCCAGAACGGCATTCTCGCGCCGTTCCAAGTTGCTTCGCTGATGAATAAATTCGACCTCAACGTGGTTGTCAAAGGCGGCGGCAAGCACGCCCAGGCCATCGCCATCCGCCACGCGATCTCCCGCTCGCTCACCCAGGTGGACCCGGAGAACCGCAAGATCATCAAGCCCCACGGCTTCCTCACCCGCGATCCCCGCATGAAGGAACGCAAGAAGGCCGGCCAGCCCGGAGCCCGCAAGCGCTTCCAGTTCTCCAAGCGCTGATCCTCTCCAATCCTTTTTCACGAAAGTGCCGCCTCCCCGAAAGGATGCGGCACTTTTCGTTGGACCCCACAGGTCGCAACCGATCCGCTTATCCGAGGACCTCTAGCCCGCTGGCGCATCCGTCATCCGTTGCGGGACCGTGGCATGAAATCGCGGCGAACCGAGCCGCACGATCATCCGGTGAAAAATTGCCGCCAACTTCTCGGCTTCGGCAGCCGTCATGCTGTTCGCGAAGTCCTCCTCGATGATCGCCCGGTAATTGGGCCAGGTTTTCCGCAGGGCTTCCCTCCCTGATCGGGTCAATGCCGCATAGAATCCGCGGCCGTCGGTCTCACATCGTTCCCGCCGCAGCATGCCTTCCGCCTCCAGCCGGGTCACACAACGTGAGATGCCACTGTGGCTTAGCAGGGTCAGTTCCGCCAGCTCGCTCAGCCTCAACCTCCGCCCGGGCGATTCGTTCAGGGTCAGCAGGACATCGTAGTCGCCATAGGAGAGCCCCCCACCATCCGCGAGGCCGTCGGCCACTCGCTTCGTGAGGATTGCGTGCACGGTCAACAAACTGCGCCACGCCACCTGATGGGACTCAAAATGTACCGTGGTTTCGACCGCTTTGAATTCCTGCATGCAACATGATTATTCGCGGTAAAAGATGCCGACAAGATTATTTGCTCGTGCAACTAGACAGAGCCTTGTGGCACGGCGCTTGCTCATAAACCCATGTCATGTCGGCCGATCCCCTCCCTCCTCTCGCTTGCGCCACTGGCCGGCCAGACAAAGCGGGCTGGACTGCGGGTCCGCCAATGGCCCCGGATGTTCGGCTTCCGGGCTGAAATTCCATGGCCGTTTCAAATCCTGCTGGGCCTTGCCGCCTGGACTTTGTTCGCCCTCGCCTGGCAGTGGCTGGAAGTTCGTTTCCGCCGTCGAAATGCCCAGGCACCTGGTGAAAATCCGCACCGGGTTCCTCATCGGCAAGCACCCGGTCACCCGTCGCCAACTGGATTCCGGATTAACTTCCTATTCGGATCTACCCGCGACAAGCGTGACCTGGAGGGAGGCGAAGGCTCACTGTCGCCAACACACCTGCTTAACGGGAATCATGCACCGACTCCCCAGCGAAGCGGAATGGGAATACGTTTGCCGCGCCGGTTCCACCACGGTGTTTCCACATGGAAATGTCCTTACGCCTGCCGACGCGAACTATCTCTATGACAGGCTTGGCCGCCGCATCGGAGCCGGACGGCCAACTCCCGTCGGAAGCCACGGCGCGAACGCATTCGGCGTTTCAGACCTGTTAGGTAATGTTTGTGAATGGACGGAGGACACCTGGCATCCGGGATTCGCCGGCGCTCCGGACGACGGCTCGGCATGGACGGATGGAGGATTTCGTGGCAGGCGGGTGATCCGCGGCGGAGCATGGGACCATCTGCCGCGTGTGCTCCGCGCATCCTGGCGCGACTGGGCACCTGAGGAAGCCCGCTGGGACAACCTCGGATTTCGTATTGTTAGAGAGGGACCGGTTTCATGAAACTTCATCTGTTCAAAACCTTGTGGGGACACGAGGGAAATTTGGAATCGGCTGCGGCGCTTGCGAAAATAGCCGGCTTCGCTGGCATTGAGGCTCCCGTTCCGGAAAACGAAGCGGAAAGACAGGCATTCATTGCCGTCCTCAGGAAAGAGGACATGGATTTTATCGCCGAAATCAGCACCTGCACTCCGGCCGGTGTTTATGTACCTGATCCCGGCAGATCGGTTGAAGATCATCTCCGCTCGCTGGAAGCCGGAATCAACCGGTCGCTTGCCGCATCGCCTCGTTTCATCAATACGATGGCTGGATCGGACGCATGGCGTTTTAACGAAGCGCGGAGGTTTTTCGCCGGTGTCATGGATCTTGAACAGAAACATGGAATTGCCATTTCATGCGAGACTCACCGGGGGCGTTCGACTTACAGTCCCTGGCTCAGCCGGGATCTCATGGTGGCAATGCCAGATCTGAAGATCACCTGCGACTTCAGCCATTGGTGCGTTGTGGCCGAGCGGCTGGTGCTGGACCACGAACCCGACATTCTCGCCTTGTCGGCCCGCCATGCCTTTCATTTGCACGCCCGGGTCGGTTACCCGCAGGGCCCGCAGGTGCCGGACCCGCGCGCCCCGGAATATGCCGAGGCGCTGGCAGCCCATGAGCGTTGGTGGGAAATTCTCTGGGAATCGATGGCCGAGCGTGGGATTGCCGACTGCACGCTGACTCCGGAATTCGGACCTGACGGTTATCTCCATTGCGAGCCCTTCAGCCAAAAACCGGTCGCAGACCTTTGGGAAATCAATACTTGGATTGCGGAGCGCCAGCGCGAGCGATTCAACTCAAAATATCAACTCCAGGAAATCCGATTATGAACCATCTCACAGATATACCGAAATCGCCTCCACCCATGACCGCCGATGATGCCGGACTTTTCGCCCGGATTCTCGCTACCGCGGACCTGTCCCGCGAGCACTCCACCAGCCTGCCGTCCGGCGCCTACACCCACCCGGACATGCTCAAGCTCGAACAGCGGGAAATCTTTTCCAAGGAATGGATCTCCCTCGCCCATGTTTCCCAGATTCCCAAACCAGGTGATTTTGTTCGAGTCGATCTTTGCGGCGAGCCCCTGCTGGTGGTTCGCGGCAAGGATATGGAAGTCCGTGTGCTTTCGCGAGTCTGCCGTCACCGGGGAATGGACCTGATGCCAGGCGGACCGGATCAGCCGGATTGCGGCAACCAGCGGATCATCCTTTGCCCCTACCATCTCTGGAGCTATGATCTGGGCGGCAAATTGGTCGGAGCGCCGGAAATGCAGTTGGCCGCTTGCTTTGATCGCAGCGAGGTGGCTCTCCACTCGTTCCGCACTGAAATTTGGGAAGGATTCATTTTTGTCACCCTTTCCGCGGATACCCCGCCGCTCGCGGGAAAATACGCACGCCTCCGGGACGAATTCCTCGGAAAATGGGAAGTGGCCGAATCCGATCTGGTCTGGCACCGACATTGGGATTGCGGATTCAACTGGAAGAGCCTGTTAGAGAACTTCATGGAAGCCTACCACCACATGGGAGCGCACATGAAAACGCTCGAGCCCTTCCTCCCGGCACGGGGCTGCTGGGCAGCATCGATTTCCACATGGAAGACATGGAAGTCTGCTCCGCCACCCAACGG
>JBBSJY010000061.1:0-21236 GCA_038256845.1 Verrucomicrobiales bacterium | reverse complement strand
TCCGTGTAGGTGACTCTTTCAAAGGGGCGTTCGGCGACGAATTCCAGCCGTGCACGCAGACCTTTATCGACGAATTTTTCGAAGATCGCGAGGTCTCCCTCATTGGCTTCGAGCGTTTCGGTCACCAAATGTTTCACGAGAGCTTCGGCGAGATCCATGTTGTCGCGCAGATCGGAAAAGGCGACCTCGGGCTCGATCATCCAGAACTCGGCGGCGTGGCGGGAGGTGTTCGAGTTTTCGGCCCGGAAGGTGGGCCCGAAGGTGTAGATATTGGACAAGGCGCACGCCATGGCCTCGCCTTCGAGTTGGCCGCTGACGGTGAGAAAGGCGCGTTTGCCGAAAAAATCCTCGGTGTCCCTTCCTACTTTCTCATCGGGCAAGGTGGTGACGCGGAACATTTCTCCCGCTCCCTCGCAATCGCTGGCGGTGATGATGGGCGTGTGGACGTAAATGAAGTCACGTTCGTGGAAAAATCGATGCACCGCGAAGGCCAGGCGGCTGCGCATGCGGAAAACCGCCCCGTAAAGGTTGGTGCGGGGCCGCAGATGGGCGATCGAGCGCAGGAACTCGGGACTGTGCCCCTTTTTTTGCAGCGGATAATCCTCCGGGACCGTGCCGAGGAGATCCAATCTCGTGGCGTGGAGTTCCCACGATTGGCCGACGGCAGGCGATTCCACCAATCGCCCTTCGATACGAACGGAAGCACCGGTATTCATCTTGGGGATATCCCCATACCCCGGAATACCGGAATCAGCGATGACCTGGAGGTTTCCAAGGCAACTGCCGTCATTGATTTCGAGAAATGAAAATGCCTTGGAATCGCGACGGGTTCTGACCCATCCGGCGATTTGCAAATGGTCTGCGGAGGACTCGCGGCGGAGGACATGCTTGATGAGCGATCGCATTGACCCGCATAGTCATTGGGCGCCGTATTGTCAAAGCCCACCGGATTTCTTGATGATTGACCCGGCATTGCGCCGCAATAGGGTCTCCGCACGCTACCAGAACAAAAACTCATGAAAAAACGCCACTGGCTTCCCCTATTTGCAGCGATCCCTGCCGCCCACGCATGGACGCCCTCCACCGAACCGCCTGTCACCCAGCTCGACGCATTTGTCTGCTCCGAGGATTTCGAGGTGACGGCTTGGGCGGCCTCGCCCGATTTTTACAACCCCACGAACATCGATATCGATCATCTCGGCAGGGTCTGGGTGCTGGAGGGAGTAAACTATCGTGGGAAGGCGAATCGCCGTCCGGAAGGCGACCGGATCATGATTCTTGAGGATTCGAATGGTGACGGGAAAGCGGACAAATCGAGCGTTTTTTGGCAGGATCCGGAGCTTGTAGCGCCGCTGGGAATCGCCGTTTTCGACAACATGGTAATCGTTTCTCAGCCGCCGCACCTTCTCAAGCTGACGGATGTGAACCGTGACGGGAAATTCGATCCCGAGAACGGCGACACGCGCGAGGTGCTGTTGACCGGGTTCAACGGGCGTAACCACGATCACTCGCTGCATTCGGTGACTGGCGGCCCGGACGGGAAGTGGTATTTCAACCAAGGCAACTGCGGTGCGATTTTCGAAGACAAGTCCGGAAGGAAATTTCCGATCGGAAGCGCCTATTATCAGAGCGGCGGCGGCGAGTGGCCGTTCGATACGAAGTCCGCCTCCGGGCAGGAAAGCGCGGATGGCTTCGTCTATGTCGGCGGATTCACCGTGCGCATGAATCCTGACGCGACTGCTGCCGAGATTGTGGGGCACAACTACCGGAACTCGTACGAGCAGACCATCACATCGTCGGGAGATGTCTTCCAGAATGATAACGACGATCCGCCGGCCTGCCGTGTGACGCATGTGATCGAACATGGAAGCGCCGGCTTTTTCTCGCGGGACGGCAAACGCAACTGGGGTGCGGACAAGCGTCCCGGCCAAGACACACCTACCGCGCAATGGCGTCAGGAGGATCCAGGAACGATGCCGGCGGGCGATGTCTATGGCGGGGGGTCGCCAACAGGAATCGCATTCTACGAGAACGGTGCTTTTGGAGAGTCTTTCAATGGCACCCTGTTAACCTGCGAGCCGGGCAGGAACGTCATTTTTTCCTATCAGCCTGAACGCGAGGGTTCAAGTTACACGCTGAACCGTACGGATTTTCTCACCACCAACCCTGAGAAAACCTTCGACGGTTCGGACTTCGTCGGGGGCGTGAAATTGCAGAGAGACAAACCGCCGGAGGATGTCCGGCATTTTCTATTCCGCCCGTCAGACATCTGCGTCGGACCGGATGGCGCGCTGTATGTCTCGGATTGGCACGATCCCCGTGTCGGCGGCCATGATACGCAAAACGATGCGGCCACCGGTATCATCTATCGAATCGCTCCGAAGGGGTTCAACCCGTCTGTACCGAAATTGGACCTCGGAACAATAGAGGGTGCCGTGACCGCATTGAAATCCCCCGCGGTCAATACCCGTTGGCTGGGTTTCCAAAAGCTCAAGGCTACGGGTGAAGAGGCCTACGAGTCCGTGGTTGAAGTGCTCGGAGACAGCAATCCCCACGTGGCCGCGCGGGCGATCTGGTTGCTCCCCCATTTAGGCGCCAAAGGCCTGGCCAAATTGGAGGAGATGATTTCCGGCGAAAACGAATCTTCCAAGCTGATCGCATTCCGCGCGATCCGCCGGACGGATGGGGAAATTGACTCCCTGCCCTACGCACGCAAGCTCGCCAAGGATCCGTCCCCAGCCGTCCGCGCCGAGGCCGCCATCTCGATGAGGGGTCGCGATTTTGCCGAGGCAAGAGAGGTTCTTCTGGACGTGGCGAGAGGCTACGATGGCGAGGACCGGTCCTACCTGGATACGTTGGGGCTCGGTGCGGGCAAAAACAACGATTCGCTCTGGGAAGTGCTGGTAGAGAACCTCAAACCTGGCGAGCCCGCGGCATGGTCCGATCATTTCGCCCGTCTGACTTGGCGGCTGACGCCCGACTCGGCGATCAACTCGCTCAAAACCCGTGCGGCGCATCCGGATGTCGCAAAGGACCAACGGGAAATTGCTGTGGATTCGCTTGCTTTCATCCATTCCAAAAAGGCTGCCACCGCCCTGATGGATCTCGCTGGCGAAGACTCGCCCGTAAAAGATAAGGCCCGTTGGTGGTTGAAAAACCGCAATGAAGGAGAATGGGCTTCAATGAACTTGAGTGACGAGTTGCGTGAACGTGGAATCATTCAAGATCCCGTGAAACTGGTATCGGTTACGGTTCCCGGCAGACCCGAATCCACCAAATTCACGGATGCGGACGTGCTCGCACTGAAGGGAGACGCTGCCAGAGGGAAGATCGCTGCAGCGCGTTGCGTCATGTGCCATCGAATCGACGACAACGGTCCGGACTACGGACCCGAACTCAAGGGATTCGCAAGTCGGCAGCCACCGCAAGTACTGGCAAAAGAGATCGTCGATCCCTCTTCCGTCATCTCCCACGGTTTCGAAGGGACTGCGATCAGGCTGAAAAATGACGATTGGATCGACGGAAGGGTCATCAGTGAGGGCGATACCCTGGCGATCCGTTCCACCGGGGGAATCACACAGAATGTGCCAAAAGGAGAGATTGCCGAGCGTAAGAAAATGGACCGCTCGCTCATGTTGAACGCCGACCAGCTTGGGCTCAGCGCCCAGGATGTCGCCGACATCATCGAGTGGATGAAGACTTACTGAAAAGAACGTCGGTCCTTCGCGATCTTTCAAATGAAAAGGCCCGGGATTTCAGATCCCGGGCCTTTTTCACTTGAAACGCCGATACTCGGTCAGCGCGGAATCACCAATGACTTCCCCGGGTGAATGAGCGACCCTGAGATCTTGTTTGCTCGCTGGATGGTGGCGACAGAACAGCTGTAGCGCCGGGCGATTGCCGTAAGAGTGTCGCCCTTCTTAACGACATGGCGTGTCACGACAGGTTTTTTAGCAACGGGCTTGGGCTTGGGCTTGGGTTTTACCTGGACGGTTCTGGTCGTGGTCTGCGTGGTGATTCTCGCCGGCGGTGGGGCGGCGGCCACGGTGATGGGAACAGAGACGGGCGAAGGACTTTCGATTCTCGCGATCACGGGCGGTTCCTGCACCTTGGCCATTACCGGTGGGGTCGTAATCCGAGTGGGCGCAGGCGTTTGCTGGCGCCATTTGTCGGGGCTGTCAGCCCAGTCATCGACATAGTTTCCTCGGCTGTCGAATGGGCCGGTCCCTACGGGTTGGTGCTCTGCCAGGAAGGTGCCGCTATCGCTGCAGCTCGCCAGAACGAACGTCAGCAGGGCAGGGAACGCGATCCGTGCTACCAATTTCATAGTGGGCATCATGAATTATCGTCACGCTTTGGCAAAACATTGTTTCCAATCCGAGATATTTTCGAGTTCCGCAGGCGTTCCGGCCTGAAATTCGCCCTTGCGCTACTCCGGCGGAGCTGGCAGCAAGTGGCCACCTTGGACAGAGGGGCATTAGCTCAGTTGGTAGAGCGTCTCGTTCGCAATGAGAAGGTCAGCGGTTCGAATCCGCTATGCTCCACTCCGATCCTTGAGATTGGGGGAGCGTTTCCGCCAGAAGTCCGTCGGGGGACCGATTCCCATTCTTGAGCTTTGCTGGCCACCTCGCGCTCTCGCCTTTCCAATTGGTTCAGGAGGAATTGTCGGGGCCGGCGCATTTCGCCGTTGGCCCGCACCCACCCCGTGCGCTAGGGTGGCCGGATGTCCTCACACATCTACAAAAAAATCGAAATCGTCGGCACGTCTGAAACCTCCGTTGAAGACGCCATCCGCAGTGCCATCTCAAAGGCCCATCAGTCGGTCCGGAACCTGCGTTGGTTCGAAGTGGTGGAAACCCGCGGCGACATTTCCGATGGAGCGGTTGCGCACTGGCAGGTGACGCTCCTCATCGGATTCACACTCGACTGAAGAAAGGCCAAAGTTTTCGGGCGAAGTGCGTGGTGTCCTGCCGGGGCGGATTCGGAGCGAAGTCGGGATGCCGGAAACGACAGCCCGTTCGTCGCCTTGCAGTCCGACAAACCAGCTCAGCGGCGAAATATTCCAGACCGTCGGTGCCGGCAAACGAGGCAGGCTCCTGCTTTCCGGACTCTGCGTGGGGAGATTTCATGGGTCGAATACCAGCCAGCCGAATCTCACGGGGAGATGGAAACTCGGTTCCAACGTGGGCGAAAACGCCAGGCCTGCGCGGTGCTGGCGGTCATGGCGAAAGAGATTGACCCTCCAGCGGCTTCCGGCGCCGGGCATGACTTCCGACAGAGCCTTCAACGGAATTCGGATTTCGGCCCGCCAGACTTTCGCGACGTCATCGACTCTCACCGCCGACTGCATCCCGCTGTCCCACTCGAAATCCCGCTCCGGCAAAGCGAGCTTGAGGTCGAGTGATTCGCCATTCGGTGCCCATTGGTATTCGGTGTATTGAAGCGGCCGCGACGGATCGCTGCAGGCAAAGAGCTCCACCACGTCATTTTCCCAAAGCCCGATCCTTTCGCCGCTGTGAGGGGTATCAAAGGTGGAAAGGTTCACAAACGGGCATTCGAATGACAGATAAAGAAATTGGTCCGACCAAAGCACGCGCACCGGGGTGCCAAGATTCGGGACCGGGTGGGAGTCGGCCGACCGATACTCCAGCCGAACCGGCCGGGACTGCGCCCATTCCGGCTCGTTTAGACATCCGTCCGGGACGAAATCACGCGATATTCTTGTGGCGTGGATGACGGGAAGTGGTAGCGCGCGGCAAAGAAGCTTCCTCGCGTTGTCGAAGTAAATCTTACGCAAGACTTCGGGTGGGAGATCGATGCTGCTGATCGTCCAACCGCCTTGGATGGGGGTCATATGCTGCCAATTCTTGTCGGCGGTTTCAAACCACTTCCATGTCTTCTGATAGAAGGTCAGGGCATCACCGTCGGTCGGAACTTCCTCATCGCCGCCGGAGCCGAGGATCAGTTTCGAATATACCATGAAGTCGGTGCCTAACAGAATTCGGTCCTGGTGTTTGATGAAAAGCTTTCGAACCAAATCCGGCGGGTGCCTGCCTATCTCCGGGATGCGCGCGGCGATGTCCGCCATCATGTTCGGATTCCGGTCCAGGGCGGCATCGACCCATTGAAGGTCTTCGGCGTTGTTCGCGAAATGGACGCAAACAAAGGTGGTTTCCGGGTGGCGTGCGACGACGCGGTCCAGCGACTCCAGCAACTCCATG
The DNA here is from genome assembly GCA_038256845.1 of Verrucomicrobiales bacterium. Lineage (GTDB taxonomy): Bacteria > Verrucomicrobiota > Verrucomicrobiia > Verrucomicrobiales > Akkermansiaceae > Luteolibacter. Next base: position 15,015 of record JBBSJY010000061.1, on the reverse strand, counting down.
CGGTCCGGATATTTTTCGGAATTGCCGAACCACCAATCAGGGTGGTCTTCCAACTCGGCCCAGCGCTCGTTGTCCCCATTGTAAGGCTCCCAGAAGGCTTTCGGATCGGCGACATGGATGGACACCGGCATGCCCAGTTCTCCGCATTTCTTCCAAACCGGATCCAGCTTCGGATCGTCGACGCGGATCAGCTTGCCCGCACCGTCTTTCAGAAACAGCCCCAGCCTCTTGAACTCTTTGAGTCCGGTAGCGCCGAGACGGTGGCCGGAAGCAATCTGTTCGGCCGCGCGTGCGCCCCATTCCGGCTCGTCCCAACCCGAGAAGTCCAGCAGCATGAAATGGATGAACCGCCCCGGATGAGCGTCGGCCAAGGTCTTCGATCGCTCGAACTGTGAAACGCCATCCGGCCCGGGCGTCACTGTTCCCGAGCCGAGAATGGTGCCGATGCCCACGCCCGCGGCGTCCAGAATACGCACCGCCCGCTCAAATCGCTCCGGCCGGGCCTCCACGTGCAGGTGCAAGTCGATGGCGCGCTTTTCCTCGCGCCAAACCGCTGGCGACAGGCCGGCCTCCAAGGGATGGCCGAGCGACGAATCGGCAGCAGTGCCGGCAGTGGCAGCCGCCCCGTGATTCAGTTGAATGAAGATGACCGCGAGCGCCGAAACAGACCCGAGTGCGAGAGCGAAGCTGAGAGGTTTCATGGGTTTGCCGGAAGGATTGTAGTGCAACGTCCGAGCGTGAAATTGGCTGCAGACCGCTTTGTGACAAGGCTGCCACGAGCCGCGGCAATACCGGGAACAGGGCTCGAACCTGCACATCTTGCGATACCAGATCCTAAATCTGGCGCGTCTACCAATTCCGCCATCCCGGCCTTTGCGGGGGCAGGTTGACCGACTCCCGCTTCCGGATCAAGGGTGCAGTGCGAGCCGTCGCAGATCGGTGGCGGATGGCGGAAGGGCCGCCGGCTCATTCCACGCGAGCTCGAGGACCTGAAAGCTGCGGCCGAGATGGGCAGGGTGGGTCAATGTTTGGAATTGGCGGAGTGACGCGGCGTCGGGCTTTCGTTCCTGCTCGAGCAGCCACTCCCGTGCAATGCCGGTGAGCCACGCACCCTGCGACTGGAATCCGGCCACGGTGCAGCCCAGGTCGATGGCGGCCAGGGCCACCGCGGTGAAATCGACGTGTGCGGTGATGTCCTGTTCGCCCGGGCTGGCGAGCGGATCGTCGGACGCACGGTGATTTGAAAAAGTGCGCAAGGTCCCGTCGCGCCGATCCGGATGGTAGTAGTCCGGCCGGGCAAAGCCGTAGTCCGGCCAAATCAGAAGCCCGTGGGAAATCGAAGCCAACAAGGGCGTGAGGAAGGGTTTGAAATTGGTGCGAACCTCCGTCCGGTAACCGTCGGGAAATTCCGCCCCGAGCGAAGTCGTGGCCTCATCGAGTTCGGATCCGGGAATGATCGGCAGCCGCAGCCAGGCGAAATTGTCCCCTTGGATCGTCACCCGGCACTCTTGCCAACAGTTCTCCCTCCACTCGATGACGTGAAATGGCAGCGCATCGAGAAGCTCGTTGCCAAATATGATTCCCGGAAGCCTTGGGGGAGGGAGGTCGCCCGGGTGGGCGACCAGCCGGACATGCCCTCCGAAAGCTTCCAGAGTTTGTTCCTGCACCGCGCGCAAAGCGGGGAGCGGTTCGCAAATCACGTATTCGAGGCCATCCCACGCCGCCGGGTTCAGCCCGTTGATCGCTTCCAGCAGGTCCTTGGCGAGGATGCCGTCATGGGCGCCGCATTCGATGGCCCGCCAGGCAGCCGGTGATCCCGCCTCCTGCCACCAGCGGAGAAATCGCCGGGCGAGCAACTTCCCGAAAAGCGGGCCCACGCTGACACTGGTGAAAAAATCCCCTCCGCGCCCGATCTGTCCCGTGGGTTTCCCGTAATAGCCATGGGCCGGATGATAAAGAGCCTCCCGCATGAATTCCGGGAAGCCGAGGGGACCTTCTTGCCTGACGCGATCGCGCAGCACCATCCGGGACGTAGAAGTTGCGGGGTCGCTTCCAATCGAGTAGTGCTTGGGAGGCAGCGCCTTTTCGGCGGGCATCAATGATTCCGGATCAGGCATGGCAAGCAAGCATCAAACCAACCGAAACAAGAGTCGCAAGCGCCGCTTCTACAAGCGCAAAGGTTTTTGGCTGGTGTCTCTGGCCCTGGTCTTGACCGCGGGAATGGTGGCGTGGCTGGCGGCGGATGCCTACACCCGGCCGTATCGTGACCGCGCTGCCGCTTACGATCTCGACCGGATCAATGATCTGGAGATTCCGAGCCTCATCGTGGATCGCAATGGCAAGGAGATCGGCCGGATTTTCGTCCAAAACCGCAGCATCGTCCCGATCGATCAGGTGCCCGAGATCTTTGTCGATGCCCTGCGCGCCGGTGAGGATTCCCGCTTTCTTACCCACAAGGGTGTGGACTACGTCGGCATCATCCGGGCGGCCAAGCTCAACTTCGAGGCGGGGGGCGTCAACCAGGGAGCCAGCACCATTACCCAGCAGCTTGCCCGCAACGCTTACAATCTCAGGCAGGAAGCGCTCAATCGGAAGGAAACCAACGTCGAACGCAAACTCGTCGAGGCGTTTCTGGCGATGAGGATCGAGAAGCGCTACGGCAAGCGGGAAATTCTCGGGTTTTACCTCAACCGGATTTATTTCGGCAGCGGCTTCTACGGAATTCGCTCCGCTTCGCTGGGATATTTCGGCAAGGAGCCGATGGAATTGACGGTGGAAGAGTGCGCCTCTCTGGTGACATTGATCAAGAATCCCACCGGCCGTTCGCCGCTCAACAACCCGAAGGCAAACCGCGACGGCCGCGACTACGTGCTCACCCGGATGCGCGAGGAGCGGATGATCTCCGCAGCCGATCTGGTGCGGCTCCGGTCGACCCCGCTCAAGCTCAACCCAAAACCACTGCGGCGCGGCACCTCGCATCTCTACGAGCGCGTCGCGGAAGCGGTGGGCGTGGCGCTGGGTGAAGACGCGCTGGCGGCGGGCGGATTCACGATTCACACCACCATCCTCGCCGAGGCACAAAACGCCGCGGAGGAATCGCTGCTCAAAAGTCTCGCCAAGGCCGAGGCGAACCCTGGCTACACCCGCCAAAAGTACTCCGATTACCGGCGGGATTCCGGACAATCGGCGGAATACCTCCAGGGCGCGGTGCTGATGGTGGATCATGAGACCGGCGAGGTTCTGGCGCATGTGGGCGGAAGGGATTACTCGCAGGAACAATTCGATTTCGTCGAGTCGGGCAAACGGCCGCTGGGAACCGCGTTTTTCCCGTTCGTCTATGCGGCAGGCCTCAGCGGCGGGATGAGCCCCGCGACGCTGGTCGAGGACTGGCACATGGACAATCGGGAGGTCATGATCGGCGGGTTGAATGAAGGAATTGTGGGTGAGTGGGGTGCCGAGGTTCCATCGCCGGCGGTGGAAGGGGAAATCCCGATCCGCCACGCACTGGCCCACTCGAAGATTGCGGCAACGGTGCGATTTGGAAACCAGGTCGGCTTGCAGCGGATCGTAGATACGGCGGTGAAGTTCGGGTTGCCGCTCGAGGGCGCGGAGTTGTTGCCGCGGATCAGCGTCGGTTGGGAAAGCGTTTCGATGCGGCAGGCGATCCGCGCGATTTCCGCTTTTGCCAAGGGCGGAAACGCGGGCCCGGAGAACCTGATCTACCTTGATCGGGTCGCGAATCCGGAGGGGCGGGTGATCTACCGCCGCAGCCGGCCACCGCTGCCGCGCCACCAGGTCACGGACGATGCCACGGCGTGGCAAATCCACAGCATGATGGCCGGCTCTCTGAAAAACGGCAGCGCCTCGGGAGCGCTCGACGGACTGATCGAAAAGCCCTTCCACGGGGCAGGCAAGGGCGGCTCGACCTATGATTTCGCCGACACTTGGTTTCTCGGCTACAACAAGCGCATCACCTGCGGGGTGTGGACTGGGTTTCTCCAAGGCTCGGGCGACCCGATTTACCCCAGCGCCTTCAGTCGCGATATCGCGATGCCCGTTTGGCTGGCCGCGATGAATGCCGCCGCGCCTTCATTCGGAGGCACCTCGTTCACACCCCCGCCGAGTGTCGTCGAGATGCAGATCTGCAAGGTTTCCGGGCACCAGGCGACGCAGTTCTGCCAGGAAATGGAGGAGAATCTGGAAACTGGTCGGATGCATAGCCGTACAACCGCGGTGACCGAATATTTCCGCAAGGGCACGGAGAGCCTCGCCTTCTGCACGCTCCATTCAGGAGCTCTGGCGGACGGGATCGATCCGCGTCTGGCGCTTTCCGCACTGCCCGCGCTGGAAGCCGTACCGGTCCAGCCGAAAGCGCCCGTGCTGATCGGGGTCGATCCGTACCATACGGAAGTTCCCAGTTTCGCCGCGAGCTCGGAGGAAGCGGGATTCGTCCGCCGCCGCACCAATGTTCTCGATAGCCTCGATCTCGGTGATGCTGAGGAACCGGTCCTGCTGCGGCGTCCCCAAAGGTTGGAGATCCATCTCGATTGAGAGGATGCGGATTCCGCCGGACGAGCTTTCCAGCTTGAAAGCCGCGCGGGTCCCGCCAGCGTGCGGGGTGCAATGATCAAAACCCTGGCCGTATTCGGCATGTTATCGATGGGCCTGCACGCGCAGGAGGATGTCGCCCCCGTTCTGAGTCTCCCCGAAATGCCGGAGCCGGAACTCGGACCGGACTCCAAACCGAAGGCGGGCGTGCCGGCCGGCACCGTGACCAGCCACCGTTGGGACGAATCGGAGATCTTCCCCGGCACGCGTCGCGAATATCATGTGTACAGACCCGTCGGCTACGACGCCGGAAAAGAAACCGCTGTGATGGTGTTCCAGGACGGGCATAGCTATGTGAATCCAAATGGTGAGTTCCGCGTGCCCATTGTCTTCGACAATTTGATCCACGAAGGCTCCATGCCGCCGGTCATCGGGATTTTCATCAATCCCGGCCACAAGGGCGAAGAGGCACCGGAGAATGCTTGGCGTGCCAACAACCGTAGCGTCGAATACGACACGCTCTCCGACGCCTACGCCCGCTTCCTGCTGGAGGAAATCCTTCCCGCAGTGGCGAAGGATTACAATCTGACCACCGATCCTGAAATGCGTGCCATCTGCGGCGCCAGCTCGGGCGGCATCTGTTCCTGGACCGTCGCCTGGGAGCGTCCGGACGAATTCCGCAAGGTTCTGTCGTCCATCGGGTCCTTCACCAACATCCGCGGCGGTGACGCCTACCCCGGCATGATCCGCAAGACCGAGAAAAAGCCGATCCGCGCCTTTTTCCAGGAAGGCATCAACGACCTCGACAACGCCCACGGTTCCTGGCCGCTCGGCAACATGCAGATGCAGGCCGCACTCAAATACGCCAAATACGACCATCACTTCGTCTGGGGCCACGGAGCTCACAACGGGAAACACGCCGGTGCGATCCTACCCGACGCCCTGAGGTGGTTGTGGCGGAAGTGACATCCGATGCGATTTTGACGTCGGAGGCACCGGAGGAAATCTCCTTGCAAAAGCGCGATTAGCCGGTTTGCTCAAGGCCGTGGTGGTTCTTGCCAAATACCTTCTCCTTCTCGGCGTCATCGTCGGGCTTTCGGAGCGAGGTCTGGCTGGGATTTCACATTCCCACGACCCTGGCCATTGCCATTCGGTGACGGAGGATTGCGGGGATCATCATCCTCCGGATCATCCGTGCGATGCGGGAGGTGAGAGCGAGTCTGGCGATCCCGCCCGCTCTCTTGATCACCCGCATCACCATTCCTGCTGTGTGCAGTTGCCCATTTTGGCGCACGAATTTGCCAGCGCCCGGCTCGCGGCACCTTCCGCCTCGCTGGCGGAAGTGACTCGCGCCCATGTCCTGCCGCCGGATGATCCGGTGTTCGCATTGGACAAGCCGCCTTTGATCTGAGCGGTCCACGTTGGACCCGCCCGGTCCGGAATCCCCGTATTCCCGGCCCTTTGCCGCGCCTCGTTTCCCGACGGCGTTCCTCAGACCCAACCACCGGTGTCGCGCACGTTTGCCGCGCCCATCCCTTCGCAATTATGCTTCTTAGATCCCTTTTGACCGTGCTCGCCTGCGCCTGCACGACCGGTCCGCTCGATGCGGAGCCGGCTGAAATCATCACCTACGACAGTCTCCCGGGGCGGATTCTTGCCTCCAATCCTGATCTAGCCGCCGCCCGCCTTCGGGTCAACGAGGCGCTCGGTCGCCTCAAACAATCCGGCCGTCTCGACAACCCGAATTTAGAAACGTCCCTCGAACACAACCGCCGCTTCAATGAGGGGCGGATCGAATTGGGGGTTTCGCAGCGATTCCCTCTAACTCAGCGACTCGCTCTGGAGAAAAAGGTCAATTTCGCCGCCGTGGAAGCGGCGGAGGCCGAAATCCGCGAGGTTGCCCGCGGAATCACCGCCGACGCGCGGGCCGCCTTCGTCCGCGTTCTCTCGCTGAAACAACAGCGGGAACTCCTGCTGGAGCAGAAACGGGTTTCGGAATCGCTGGCTGAATCCATCTCGGAGGCCGCCGGGCGTGGCGAAGCCTCCGCGCTCGATGCGGGTCAAGCCCGTTTGTCCGCCGCCCGCCTGAGCACCGGTGCCCAGAGGATTGACGCGGAAGAAATCACCGCGGCCGGCACGCTCCGCCCGCTGCTCGGGCTGCCCGTTTCCGCCCGGCTCCATCTCGCCGGCGGGCTCCCGGATCCGGCTCCACCCGCTGCCCGGAAATCGATCGACCGTCCCGACCTCGATCTCGCCCGAATCCAGGCGCGGGCGGCCGCCGATGAGCTCCATCTTCAGCAGGCGCTCCGCCGTGAGGATGTCGAGGGCGGGTTCTTCGTCGCCGCGGAGCGTTCCGAAGACGCCCCGGATGGCCGCGAGACTGAAGGCATCGTCGGCCTTCGCTTCCGCATCCCTCTCCCGTTCTGGAACCGCAACGAAGGTGCGATCGATGAAGCCGCCGCGCGCCGCGAGCGGAAGGAACTGGAAACATTGGCGCTCGCGGAAACCATCGGCCACCAAGCGGCCACCGCCCGCGCCGAGATGGCCCGATGGAAGGCCATGCTCGGCGAACTCGATGAAAAACTCCTCCCTCTCGCCCGCGAGCAGACCGAGGCGTTGGAAACCGCCTACCATGCGGGACAATCCGATCTCCAGTCCGTTCTCCGGTCCCGCGAACAATCGCTCGAACTCGCCGCCGCCCGCCTCGATGCGCTTCGTGAATTCCACCTCGCGCGCGTCCGGTATGATGCCGCGACCGGCCACCCCTGACCTTTTCCGTTCCATGAAACTCATCACCATTGCCACCTCCGCCGTTTTACTGGGTTCCGCCTTTGGAGCGGAGGCCCCCTCGCGAAACGACCTGACTGTCGTGCTCGACGAATCGGGAATCCGCAATCTCGGAATCGATGTGGCGCCAGCCGAGGAATCGTCCTTTGAGACCACCGTTTTCGCTCTCGGTGAAATCGACCATACCTGCGAAAGCCACTCCGTCCTTTCCAGCCGCATCGCCGGCCGGGTGATCGAAGTGGGGATTCACGAAGGGGAATTCGCCTCAAAGGGCGAGGTTCTCGCCCGCGTCGAAAGCCGCCAGGTTGGTGATCCTCCTCCGGTCATCGAGTTGAAATCTCCGGGCGACGGACTCGTCACCCGTTCGGATGTCCATCTGGGCGCCCCGGTGGAACCGGGCAAGGATCTTCTCGAGATCCTCGACCTCTCGACCGTCTGGGCTGTCGCGAGGGTGCCCCAGGATCAGGCGAACATTCTCAGCGACGAACTGGTGGCAAAAATCCGCGTGCCGGCGTTGGGGGACGGCGTCCGTGAAGCGAAATTCCTGCGGATGGGGGTCAAAGCGGACGCGGCGGCCGGAACCTTGGAAGCAATTTTCGAATTGCCGAATCCAGGGAACCGGCTGCGCCCGGGAATGCGGACCGAACTTTCGCTGGTGGCATCGCGGCGGGACGGCGTCCTCAGCGTGCCGCGCGAGGCGTTGCAGGGGGGGGGCTCGGATCGCTTCGTTTTCATCAAGGATTACGAAGTGGAGAACGCCTTCGTAAAAACCCCGGTGGTGACCGGCGCGACCAGCAACGATCGCGTGGAGATCATCTCCGGGCTTTTTCCCGGCGATGAGGTGGTCACCCGCGGCGCCTACGCCCTCGCCTTCGCCGGCAAGGGGAACGCCTCCCTCAAGGAAGCGCTCGATGCGGCCCACGGCCACCCGCACAACGAGGATGGATCGGAAATGACCGCGGACCAAATCGAAGCCGAAGGCACGGAGCAAACAGGTCACTCCCATGACCATCACGGATTGAGCCCGCTCACCCTCTTTCTCGCGATCACGTGTGTCGTGCTCATCCTGCTGCTGATCGCCTCGCCTTTCGTTTTCCGCGCCCGCGCCAAAGCCTGATTTTCCGATGCTCAACCAACTCATCCGATTCTCGCTGGGAAACCGCTCGCTCGTCATGGCGATGGCGTTGCTGGTTCTCCTGATGGGGATCCGCACCGGCACGCAGCTTCCCGTCGAGGTCCTGCCGGACATGACCAAACCGACGGTCACGGTTCTCACGGAAGCCCCCGGCCTGGCCCCGGAGGAGGTGGAAACCCTCGTCACCCGGCCCTTGGAGAATGCGCTGTTAGGAGTCGGCGGCCTCGACCGGCTGCGTTCGAATTCCGATGTCGGCCTTTCGCTCGTTTTCGTCGAGTTCGGGTGGGGGACCGACATTTACCGGGCCCGCCAGCTCGTTCAGGAACGCTTGCAGACGGCGGCCGCAGCGATGCCCGAGCGGGCGCGGCCCGGCATGACACCGGTTTCCTCACTGATGGGGGAGATCCTCCTTGTAGGCCTGCGCAGCCCCGATGGGTCCATGGCCCCGATGGACCTCCGCACCTTTGCCGAGTGGTCCGTCGCCCGCCGCCTGCAAAGCATTCCCGGAGTTGCCGAGGTCCTCGCGATCGGCGGCGGCGTGAAGCAGGTCCACGTCGAGCCGGATCCCCGGCGCTTGTATGCCGAGGGGATTTCACTCGCAGAGTTGGAAAACGCCGTCTCCCTGGCGGCGGGAAATGCCACCAGCGGCTATCTTCAGGCAGGTCCGCGGGAAGTGATGGTCAGAAACCTCGCCATGACCGCCGATCCCGATGAGATCGCGGGCGTCGCCATCAAACGCTCCGGCGGCCGGGTGGTCACCATCGGCGATGTGGCGACGGTGAAATTCGGCGTCGCGACCATGCGCGGCGATGCGGGAATCGCCTTTGAAGGCGACACCGCGGAAAGTGCCGGAGTCGTTCTCAGCATCGACAAGGCTCCCGGCTTCGACACCCTGGCCCTCTCGGCTGAGATTGAGAAGGCGCTCGACGAACTGCGGCCGACCCTGCCGGAGGGTGTCGAACTGGGGATCCTGTTCCGCCAGGGCGACTTCATCGAGAATGCCGTGGGAAATCTCAAGGAAGCGATCTTCGACGGGGCCGTCATGGTCACGATCATCCTGTTCCTTTTCCTGCTGAACATCCGCACGACCTTCATCACTCTAACAGCCATCCCGCTGTCTTTCGCGATCACGCTGCTCGTTTTCAAATGGTTCGGCATCAGTGTGAACAGCATGACATTGGGGGGCATCGCCGTTGCCATCGGCATGGTCGTGGACGATGCCATCGTGGATGTGGAGAATGTCTTCCGGAGGTTGCGGGAAAACGCCGCGCTTGCGGTGCCAAAGCCGCGTCTCGATGTCATCGCGGTTGCTTCCAGCGAGGTTCGCTCGAGCATTCTCTACGCCACGGTCCTGATCATTCTGGTCTTCGTTCCGTTGCTGGGACTCGCAGGTTTGGAAGGGCGGCTTTTCCAGCCGATCGCCATCGCGACCATTGTCAGCATGGCCGCCTCGTTCGTCGTTTCGCTCACGGTGATACCCGTCCTCTGCTCGTATTTGCTGCGTCCGAAAGATGGGAAAGTCCACCGCGACGGGCCGCTGGTGCGGGCGTTGAAAGCGGGAACCCGCGCCACGTTTCTCCGGGCCGCCTTCGGCGCGCCGCTGGTGGTGGTCGGCTTGACCCTCGTGCTCGTGATCGGCGCGGTCATGCTCTACCCCGGGATGGGAAAGGAGTTTCTGCCGACCTTCAACGAGGGCAGCGCGACCATTTCCTTTGCCAGCGCTCCCGGCACATCTCTCCGGCAATCGAATGAAGTGGGCCGCAAAGCCGTGGAACTGCTATTGGAGATCCCCGAGGTCAAATCTGTCGGCCGCCGGGCCGGACGTGCCGAGCGCGACGATCATGTCATGCCGGTCTCCGTCAATGAGTTCGACGTGGAGTTCAACCCGGGCGGACGCGACCGGGAGGAAGTCTTCGCGGTGATCCGCGACAAGCTCCGGGCAATCCCGGGCACCTTTGTCAATGTCGGCCAGCCGATCGGCCACCGCCTCAGCCACATGCTCAGCGGGGTTTCCGCAAAGATCGCCGTGAAGATCCACGGTCCCGATCTCGATACCTTGCGCAGCCTCGGCACACGCGTGATGGAAGCGGGCCAACAGATCGAAGGGCTCACGGATGTGAATCTGGAAGCTCAGGTGCCGATCCCGCAGATCCGCATCGAGGTGAACCGTGCGCGGGCCCGGGCCGAAGGGATCGCTCCCGGCGCCGTCAACTCGCAGGTCTCGAAGCTCCTCGGAGGGACGGTCCTCGGCGAACTCCGGGAGGGCGAGGTCACCGTGGATCTCGTGGTGCGAGTCCCCGCCGCCGCGCGCACCTGGCCGGAGACGCTCGCGGGGATTCTTGTTGAAACGCCGGACGGCCGGAGAATTCCGCTTTCGCAGGTGGCGGAAGTGCATGAAGTCAACGGGCCGAATGTCATCAACCGCGAGAACGGCCAGCGGCGCATTGTCATCGGCGCGAACACCGATCGGCGCGACCTCGAATCGCTGGTGAACCGCTGGCAGGAAGCGGTGGCGGAAGCCATTGCCCTTCCGGAGGGCTACACGCTTCGTTTCGAAGGCGAATACCTTGCCCGGCAGGCGGCGTCGAAGCGGATCGTCCTCCTCTTCGGCGTGGTCGCGGTGGTGATCGGGGCTTTGCTCACCAGCTATTTCCGCAGCATTTCCCTCGCCTTGCAGGTCATGCTCAATCTCCCGCTGGCGCTGGCCGGAGCGCTCGCCTTCACCTGGTGGAGGATCGACAACATCAGTATCGCCACGTTGGTCGGTTTCATCGCCGTCGGCGGGATCGCGGCAAGAAATGGCATCATGATGATTTCCCATTACCTCCACCTCATGCACCACGAGGGAGAGAAATTCGGAATCCCCCTGATCACGCGGGGAACCTTGGAACGGCTTGTCCCCGTGCTCATGACCGCGCTGTCCGCAGGAATCGCGCTCATCCCGCTGGTCCTGGCCCCTGGTGAACCGGGCAAGGAAATTCTCCATCCGGTTGCCGTCGCCATCGTCGGCGGCCTGATCTCCTCCACCCTTCTCGACCTCGTCGTCACCCCGGCCGTCTTCTTCCTGATCGGGAGGAAGGCGTCGGAAAAAGCTCTCAGGCTGGATGCTCCGGCCGCCCGTTAGAAAATCGAACCCACAAACAAAGAAAAAGTATGAAAACAAAACTGACCCCATTGATCCTCGCCCTGACCGCCGGCTTTGCCTTCGGCCACGGCGACCTCGAGTTGGGGCCTAACAAAGGCCGCATTCTCGAATTCAGCGCGAATGAAACCCTGCACGGCGAAGTCACGCCGAAAGACGGGAAACTCCACATCGCCCTTCTCGACAAGGATCTGAAGCCGGTGGAGGTCGCGGACCAAAGCATCACCGCCACCGCGGGAACCCGCCAGAAACCGGTCAAGCTGGATGTCGCCAAAGACGACAAAGGGTTCACCCTCCCGGCCCCGGAGAGCGGCCAATGGCTGATCATCCAGTTCAGGGAAGGCCCCGACTCGAAACCCGTCACCGCCCGCTTCGAGTTCGACGCCACCGTTTGTGGCGAATGCAAAAGCCCCGAATGGCTCTGCTCTTGCGAATGAGACTGCCATTTTGCCGGCTTGCGGGCTGCGGGAAGGCTTCCTAGCCTTGCCGCAGACCATGAGCGCCAAAAAACCGAAAACCGACCACGATCAGGACGTCGTCCACCGCCCGTCGAAGGAATTTTCCGCAAAGGCGCGCATCCCCTCGATGGCGGCCTACAAGAAGCTCTACAAGGAATCCATCGCCAAGCCCGCCGCTTTCTGGGCGCGCGAGGCGAAGGAGCTCGTCTGGCGGAAGAAATGGAAATCCGTGCTGGAATGGAAAGCCCCCTACGCGAAATGGTTCAACGGCGGAGAACTCAACGTTTGCGAGAACTGCGTGGACCGCCACGCGCTCGGCGTTCGCAAGAACAAGGCCGCGATCATCTGGGAGGGCGAACCGGGCGACAAACGGGTGATCACCTACGGCCAGCTCCACCGCGAGGTCTGCCGCTACGCCAACGTGCTCGAAAAAAACGGCGTCGGGGCGGGGGACCGGGTGCTGATCTACATGCCGATGGTCCCGGAGGCGGCCGTCGCGATGCTCGCCTGCGCCCGCATTGGTGCGGTTCATAATGTGGTTTTCGGTGGATTTGCCGCGGAATCGATCCTCGACCGTCTCGAGGATTCCGGCGCGACCGCCGTCATCACGGCGGACGGCGGCTGGCGCAGGGGGAAGGTCGTTTCCCTGAAACCCGCCGTCGATGAGGCGCTCAGGAAATACACGCGGGTCGAGAAGGTCATCGTCCTCAACCGCTGCGGGAATGATATTTCCATGGATCCCGCGCGCGACGCCTGGTGGCATGATGAGATGAAGGACGTCTCCGCGAAACACGAGGCAAAGGCCTTCGATTCCGAGCATCCGCTTTTCATTCTCTATACCTCCGGATCCACCGGAAAACCCAAGGGGATCCTCCATACCTCCGGCGGCTACCTCACCGGAACCTATTCGACCTGCAAGTATATCTTCGACATGCGCGACGAGGATATCTATTGGTGTACCGCGGATATCGGCTGGATTACCGGCCATTCTTATATTGTTTACGGCCCGCTGGCCAACGGTGTTACCCAGGTGATGTATGAGGGAGCGCCGAACGAGCCCGACTTCGGACGATTCTGGAAGATGATCGAGGAATACGGCGTGACGATTTTCTACACCGCGCCGACCGCCATCCGCGCTTTTATCAAGGCGGGCGATCACTTTCCCGCGGCCCACGACCTTTCCTCGCTGCGTCTGTTAGGATCCGTCGGGGAGCCGATCAACCCCGAGGCGTGGAACTGGTATCACAAGCACATCGGCGGCGGGAAATGTCCGATTGTCGATACGTGGTGGCAAACCGAGACGGGTGCGATCCTGATTTCCCCGCTGCCCGGCGCAACGCCCTGCAAGGCGGGCACCGCGACCCTGCCGTTTTTCGGAATCGACGCTGCGATCCTCGATGACGCCGGCAAGGAATGTAAGCCGAACCAGGACGGCCGTCTCGTGATCCGCAAGCCGTGGCCATCGATGACCCGGACCATCTACGGCGACAAGTCGCGCTACAAGAAGACCTACTGGTCCGACTATCCCGGCTATTATACCGCCGGTGACGGCGCCCGCCGCGACAAGGACGGCAACTTCTGGATCATCGGGCGACTGGACGATGTGCTCAATGTTTCCGGCCACCGCCTGGGGACCGCGGAAATTGAAAGCGCGCTCGTTTCCCACCCGGCCGTTGCGGAAGCCGCCGTCGTCGGCCGCCCGGACGATCTCAAAGGGCAGGCAGTCGCGGCCTTCGTCACGCTCAAGGGCGGCCACGAGGAATCCGAAGAACTCGGCAAGGAACTGCGGAACCACGTCGGCTCGATCATCGGCGCCATTGCCAAGCCGGATGATATTCATTTCGCTCCCGCACTGCCCAAGACCCGCTCCGGCAAAATCATGCGCCGTCTCCTCAAAGAGCTGGTCCTCACCGGGGAAATCACGGGAAATGTGACGACACTGGAGGATTTCAATGTGATCAGTGCCTTGCAGAAAAAGATCTCCCGCTAGCATCTCCTCCATGACTCCGACCCGCTATTTATTCGCGCGTGCCGCACAGCCTTTCGGGCTGGTGCGCCGCAACCAGCGCATGTCAGACGCCGCCACCGAGACGAGGCTTCTCCGGGAAGCCGAAACGCATCTGGGAGCGCTGGTGTGGGAGAGGGTCGAGGAGATTGAAGACCTTTCCGTCGAGTACTGGAACCTGCGGCGTTTGGCAAAATTACGGGCGGAGGTATTGGAAAAGCTCGGGCATTTTGAAGCGCGGCTGAACCAGGCCCAGCAGCAGAGGGCCGGCAGCCTCGTCCCCGCGGAAGACGTGCAGAAAGGCCTGCTGGGGGAAAGGGACGCGGTGTTGGCCAAGCTTAAGGAACTCGCCGGGCGGCGGGATGAAGTGATTGCCACCGCCCGTTCGATCCGCCGCACCTATGAAGGGCTGAAAATGAAGCAGGAAGTCCTGGCGAAGGAATCCGCCGCCACCCCGGGGCCCAACGACGAGCTGCCCAAGGTGAGAGCCCGGCTGCATGAACTGAAGGCCCAATTCGCGGAACTCAAAGACGAACGACAGCGCATCGGCTCCGAGATCGAGGAAAACGACGCCCGGATTGGCGTCCTCGACACACAGCTCAACCGCCGCAAGAAGGCACATCGGGCGGAAGCTTCGGAGGCGTTCCACGCGATTGGAGAAACCAACAAGGAACTTTCGGGTCTGCGGGCGGAAATCGGCCTGCTCGATTCCCAGATGCGCCTGCTCCAAACCGATGTGGGCCGCCGTGTCAGCCGCCAGACCCAAATGGACCCCGGGTGTGCCAAAGTGGCGAGACCCTTCAAAGGACTGGTCTCGATCATGCGGGCGCTGCGCCGCTCGATTGCTCTCAACCACCGCCTCGCGGGGCGGGAGTGAAACGAAAGCCTATGCCCCGCCGGGAGCGGAACTGCGCGGAGGTTTTTGTCCCCTTGTTTCAGT
>JBBSJY010000060.1:0-21372 GCA_038256845.1 Verrucomicrobiales bacterium | reverse complement strand
TCATCCTCACGGCGCTTTATCCCCGGCTGGTGCCAAAAGGGACGCTGACTTTCATTCCCTCCGACGCGCGCTCGCTGTTGCTGCCGGCCGATGTCGAATACGCCATGTGGGCGAATCCGCGGAGCGAATGCGTGTATTTTTGAGCGTGGGCGAGCGGTCAGCGGCGGTTGTGCTTTGGATCATCCCTGACGGCCCTCCCCACCGAAGAATCGCAAGCGGCGTGGCGCTATCGCTTCCCGCCGCACTCCAAATCCCGCCCCGCTCCTCTCCTTGCCTTCGAAGGCCGGCACGGCAACTTATCCCGGAACCCACCCCCACCCGCCATGCTCGAAGTCACCCTGCTCGATGACGAAAAGATCGCCGTCCTGCGCCCCGTCCCTCCGCTCACGGCCGGGGATTTCGAAAACGCGGCCAGAGTCCTGGATCCCGGGATCGAGCGCCTCGGCCCACTCAACGGCGTGATGATCGTCGCTCCTTCGTTTCCCGGCTGGGATGATTTCCGCGCCTTCGCCTCGCACCTTAGATTCGTCCGCGATCACCACCGGCAGGTCGCCCGGGTTGCGATCGTTTCGGATTCGTCAGCGTTCAAAGCCTTGCCCGCCGTGGCCGGGCTGTTCGTGCAGGCGGAAGTGAGGCACTTCCGTCCGGACGCCGAGGACAAGGCACGTCAATGGCTTGCCACTCCTGTTTCCGCATCCCCCGGGCTCAAGTTCCACCGCTCGGATGACCCGCCTCTCATGTGGATTGAAATCGATGGCAAGATCGGCAGCGAGCGATACCGGGAGATGAAAAGGGAAATGGAAGCCATGCTCGCCAATCAGAACGGAGGCAACTTTCTCGTCCGCTTCAAACATTTCCAAGGCATCGAACCTCTCGCCCTGCTCGAGGACCTGAAGTTCGGACTGGGCCACCTCAAACAATTCAAGCGGATCGCGATCATCGGCGATGCGCCGTGGCTGGACCGTTCCGCCCGCCTTGCCAACCTGCTGATCCCCGGCGAAATCCGCGCCTTTCCCGAAAACCGCGAGGAGAAAGCCTGGGACTGGATCAAAGCGTAGCGGCGATCACCGGTCGCCTCGCGGTTGCGGGGATCCGACCGGCCATTGGCGTTTTGAATGCGTTGCTCCAATTTCTCTCCGCCGTCCCTCGCCGGACCCGTTCCCGCCATGTTTCCGAAACTGTTAGCCCTGTTCATCCTGGTGCCGCTCGCCGAGCTGGCGCTCTTCATCGTGCTCGGCTCGCGCATCGGCCTCGTGCCCACACTGGCGATCGTTCTCTTCACCGGAGTCCTCGGAGCCTGGCTGACCAAAAGCCAGGGCACGCGGGCGCTGAGACGATTCCGAGAAGCCCTCGCGCAGGGCCGCTTGCCCCATGCGGAGATTGTCGAAGGCCTCATGATCGTTGTCGCCGGCGCGCTGCTGCTCACTCCGGGTTTCCTCTCCGATGCGGTCGGATTCGCCGCGCTCATCCCCTCCGTCCGCGCCGGCATGAGGAAATTCCTCACCGCCTATCTGCTCACGCGTCTCGCTCCCGCCGGTGCCCTTCGAAACGGTTCGCCCGCTGAGGAGCCTCCCAACCCTAAAGTGGCAAAGGACAAGATCATCGATGTCGAGGTGGTCGATAAATGACCTGAGAGGAAAGTATCTTGTCCACCCACGCGACCGTCGTCGTCGCTCCAATCAAAAAGTCCGCTCTTGCTTTCTCAACCTCCGTTCCGGGCATGTCGCCTGCCTGTTCTAAGCGCTCCGCGCGGTCCACGCGCAGTCGTTGGACGGCAACCGGATTCTGCAATGCCTGAACCACCGCGGCTATGGGTCGATTTCTCTCGCGGGCCAGCTCGATGCGTGCCTCAGCTAGTGCAACCTCGGGGCTCCGTCGTCCGGAACGCGCCCGCTCCGTCTGTCTTCCTCGACGGCCCGAAGAATGCGCTCTCGGAGCCTCACTGTCTGGGATGGCCCTGCCACTCCCGGACCAACTCGGCGGAAACGTGCGGCTTTTCGTCGGGTCGTGTCTCATCCTTACTCCCGGTGATCACCAGCCTGAGCCCGGCTTGATGTCGAGGCTTCCCAGATGCCGCCCGGAGCTTGGAAACGGGATGCCGAAGGCAATTGAAATTGCGGCATCTGGCCGAGTGGTTGCGAAACCGCCGCGCTTCTGGCGGTGGGCCCGCTGCCAATCGCGCGGGCGCTTCCGCGCGTTCCTCCTCGGCGCGCTCAAAGCGGCTGCCAATAGGTCGCCAGCAGCGCTTCAAGCGCGGCGGCCGCCTCCCCGTCGCCCCCGCGGGCGGCATCCCGGACAAGCGTCCAGCGGGTGGTGAGAAACAAGGTTTGGCGGTCATGTGGAGCGGTCATTCCAGCCCCTCACCACCTGAAAAATGCCGGCGTGTTACCTCAAATCGATCCGATCCGTGAGCAAATTCGGTGCCCAATCCCACGCTTGCTCCTCGCGGTTTTCGGGAAATGCTCAGACCTCGCCGCTCATGTGGATCGAGATCGATGGCAAGATCGCCAGAGAGCGATACCGGGAGATGAAGAGGGAATGGAAATGATGCTCGCCAGTCAGTACGGAGGCAACTTTCTCGTCCGCTTCAAGCGTTTCCAAGGCATCGAACCTCTCGCCCCGCTCGAGGACCTGAAGTTCGAACTGAGCCACCCCGGATGCAGGATCTGTTCAACCGCCCCGGTCGTCGGGCTTCCGGTAGTGTCGAGGCGGGTCTAAACTTCCGGGACCGAGATTTCGCATTGCTCATGCAAGCGCGCCCGGCAGACTGCCGGGATGATGCGAACCACGCTTGCCTTGCTGATGTCATCGATGATTTCCCACGCCGAATGGACCAACCTCTGGCCCGGAGAGGCGCCCGGAGCCAAGCGGCCTGCCTTAGGGTCTGAAACGGTCGCCGACGGCTGGCGCTACTCGGACATCGAGGTGCCACAGTATTTCGTTTACCTGCCGGAAAAAAACAAGGCGACGGGTGCGGCGGCGGTGATTTTGCCGGGCGGCGGCTATGGCATTCTGGCGATGAACCATGAGGGCCACGATTACGCCAAGTGGCTGGCGGAACGGGGCGTCGCGGGAATCGTGGTGAAATACCGGGTGAGCGGCAATCCGGAGTTCGGCTATCAATATCCGGTGCCGTTCATGGATGCGCGGCGGGCGATCCGCACCACGCGGGCGAATGCAGCGGAGTGGAACATCGATCCGAACAAGGTCGGCATCATGGGATCGTCGGCCGGAGGACATCTCGCCAGCCTGTGTGCAACGCGTTTCAACGATACCATCGATCAGGAAACGGCCGACGAGATCGACAAGCTGAGCGCCCGACCGGATTTCGCAATTCTCATTTACCCCGTCATTTCCACCGAGTTGCACGCCCACACGGGTTCCCGCAGGAACCTGCTGGGGGCGGATGCTTCCGAAGACCTTGTCGCAAAGACCTCAACGGAGCGGGCGGTTACCAAGGAAACACCGCCGTCGTTCCTGCTGACGACCTTTGATGATATGGTGGATTGCCGCAACAGCCTGATGTTTGCCTCAGCCTGCAAGGAGCATGGCGTTCCCGTCTCCCTACATCTTTTTGAAGAAGGAGGCCACGGTTACGGACTCAACGGGAAGGGCGACCTCGCCGCTTGGCCGAGCCTGCTGGAGCAATGGCTGGCGACGAAATTCCCCCAGCCCTGATCAATCTCCGGGCTCTTCCGATTCCTGTGGCTTCGGTCGCGGCGGGGGTTCGGTCGGAGGGCGGGAAATCACCGGCCCGCGGTCCGCAGTGCGCTCGGGCAAGGTCGGACTGGTGGCACGGAATTCGCCGTCGCCCGGCAGACTCAACAAGTCCGCGGGCAGTCGCAAACCATGGTCGGTGACCGCTGGAACAGGCGGCTCCGGCACGGGCGTGAACTCATCTTCCGCCGCGGTCGGAGGCGTCGGTGGGGAGGGCGTTTCAGCGGCCGCTTCGCCTTCAGGCGGGACCTTCTCCTCCGCAACCTTTTCCCCGGGAATCGCACAGGCGCCCAGCATGAACGGCAGCGCGATGGCGAGCGATGATAGCGTCCTCCTCACAAGCAATGGATGTGCGCGCTTCAGCGCGACTCGATGGGTGGCACCGGCATCAGCTCGCTGGGGCCGGTGTAGAGGGTGAGCGGGCGATAGAGGCGGTTGTCGCGCAACTGCTCCAGAACCTGGGCGGTCCACCCGGAAGTGCGGGCGATGGCGAAGATCGGCGTGAAAAGGTCGGTAGGTATGCCCAGCGAATAGTAAACGGTGGCCGAGTAGAAATCGACGTTCGCCTCGAGGCCTTTTTTCTCCCGCATGATCTCGGCGATCCGTTCGGACATGAGGATCCATTTCGGCTCACCCAGCTCCTCGGTGAGTTGGATGGCAAGCTTGCGGAGATGCGGGGCGCGGGGATCGAGCGTGCGATAGATCCGGTGGCCGATGCCCATGATCTTTTCCTTCCGCGCGAGCTTGCCATCGACATAGGCTTCCACTTTCTCCGGTTCGCCGATCTCTCGAAGCATGTGGATCACGCCCTCGTTCGCACCGCCGTGGAGCGGACCCTTGAGCGTTCCAATCGCCGAGGTGATGGCGGAATACATGTCGGAGAGGGTGGAAACGGTCACCCGGGCGGAAAAGGTCGAGGCATTCATGCCGTGATCGGCGTGAAGGATCAGCGCCACATCGAGTATTTTCACGGTCACCTCGCCCGCGGGCTCGCCATTGACGAGGTAAAGGAAATGCTCCGCCTCCCCCAAATCGTCGCGGACCGGCGGAAGCTCGAGGCCTTGCCGGAAGCGGTGATAGGCAGCCACCAGAACCGGCACCTTCGAGACGATGGAAAGCGCGATCTGCGAGTCCGCCTCGATGTCCGGCTCGCCGATGTTCACCCGCCGGTCATAAAGTCCCAGCATGGAGACGCCGGTGCGGAGGACATCCATGGGGGCGGCGTCACGCGGTGCGTTTTTGAGGAAATCGATCACGCCGGCCGGCAGATGGCGGTCCGAGCGGAGCAGGGATTGGAACGCCTCGAGGTCCTCGCGGTTCGGGAGATGTCCCTTGTGGAGAAGGTGGACCACTTCCTCGTAGGTGCAATGCTTCACCAACTCATCAATGTGATATCCGAGATAACTGAGTTCCCCGACGTCGCCGATTACATTGCTGAGGGCGGATTCATTGGCGATGACCCCTGCGAGGCCGCGTGCGTATTCTGTCATGATCGGGAAAGCGTTCTGAGAGTTCGGGGGTTCGACGAAGCCCCCGGAACAAAGCGGTTTGGCACGCCCGGCGCAAGGGCGAAACTTTGCCGGGCAACGGCGTAAAGCGGACTGGATGCTTCTCCGGGCGGACCCTACGTTCGCTCATGTCCGGCACGTTGACCCTGGTCTTCGAGACCTCCACGCCCCATGCCTCCCTGGCCCTGTTCGGGCCGGGCGGCCTTCTCGCCGAGCGACGCTTCAGCAGCGAGCGCAATCACAACGCGCTGGTTTTCGCTCCCCTCGCGGAGTTGATGGCCTTGAGGGGCGACCGGACCATCGGGCTGGTGCTGGTGGGCTCCGGGCCGGGCAGCTACAGCGGCACGCGGGTGGGAATCGCCGCCGCACAGGGCGTCGCGATGGTGTGCGGCTGTCCGGCCGTCTCCGTCCCTTCCCTGCTGGCGGTGCCGGCGGCGGAGAAGGGAGCGGCCTGCCTCGCCATCGGGGATGCCCGCCGCGGAAACTTCTGGACCGCTCCGATCGCGGACGACCGCCTGATCGCAGCGCCTGAAATCACCGATGCAGCGGGATTGCAGCAGCAGGTCGCAACCGGATTGGCACGGGCACAGGCCGTATTTTCATTTGAGGAGGTCGGGAGGTATCCGCTCGGTCCCGATTTACTGATGCGCGTGAAGGTTGAAATTCCCGACGCCGGCCGGCTTTTCCGCTGCTGGCAGGAGGCGGGAGAAGACACCCGTGAGAATTGGTCCGCCGCTGTCCCGCAACCGATCTACCTGCAACCCCCGCACATCACTCCCGCCAAGCGCCGCTGGCTGCCGGCCTCTCAGCCTTGACGGCGCCAAACGGTGAGCAGGGAGGACGTCCACTGGAACTTGCGCGCCGTTTCCCGGATCAAAAAGGGCTCCTCCCCGGACCTCACCAGCTCGAATGCGGCGCCCAGGGATTGCTCCAACCAATCGCTCGTCCGACCGGCGGGCCAATTTTCCCGGGGGGTGAACCCCTCAAGCCAAGTGCATGGCGTCGCCAGCACCAGCTCCCCGCCGGGCGTCACCAGGCCGGGCAGCCGATCCAAAAGGCGCCGGGGCTGCCGGAGGCGGCAGAGCAGGTTCGCCGCATGGATCCGATCAAACGTCCCCAGATCGGTCCGCAGGTCCATGGCATCGCCCTGCTCGAACCGCAGCGAACCGCGACGACCTGCCGGGGCACGTGCGAAGAGCGGAGTGCGAATCCTCCCTTCTTCATGGCGCTCGTAGGAGATCGTTTCGCCCCTCCCGAGCACCTCGGCGGCTTGGATGAACGCGTGGGAAAAATCAATGCCGGTCACTTCGTCACACGAATCCGCCATTTCAAAGGCCGACCGGCCGACAGCACAGCCAAGGTCGAGTCCGCGAGCCACCCGGCCCGCCGAAAAGGCGGCGGCAGTCCGCACCGGAAAGCCCAGGGCCTCCCGCATGCCGGCAGGCCAATCCCGGTCGGGCGGCAGGATCTCCCCTTCACTGCCGTAGTGAAATAGCAGATACTCCGAGAGGATCTTTTCGGATTCGTAAATATCGTTCATCCCCGCAGGAATAAGCCGCAAAGGCCCACGGGGCAAGGTGCTTGTTAGATCCGTGTGTATCCCCACCGGTTTCCGCAGATTTCACAGGACGGTGTTTATGAAGTGCGTCGTCCGCCACGCTTTGATAGATAGCGGCACTCGTCGGATTTCTCACTGACCCTATGAACAAGCGAAGTTTTTCCAAACTGGTCGTCGCCGGCGGCGGGCTGATCATCAGCGCGATCGTCGGCGTCCCCGCGGTGCTCTCCGCCTTCTCGCCCTCGATGCGTCGTCGCAAGAGCGAGAACTGGCAGAGCGTCGGCCGCCTGGAAGATTTCAAAACCGGAGAGATGACAAGGGCGGTGGTGTCCATCCCGCGGGCAGACTGGGCCACCTCGCTGCGGGAGAAAGGTGTTTTCGTCCTGCGGGAAGCCGCGGACCGGGTGATCGTCATTTCCCGCAGTTGCACGGATCTTAGCTGCCCGGTGGCGTGGGATCCCGGCAGCCAGTGGTTTTTCTGTCCCTGCCATGGCGGGATCTTCGCAAAGGACGGCACCCCGAAGGCCGGACCTCCGAAGGAACCCCTTCACCGCTATGCCACCCGGATCCGGGGCGAGGCGATCGAAATTGATCTGAATTCCGTTCCTCCGATGCTATGAACCCGCGGAATCTTCTCCGCCGGGCCGGCCGATGGGCGGAGGACCGGTTCGGAATCGCCCCCCTTCGCAAAGCGGCGCTCGACCGCAGGGTGGCGAAGGCACCGTGGTACTATGGCGATGGCGCGACCCTCACCCTGTTGCTCGGCGTCCTGGCAATCACCGGCATCGTGATGACCCTCACCTATTCGCCGACACCCGACACGGCCTACCAGAGCGTCAACCATATCACGGAAACCCAAACCCTCGGCTGGTTTATCCGCGCCCTCCACTATTGGTCGGCGGGCCTGATGGTGGCGATGCTGTTCTTCCATCTCTTCAGGCAAATTCTGGTAGCAGGTTACAAATTCCCACGCGAAGCGACATGGATCTTCGGTGCCCTGCTTTTTCACGCGGTGATCGCGATGAGCTTCACCGGCTATCTGCTCCGTTGGGACGAGCGTTCGATCCACGCGGTGCGTGTGATGTTGCACATGTTCAACCGGGTCCCTTGGATTGGTGACGAACTGGTCCTATTCGTCCAAGGCGGTGATGAGCCCGGAGCATTGTTGTTGACCCGTATCTATGCCGTCCACGTGATCATCCTGCCATTGTTGATCGGAATTCTAACAGCCTATCATCTTTATCTCGTGATTCATCACGGCATCACCTCGAAGGGAGAAAAGGAGCAATTGATCCATACCGCCGCGGAACAAAAGAAGCTCTACAAGCAACAGGCCCGCTCGGAGGAGGATGGGGAAACATTCTATCCGGATACCATGGCGAAGTCCGGGATGATGAGCTTTGTTGTCTTTGGGATTGTCCTGTTGCTGACACTGCTGGTCGGCCCGGCTCCGCTCTATGACGAGGCGAATCTGGTCGAACGAAGCTTCCCGGTCGAGGAGTGGTGGTTCTGGTGGTATAGCGCGCTCATCGCGCTGCTGCCCGCTTGGCTGGCTCCGGCATTCGTCGTACTTTTCCCATTGTTGCTATTGCTGGCCATGCTGGCACTGCCCTTCGTGGACCGCGGGCCCAAGCGGGGCATGAGAAAACGTCCGCTTGCGGTGGCTTTCGTGATTGGCTGCGTGATTGCCTTGGTAGGGCTATCATCCCTCCGGTTGAATTCGCCGTGGACGGGCTGGCCCGGCGGCGAAGCGCCCCCGGTTCCGGACGGCGTGATCCTCTCGCCCGATGCTGAAGAAGGCCGGCTGCTCTTCGCCAGCTACGGTTGCAACAGTTGTCACGCGGTGGGGGGCGTGGGCCGGAGTGTCGCCGTGGATCTCGCGCAAGTGGAACCCCGCAGGTCGCGACAGGAATACCAAGCCTACATCTTGCGTCCTCCGTACGACATCGCGATGCCCGCCTACGAGGGCCGGATCAGTGGCGACGAGATGGATCGTCTGCTCGACTACATTCACGCGGCCCAAACCTTTCCCCGCAAGATCACCCGATGAACCGATTGCAATCTCTGCTATTGGCCCTGATCGCCATGGTTTTCGCCGGCTGCCGGGGAAATGATTTCCAATCTGCGCTGCATCCCGCGAGTGAGGAAGCGAGGGCGATTGCCTGGCTGTGGTGGCTGATGGTCGTGGTTTATGGAGGGGTTTTCGTCATTACCCTCGGCCTTGCGGCCACGGCATTGCTGCGAAAGCGCAGCGATGACGGCGGTGCCCTCCCCCAGCCCCCGGGCGGGCCGGTCCGTTTTGTGGTCATTGCAGGAATCATCGTGCCTACCCTGATCCTGCTAACCATGCTGATCCTCTCCTTGCGGACCAGTTCCGCCATGCGCGCGCCCGAAACCGCTTTCACCATCGAAGTCACCGGCCATCAATGGTGGTGGGAAGTCCGATATCCAGATGAGGGAATCGCCACCGCCAACGAACTGCGGATTCCCGTCGGGGTCCCTGTGCGGCTGGATCTCCGGTCGGAGGACGTTATCCACAGCTTCTGGGTTCCGAATCTCCACGGGAAAATGGACATGGTTCCAGATCACCGGAACCGCTTCTGGCTGCGGGCCGACAAGATCGGTTCCTATCGGGGAATTTGTGCGGAGTTCTGTGGAGATCAGCATGCGCTGATGGGACTCGACGTGGTGGTGATGGCAGGGGATGATTTCGAGGAGTGGATCGCGGCTCGGCGCGTGCCGCCCGCCCCCCCTACCGAGACCAATGCGATCCGCGGGCGCGAGGTGTTCTTCGAAGCGGGATGTGCCGCCTGTCATGCGATTGGCGGAACCGAAGCGGTTGCGAATGTAGGTCCGGATCTTACCCATCTCGCCGTTCGTAGAACGCTTGGTGCGTCCACCATCCCTAACAGCCCGGAAAATCTCCACCGCTGGATCACCGAGCCCCAGGCGCTCAAACCGGGCAACCTGATGCCTCGCACCCATCTCGCTCCGGACGCCGTGCAGGCGCTGGTCGATTACCTCCTGACCTTGCACTGAATCATGGATGAGGCGCCCGAAAAGGAATTTGAAAAGACCTGGAGCAGCATCCCGGGCGTCCGTGGCTGGTTCATGGAAGTGAACAACCAGCCGCTCGGAAAACGATTCATGGTGACCGCCATGGTCTTCTTCTCGTTGGGCGGGGTGCTGGCGCTTCTGATGCGGATACAGCTCTCGGCGGGAGAGCTTGAAATCATCGGACCCGAGCTCTTCAACCAGCTGTTCACGATGCACGGTTCGACGATGATGTATCTATTCGCCGTTCCGTTTCTCGAAGGGCTCGCGCTGTATCTGCTCCCACTGATGATCGGGTCGCGGGATGTCGCGTTTCCCAGACTCACCGCGTTCAGTTACTGGACCTATCTCTTTGGGGGGATTTTGTTCTATTGCAGCTTTCTGGTGGGGGCGGTGCCGGATGCCGGATGGTTCGCTTACACGCCGCTGTCCGGACCGAAGTATTCCGGACTGGGCGTGGATTTCTGGTTGATAGGACTGACGATGGTCGAGATTGCCGGAATCACGGCGGGGATTGAAATCGTGGTGACCATTTTGAAGTCACGTGCCCCCGGCATGACAATCAATCGGATGCCTTTGCTGATCTGGACCCTGCTGGTGACGGGCGTGATGATTCTATTCGCTTTCACCGTTCTTCTGACGGCGACGATTCTGCTGGAACTGGACAGGGCCGCGGGCACCAAGTTTTTCGACCCCCAGGCCGGAGGAAACACGCTGCTGTGGCAGCACCTCTTCTGGTTCTTCGGGCATCCGGAAGTATATATCATGTTTTTGCCTGCGACGGGGATCGTTTCCATGGTCGTCGCGGCCTTCGCACGGCGAGCGATCGCGGCCTACAATCTGGTGGTGGTGGCAATTGTTTTGATCGGATTCGTTTCGTTCGGACTATGGGTCCACCATATGTTCGCCACCGGACTGCCGGAACTGGCAATGAGTTTCTTCACCGCCGCCAGCCTGATGATTGGCGTGGCCAGCGGGATTCAGATCTTTTCATGGATCGCAACGATGTGGGGAGCGAGACCGCAACTGAAATCCGCGTTCCTGTGGGTTCTCGGCTTCATCTTCGTGTTTGTGCTCGGCGGGCTTACCGGAGTGATGGTCGCGGTGGTGCCATTTGACATTCAAGTTCACGACACCTATTTCATCGTCGCCCACCTCCACTATGTCCTCATCGGCGGCGTGTTGTTCCCGATCTTCGCAGGGCTGCACTTCTGGCTGCCCAAGATCACTGGCAAAATGCTCTCGGAACGACTCGGGAAGTGGAGTTTCTGGCTCACGTTCACCGGCTTCAATGTGACCTTTTTCCCGATGCATCTCATGGGTCTGCACGGGCTGCCCCGCCGGGTCTATACCTATCCATCAGCGTTGGGACTGGACGGCATGAACCTGGCCGCAAGCATCGGAGCCTTCATTTTGGGGAGCGGTTTCATCGTTTTCCTGGTCAACTTTTGCCGTAGCATGAAACGGGGTGAAATGGCAGGCAATGACCCTTGGCACGGGGAGACGCTGGAATGGAGCGTCAGCTCCCCACCGCCGTCATTCAGCTTTCGCAAGCCACCGGTCGTGCGGGGCCGCTCGCCGATGTGGATCGATGGATCCGAAGTATCTCCCGCGGTCGCCCGTGCCGTGGAGGCGATGGACAGCGCGCCGACCCGCTGGCGGGCCACGCTCGGCACGGATCCCCTCACGGCGATGCCGCAGGCGATCCAATATCTTCCGGGACCGACGATCGTTCCCTTCATGGCATCGCTCGGACTGCTGGTTGCGATGCTGGGAATCCTGACCCAGCTTTATCTTCTCGCACCTCTCGGAATGATCTTTCTGATCGGCGCGGTCGCCAACTGGCTCTATCCGAAGGACGACCGATTGCACCTTATCAATCATGACCCGGTGGCCGAACGGAGCGGACTTCCTGTGTTTACCGTCGGAGTCAATTCCACCGCCTGGTGGGGAATGCTCTGCCTGCTCACGGTCCTGGGCATGGTCATCGGAACCATGACATTCTCCTACTTCTACTTGCGTCTATTCTCGGGGCAATGGCCGCAGGAAGGACTTCCGCCTCCCGGTTTCAGACTGGCAGCCCCCGCGTTCGCGATTCTGATCGGGTCCGGCGTCGCCGCATTCCTGTCCTGGCGGGCGGTGCTGGCGGGAAAATCCGGTTTCGCAACCTGGCTGTTAGCAGGCGGGTTCATGGGAGGCCTGGGGTTCGTATTTCTCTTTGCCGCCGAACTCACCGGCCTTGCGTTCCGGCACGATTCGAATGCTTACGGCTCGCTGTTTCATGTCATGAGCTGGATCATTCTGGCAATCGTTCTGGCAGCCACGGGAATGTCCGGAACCGTCTGGGTGCGTCGGATGAAACACACGGATCCCGGAATTCCTTGCAATCATCTCCCAACCCAGCTCAGCAGCATGTTCTGCGTGTTTGCAGCCGGAGCAGGTGTGGTGGTTTTCTTAGTCTTATATGTTTCTCCCGTCCTGCTATGACCACCAGCTCTTTCGCAAGTGACAGAGTTGGCCGCTTGTTCGTTTGGAGCAGCCTGTGGCTCGGAGGGATCGCCTGGCTGCTACACCTCCTGACGGCCTGGGCGCTAGCGGAATTCGGCTGCATGAGCGCGCTCGCTGGTCCCGGGCCCGCAGGCATCTCTTGGGTTGCATGGGGGATTCTCGCGGCGACCGTTCCATGCTTGTTGCTATGCGGCCTGGCCAGTTGGGCGGGCTGGCGCTGCGGCCGTGGTCCCATGGGAGGAGGGGAAACCGCGGGTTTCTTCGTCCGTTTCGGCTTGGCGGCGAATCCGCTTTTCGCGCTGATCATCATCGCGCAGACCATTCCGGTTTTCTATCACCTGAAGGATTGTGGCATCCATATTGTTCCATGAGAGGATTGGTCCTGACCTTGTTCATATGGGCTGCCGCGATCTCCACGGGCTATGCCCATGGTGCCCCGCGACCCCCGCACGAGGGCCCATGGTGGACCGCATGGAACTGGTCCCAACCGCTGGTGATCACGAACCTTTCCATCATTACCCTTCTCTATTGCGCGGGTCTGTTGCGGCTTTGGAAGCGGGTCGGGATCGGAAAGACCATCCCCGTCCCCCAAGCCATGATGTTTGGTGCCGGGATGATGACTTTGTTCATCGCCCTTGTTTCACCAATCGATGTTTTCAGCGATGAGCTTTCATGGATGCATATGATCCAACACATGGTGCTGGTGGGCGTGGCGGCTCCGCTACTCGTGCTGGGCACTCCGTTTCTCGTCTCGCTTTGGGCGTTACCCTTGTCGTGGAGGCGCGGTTATGGCCGGCTGAAACGTCGGGTCGATCGATGGAAGCTCACTCGCTATCTCTTGTGGCAGCCGCTTCTGATGTGGTCTCTGTTCGCTTTCACACTATGGATCTGGCACTTGCCCAAGCTCTATGAAGCCACTCTCTACGACGACCTTTTCCATGATTTCCAGCACTTCACCTTCGTGGCGGTTTCCTGTCTGTTCTGGCGGGTGCTGCTGGATCCGGTGAGCCGCCTGCGATTGAGCAGGGGGATTGGAATCATCTATCTATTTCTAACATCACTGCACGCGACGCTGCTCGGGGTGTTCATGACTTTGGCCCCGAAAACCTGGTACCCGTTTTATGAAGACCGTGCACCGCGCTGGAAGCTGACCGCGCTGGAAGACCAACAGATCGCCGGTCTCATCATGTGGATGCCCGCGTGCATGATTTATGCCTTGGTTGCGGCGGTTCTGCTCGGGCTCTGGTTGCGGGAGGGTGATGCGCCAAGCCCGGGGGACAAAGCGCGCGGCCGGTAATTGGCCATGGCATTCCGCGATCCGATGTAGAGCATCCGAACGAAACCATGCAAATTCTTCTGATCGTCGCCGGGAAACCGGCCCTCGGTTATGCCAAGACGGGAGTCGCGGAATATCTCAAGCGGCTGTCCCGCTATGGCGGTTACGAACTGGCGGTCGTCAAGGCCGGCCCGGCTGAGGAGGTTTCCGCCCGGCTATTGGAGCGGTCGCAGGGCTGCTTCCGCATTGCGCTGGATGAACGGGGAGAAACCCTAACCACCCGAGCATTCGCCGGGAAACTGAGCGAACTGGAGATGAGGGGCGAGGTGAAAACCGTGGCATTCCTCATCGGTGCTGCGGACGGGCATACGGAGGAATTGCGGAAAGCCAGCGATTGTGTGATCACGCTCTCCAGTTTCACTCTGCAGCACGAACTCGCGCTCCTGGTGCTAGTCGAACAACTCTATCGCGTGGCGTCGCTCAGGGCGGGATCGCCCTATCACCGCGATTGATGTCAGCGGCGGTGCTGGTTCTGCGGGAGCATTCCCATCTGCCCTTGGCCCTGCCCGGGGACGGGGCTGTTCCAAGGAATCTGCCTGCTTTCCGACACGGGACCCGTGGGTTTCACTTCCGGATCTTCGAGAGCGCAGGAGTTGAGGGAAAATGCTGCGAAGAGGGAAGCGAGCGGAAGGAGGGCGGAACGTGTCATGGCGAGATCATAGAAAAAGCTCCGGGGCATGCAAGCCTCCGGAGCTTTTGGAAAAAAGAGTTCCGCGGGCGCCTAGTCGGCAGCCGGCTTGGCGAGAATCACGCGGTCGCCCGGTTGCAAACGCACGCCGGCGGCAAGACTTTGGTCGTCGATCTCGGCGATTGTCTGGCCTGGCTCGATCGAGGAGGGAGTCACCCGCCCGATGAAGCGGTCTCCGCGTTTCACCAGAAGGCTGGTCTGCGGAGTAAAACCGGAATTCGAGCCCGCGCCGATGACCACGAACCCCCACTCGGGATTGACTGCCGTGATGACCGCCTCCATCGCGTTGCCGCGGATGCGCTCCGTGCGCCGGTCTTTCCTCTCTGCCAGCCGGGTAGCTTCCGCGCGGTTGGATGCGATCTGCTTGCGGCCCCCTTCGATGAGGGTGTTGAGTTCCTCAAGTCTGGATTGGAGATCCTTTTTGTTTTGCTCGATTTCCGCGATTTTGTCCGGGAGTTCCTCCATGGTAACATCGCCGCCGAGGCCCTCGAGAACCTTGTTCACTTCCTCCAGAGTCTCCTCGAGGACCACGAATTCCTCCCTTTGAGCGGCGATCTGAGCATCCAACGCTTTGTTCTCGCTATTGAGAACCGAGACGGTTGCCTGCAATGCTTTGACGTTCGCATCGACGAGCGCTTCGCTATCCTGAACTTCCTTGAGCTTGGTTTCCTTGTCGCGGATGTCCTTCTCGGTTGCATCCGCATTGGCACTGACGGTCGTGTTCTTGCTGATACTATCCAGGCGCCCGGCCTGCACTTCCTCGAATTTCGCGGAGTGGGCGACGGTGAAATAGGCGGCACCACCGGAGGCAAGGATGGCGAGAACGTAGAAGATGGCTTTCATTAGCTAGCAGGTTTTTTGAAATGGATTGGTGCGGCGGCAGTCTCAGTCGCGGGTTTCGGCAGGAGTCGATGAGGCCTTGGTTCCCGGAACAACCCGGTCGCCGACCCTCGGCGTGACATCGTCGCTCGTCGAATCCGGAATGATGCTGGCGGAGGCGGTGGAATCTTCCACAGCGGTCACCAGCAATTTGGCGATCACCTGGCCATCGCGGACGACGTTGAGGGTGGAATTGGTGATCACGCCGGCGTTATTGCCCGCGGCCAGGGTCACAAAACCCCAGCTCGGATAGAAGGAGCGGATGCGGGTGTTCAAGGTCGGCAGCGACTCGCCGCGCGAGAAATTCTCAAACTCCGACTTGCGGGTGTTCACCAAGGCTTCGGCCTGGGTGTTATCGGCAGTCACGTTGGCGAGGGTGGCTTGGGCGGTATTGATCGATTGCTCCAACTCCTCAAGCTCGGCGCTGGTGTTGCGCATCTTCTCCGCAAGCTCCTTGATCTCGCCGATCTCAGCGGTTTTGCGGGCGATCTCATCGAGTTTCTCCTTGTTGGTGGAGATGATGGCCGTCTTGTCGTCGCGCTGCTTGGTTAGATCGGCTTTCGATTTCTCCAGCCCGGCTTCCTGTGCGGTGAGACCGGCGATGGATTCTTCGACCACCGGGATCTGGCCTCCGAGATCCGCGTCCCGGTCCTGGCCGGCCACGAGGCGCGCTTGGCTCCGCTCGAGGTTCGCCGCTTCCGTGGTGGCGTTGGCGATTTCCTGTTCGTAGGCGCTTTTGTTTTTAAAGGCGATGAACGCTGAGAGTGCGAGGACGATAGCGGTCAGGATTCCGAAGACGTTGGCCATGGGTTTTTGGGGGTATGAGCGTTAATTTCCGCGTGTGGAAAGACAATAGGAATGCCCGAATCGCGACGGCAACCCCAAATTTCACGGACTTTTTATTCGCGGAGCGCCCCGGCTTTACAAAGTGCTCACACGGGTCCAACGGTCGGGGACCACGATGAAGTCGATCTTACGTGTCTTTTCCTATCTCCGCCGCTACCCATTCCTTGCGTTGGCGCAGCTTTTCTGTGCCGTGGGGATGACGGCGGCAGTCTTCGTATTCCCCAACGCGACCGGCCATGTGATTGACAAGATCATTCCGAATCCTGCGCGCCATGGTGAATTTTCTTTTTGGGTTTTGGTCGCCCTGCTCGGTTTCCTGGTCAACAGCGCCCTGAATTCACTGCGAATTTTTATCAACAACATCTTCGAGCAGAAGGTGATCTTCGACATCCGATCGGACCTGTATGAGAAAATCCAGCGATTGCCGCTGCGGTGGTTCGACACCCGGCGCACCGGCGACATCATGACGCGGGTGGTGGAGGACGTCACCAATATGGAGCGCGTGCTGATCGACGGGATCGAGCAGGGGCTCGTGGCGTCGCTGCAGGTGATCGGCGTCGGCGCGTTTCTGTTCTATCTGAATGCGGAGGTGGCGGCGTGGGCGACGCTGCCGGTGCCGGTCCTGGCGGTCGCCGCGTGGATCTATTCGACCCGGGGCCGTGATCGGTACCGGAACCAGCGCGAGGCCTCTTCCGATTTGAACGCCATCCTGCACGACAACATTTCCGGCATCCGGCAGATCAAATCCTATGCCGCGGAGACCGATGAGCACGAGCGCTTCAACCGTTCCTCGAATGTCCTGCGGCGCGCGACCCTGCGGATGATGCGCTGGTGGGCAATCTACTCGCCAAGCATGACGTTCGTGCGAATGACCGGCTACGTGCTCGTCCTGGCATTCGGCGGCGCGGCGGCGATGCGAATGGAGTTGTCGCAAGGAGACTTCGTAAAGTTCCTGCTGTTCCTATCGCTTTTCTACGAGCCCATCGACCGGCTGAACTCGCTGAACCAGATGGTTCTTTCCGGCAGGGCTGCCGCGGACCGGGTGTTTGATATCCTCGACGCGGAGGAGGAACCGAACGCGGTCGAGGGGGAAACCCTGGCGGCAACCATCGCGGGCCACGTGCGCTTCGAGAACGTTTCCTTCTCCTATCAGGACCAGCCAACCCTCCACAGTGTGACTCTGGAGGCGCTGCCGGGACAGACGGTCGCGCTGGTCGGCTCGACGGGAGCCGGGAAAACCACGGTGCTGTCGCTTCTCGCGCGGTTTTACGAAACGACATCGGGCAAGGTCTCCATCGACGGTCACGACATCGCGGCGCTGGCGAAATCCTCTCTGCGGGAGCGGCTTGCCTACGTCACCCAAGAGCCGTTTCTCTTCAATGGGACCGTCCGCGAAAACATGCTGCTCGCCCGGCGCGGCGCGACCGATGCGGAGGTCTGGAGCGCCCTGCAAGCCGCCCACGCCGAAAGCTTCGTCCGCGGCCTGCCCGAGGGGCTCGAAACGAATGTCGGGGAACGCGGCGTCAAACTTTCCGGCGGGGAAAAGCAACGCCTGTCGATCGCGCGCGCCCTGCTCAAGAACGCACCCATCCTGCTGCTTGACGAAGCGACCGCTTCGGTGGATTCGGAAACCGAGCGGCAAATTCAGGACGCGCTTGACCGCCTGATGCGGAACCGCACCGCATTCGTCATCGCGCACCGGCTGTCCACGATCCAGAATGCCGCCAGGATCTACGTGCTGGAAAAAGGCAGGGTCATCGAGCAAGGCACTCATGCCGACCTCCTCGCCCGCGGGGGAAAGTATGCGGAGCTCTGCCGGAAGTCGTTTCTCGACGAACCCGCGCAGGTCTGACCCGGCGTCAGAGCAGTTCCTCGCGCCAGTCGAGCAACTCCGCGGATCGTTCCGGCGGCCGCCGTCGCTTTCCCTTATGTCTTCGACGAGGCAGTGCGGACCCGGCCGGATCCGCCGGTTTGCAAGATGCCGCAGGGCTGCGTTCGGGGCGCCGCCAGATGAGATCGAGAGGATTCACGCCGCTCAACAGACCTCGCGCGAATGAAAGAAAAACGTGGAATTCGTGAGGATCGGGTGAATTCCCCGGGCGGTTTCCCCAGACAAGTTGGCGCTTGAATGTTCTCCCACCCGCTCTTAGTCCGGTGGCCGCATATGCATCCTTATGAACGCCTGCCGTTGTTCACCGCCGGCCTGCTGCTGGCCATCTGGCTCATCGGCAGCCACGCGCTGATGTTGGCAAAACCCGCACTGGTGCAGGGTTTTCTCAAACAACTTCCACGCAACCAGTTCATGGGCCAGATCCTGCTCGGGATCGGTCTCGCGTGGTTTTGGCTGCTCATCGCTCCAGAGGGCCTTGGAGCCCTGAGCGCGCTCACGATGGATCTGGGCGAATTCAATGCGGCGAAGAAGTTCCTGCGCCTGCTGGTGCCCGTTTCCCTGGTCCTGGTCGCCATCAGCGTCCGCGATTTTCTGGCCGTGCGGGCGCTCGGGTTGGTCGGACTGATGGTCGCCTCGCCGCTTCTTGAAGCTGCCTTTCTCAAGGAGCCCCCGTCGCGCCTGCTCGTCCCGATCTATGCCTACGTTCTGCTCACCGCATCGATGTTCTGGGTGGGAATGCCCTACCTCTTCAGAGACGGAGTCCGCTGGGTGACGGCGGACGCGAAGCGCTGGACGCTGTTCTCCGCGGCAGGCCTGGTTTACGGAGTGGCCACGCTGGCATGTGCCTTTGCTTTCTGGCGCGGCTACTGAGGCTTCAGTAAACCGGTGCGACCGCCGGATCCTCATTGGTCTGGACTCCGCGGGTTTTGTGCGCCTGTTTCTCCATGTTTTCACCCAGAATCCTCATGTCCCGGCTCAGACCGATCGTGGTATTGCAGGAACTGAGGACGGTGACTGCCACGGCGACCGCGATCAGGGGAATTGCTTTCATCAGAGGCCTGAATAGCTCATATCGGCCGACCCGCAAGCCTCCATTCTCAGCTTTGCTTCAGCTCCCGCCGCAGCGCCACGATCCCATCGCGGATCTCAAAAGCGGAACTCCGCAGGTGTTCCAGCGCCGCCTTCTGATCTCCGTCCTTCGCGGCTTCCGCGAGCTCCTGGCAGGCACCCATCGCCTCGTTCAACCAGCTCAGGCAGCGTTTCAATACCGCCAGGACGAATCCAGTTTCCGGCTCGTAGCCGCTCCCTCTGCCGTTGAGGGCTCCGGCCAGTTTTCCGCTCACCTGTAGCAAATTGGTGATCAGCCGGTAGGATGGGGTTCCGGGTCCGGCTTCTCTCTCGATCAGGTCCATCGCCCGCAGTGCCAGAGCCTGAGCCCGCACCTGAAGAGGATGCTCGTCTTCATCGTCCGGATCATCCGAGGGGCGAAACCCGTGTTCGTCCTCCTGGTCCTCATCATCGTCCTCGTCCTCGTCATCGTCAAAGCCACCGCCACCGCCGCGGCTGAAGCTCCCGGGTCCATCGTCCTCGTAGATGTCCTCACCGGCTTCGTCGCGCTCGGCCAAGGCGTCGAGCAGACCATCCCATCCCATCACGAATGCCTCTTTCTGCTCGCTGTCGGCATCCTCCATGTACTTCTCCAGGACTTCCTGATAGGCATCGGTCAGCCGGTCCGATTCCTTCAGTCGCTCCTCCCAGGCGAACTCGTCGAGTTCCTCCGCCATCTCCGGCTCCGGGCCGTCGGGATCGCGACGGCGGATGACCTGCGCCATGAAATCCCGCATCGAATTGAGGTTTGCAAGCTTCTGGGCTTCCTCCGCATCCTCATCCATTTCCCACTCGTGAGGTGAAATCGACAACTGATAGGAGCCGGACTCGATCACGACCCTGCCGTTGATCTCGCTGAACCATTCGAGATAGAGAATGTTTTTCCAAGCGCTGTGGATTTGGCCACCGTTCCGTTGCAGCGACTGCAGTTCCTCGCCGCTGGCCAGCGGCACCCGGGCTTTTCTCGAAGCCGTCATATCACCGATCACCCCGGCTTGATCGACATCCAGCGCGTCCGCATCCGGTGAGGGCTTCGGATCGGGATTTTCAAACTGCAGCCGTGTTCCGGCCAGATCCCTCCAGCAGTCTCCCTCCAGAGACAGAAAAAGCGGTTCGTCACGACCCTCCAGCCAAATCCGACCCGTCGTGCGCCCCTCGACCGTGTTGTCGATTTCGCCGTGGGCGACCGCATCGTCGATCCTCCATGCCATGGGGTCGATGTTCCGCATCACCGGGCCGACACGTCAAGCCAGTGTATTTGAGACCTCAGGGTCAATAGGGACGCCGTTCCGGCAATTTCAAATAGTCGGCTGCCAAGGCCTGCGCCTCCTTCCGGCACAGTTCCCGCGCCGACACGGCGCGCTGCTCAGGTGGAAGCATCATTTGGCGGAAAAACTCTCTGTCATCGAATCCGATTCCCGCAGCGTCCTCGGTACGGAAACCGTAGTAAATCATCCCGATCCTCGCCCAGAGAATCGCTCCGAGACACATCGGACACGGCTGTCCGGTGGTGAAAATCTGGCATCCTTCGAGTGAGAAGGTCCCCACCCTCGCGCAGGCGTCGCGGATGGCCGAGATTTCCCCGTGTGCCGTCGGATCGTTGGTTTCCAGCACCCGGTTCCACCCTTCGCCGATGATTTCACCTTCCCGGACCACGACCGCGCCGAACGGACCTCCCGCACCCCGGGTCATTCCGTCCCGCGCCAAACCGATCGCCCGCAACATGAAGTGTTCATTTCCCGACATGGGCGCGATTCCTACCGTTCGAGCCCCATTCTGGCGATTCTGAAAATGCCGCGCCCTCCCGTTTTCAGTGACGCGGAGACTCCCGGGTTTCCCCCTAACAGCGAGGCTCGATCTATCTCCCTTCGCGCGTCCGCTCCGTCGGACGACCGCGCTCAGGAGGTGCGGAACGGGAACTCGGAGCCCGTTGAGGTTGGGCCCTTTGAACCTGCGGAGCGGGACGGGGCCTAGTCTGGGGAGCCGTCTGGCGCTGGACTTGCGGGGCAGGACGTTGCACCTGCGGAGCCGTCCGGCGCTGGACCTGCGGGGCGGGACGTTGCACCTGCGGAGCCGTCCGGCGCTGGACCTGCGGGGCGGGACGTTGCACCTGCGGAGCTGTCCGACGCTGGACCTGCGGGGCGGGACGCTGGACCTGTGGAACCGTCCGGCGCTCGACCTGCGGGGCGGGACGCTGGACCTGTGGAACCGTCCGGCGCTGGACCTGCGGGGCGGGACGTTGGACCTGCGGGGCGGGACGTTGGACCTGGGGAACCGTCC
>JBBSJY010000059.1:0-22094 GCA_038256845.1 Verrucomicrobiales bacterium | reverse complement strand
TCTTCGCTCCGGGAGCGCCCTTCAACACGGTGGCGGGAGCGCCATCTGTTGACCTCGCGGGCGCCCGGCTCATCCTGCGCAGTCACTGGACTTTGCAAGAGGCCTTCCCGCCGGCCGGGCTTCATGCCGCGGAAACCCACGCGGAGGCCGACCAGGTGCAGGTTTTCGCCAATGGCGGATGGGCCTACTACTGGCTCTCGAACTTCGGGGGGCCGGCCCGCTGGGTACCGGTCGCCGGGGAAATGACCGACATGGGAGCGACCGTCCTGCCGCCGGGGCAGGGGATGTTCTTCAACCGGCGCGGCGGTTCGGTCGGACTGCTGGCGTACGGCGAAGTGCGGGAGAACGACTTCATCCACCCGCTCGGTGCCGGTCTTTCGCTGGCGGGGGGCGGTTATCCGATCAATCAATCCGCCATAGGAACCGGCAGCCGACAGATCAACCTGGGAGGCTTCTTCGGCAGTCTCGATTTCCGGACGGCCGACTCGTTCTTCGTCTGGAAGGGAGATGCGACGGTGGACGGAACGGGCTATCACACCTACTGGCTGGCCAACGGAGCTCCCAACCCGCTCCTCACGTTCCCCCGCTGGCTGATCACGGGCGACAACCAGGCGAGCGACCGGGGCGGGGAGATCCTGTTCCTGCGCGACCGCAGCGTCTTCCTGCGGACCAAGATCACCAATCCCGATTACAAGGTTGCCGCTCCCTGGGCTCCCTGAACCACCGGCGAAAAATCATCGATCACACCCACATGAACCTTTATCTCACATTGGCGGCAGCCCTGGTCCTCGCGAGCGTCGTGGTCGGAGCGCGCGCGCAGACCATCACCTGGGGAAGCCCGTTGTTCACCTACCTCTATGACAGCAATGGGGTAACTTGGAACGACTCGATCAACGTCCAGCTCGGCTACTTCACGCCGGGATTCGCGCCGGGCACATCCAACACGGCCGACTGGGACTCCAACTGGAAAATGGTGGACCAGACCGCATACAACCCGGATCTCGGCTATTTCACCTCGAATGTGACGCTTCCCAAAAGCGACGACGGAAGTGATCCGGTCTTCCTCGACCAAGCCGCCTATCTGTGGATCCACAACTCGACGGTAGCGGAATCTGGCAGCGAGTGGCTGCTCACCCGGACCGATTGGGAGTTCATAGATTCCACGGTCGGTTGTTGCGACAAGACGCTGGCGGACCAGTGGTCAACGAGCGAGCTGGGAGAGGCCAACCCTCCCGTCTGGGGCGGCCAGGGTGGCGTCGGGGGAGGGGGGACTTATACTTCCACCAGTAATTCCTATTCCCTTCAGACCTATGGTTTCGAGACCTCCAGCCCCATTCCGGAAGTTTCCTCCTCCGTTGTAGGAATCGCCCTCATGTTCGGCTTGGTGATGAAGCGCCGGCGACCCAGCCGTTCGATTCCGTGATCCGAGCACCTATCCTATTGATGGTTCTTGTGGCGTTCGCCGCAGGTCCGGCTGCGGCGAGGGCGATCCTCTGGACGAGCGACGCCGGGCGGGTGAACCTGACCAGCACGGGTGCCGCGATGGACGGCGGCTTCGAATTTCAGCTTGGCGTTTTCGCGGCCGGCTTCGAACCGGCTCCCGCCAATATCGCGCGGTGGCCGGGCGAATGGCGTCGGGCGGGTTCCGCAGTTTACAGTGTGGCGAGCCAGCGGTTCTCCGGGCAATTGCAGGTCACCTCCAATGCGGCTCCATTTGCGGCGGGGGCGAAGGCATGGGTGTTCGGAAGACGCGACGGCGCCGGCGGCAGCGAGTGGATTTTGTTCCGAGCCGACCACTGGCTGTGGCCGGCGGCCGATCCGATGAACCCGCTCGCCCTCGATTGGAACGCGAAGGACTCGACCGTCGTGCTGCTGGGCGAGGTCAACGGCTCGGGCAGCCCGTTTCTGATGAAATCCGCGCCCACCACGCCGCCGCCCCTGAAATGGTCGGAGTGGCAGACGGCGGAGCTGGCCGGCCATCCCTTGCCCGGACCCTATCAGGATGCGGACAGCGATGGCGTGGCCAATATCTTCGAGTTCCTCTTCGGAACCTCGCCGATCGTTCCCGGCCCGCCTCCGCTGATGCCCGTGCAGCGGATTGAAATTGGGGGCAGCCGGTATGTCCAACTAAGTGTTCCGCGGCGGGCCGACCGGGAGGCGGAATTAGTGGTCGAGGTTTCCGGGGATCTGGTCCGTTGGGACTCCGGACCCGCTTTCACCGTGGTGGTGAGCGAGACAACGGAGTCGTTGGTGGTCCGTGATCTTCTACCCCTCGGACCTGCGGACCCCAAGCGTTTCATCCGGTTGCGGGCCGTGATCCCGGAGCCCTGAAGTTATGCCATACCCCAGCCGCCGCCGCCGGGGGTGTGGATGACGACCCGTTCTCCGGCGGCCGCCTGATAGGTGATGATTCCCGGCAGCGGTTCCCGGCGTCCGTCGGTGTGGACGCGCGTCTGGCTGCCGGCCTGGCCGTCTCCGCCGCCCTCGGCTCCGGCGGGGCGGGTGGTGCGGCGTTGGGTGAGAAATGAAACGGTCATCGGGCTGAGGAATTCGACTTCGCGCGTCAGGCCATCGCCTCCGCGTTGATGGCCTTCGCCGCCAGAGCTCCTGCGGATCGCGAAACGGTGGAGGCGGACGGGGAATCGGTGTTCGAGGATTTCCGGATCGGTGATGGCCGTGTTCGTCATGTGGACATGCCGCCCGCTTTTTCCATGGAACCCCGGTCCGGCGCCCGCACCGCCGCCGATCGTTTCATAATAGCCGAAGGTGGGGCTGCCGAAGAGGAAATTGTTCATGGTGCCCTGGCCATGGGCGCAAAGGCCGAGGGCGGCCGACAGCAGATCCGCGAGGCGCTGGCTGGTTTCGACATTCCCGCCCACCACCGCCGGGCAGTCGTCCGCGTCATCCGGAAAGGGAGGATTGAGAATGCCGGGCGGGAGGATCAGTTTCACGTTTTCCAACAATCCTTCATTCAGCGGCACGTCCTGATTCAGCCACAGCCGCAGCACATAGAGCAAGGCGCTGCGGACGATGGCGGGCGTTGCATTGAGGTTGCCCGGGTGGACGGGGCCCGAGCCGCTGAAATCCACCGTCAGCTGCCCTCCCCTGACATGTAGCGAGACTGCGAGCGGAGAGCCGTCATCCAGAATCTCGGTGCGGGTGAAGTCGCGGTCACCCTGCTGGGTCAGAAGCGCCGTCATCAGCAGGGAGGAGTGGAGGAGGATTCCCTCCATTTCTTCCCGGACGATGGCCGTGCCATGAGTTGAGGCCATCCCTTCCAGCGCGGCAACACCGTGTGCGACAGACGCCGCCTGCGCCTCAAGATCCGCCATGTTTTCCTGTGGCCGCCGGGAAGGGTAGGGTGAGTCGCGGAGGAGGGAAAGGAGATGGCTGTCGTCCCGGATGCCGCCGGTGATCCATTTCATCGGAGCAATGACCACTCCTTCCTGGGCGAGACGGGTGGCGATGGCGGGCATTGATCCGGGCGCCATGCCTCCGATCTCGGCGTGGTGCGCCCGGTTGGCCACGTAGCCCAGAAGCATCCCCTCGGAATCGAACGCCCCGGCGATTACCGTCACGTCCGGAAGATGCGATCCCCCCGCCGCAGGATGGTTCGTCACCGCGACATCGCCCGGCTGAAGGTCGATGCGGCGCACCACCTCGCGGACGCAGATGCCCAGCGCACCCAGATGGACCGGCACGTGGGGGGCGTTTACCACCAGCCGCCCTCGGCGATCCAGCAGGGCACACGAGAAATCCAACCGCTCCTTGATATTGGCGGAGAGTGCGGTCCGCTGAAGCAAGCTGCCCATTTCGCCAGCCATGCCTTCGAAACGGCTTCGGAACAGCGCCGCCCGAACCTCCCCTCCGGTGTGCTGAGTTTTGGGAGGATCCACGGTTCCCCTGGTTTCCAGCAGGAGGGTTCCCCGGGTTCCCCGCCGGAGCGTCCAATTCGCCGGCAGGACGCAGGTGCTGAAACGATCCTGGATGATCCGTGGACCGTCACAGCGGTCCTCGGAAAAACTTTCGGGCGCGATACAAAGGGTCGCTTGCTCGGCAACAACCCTCAACGAGACGCATTCGACGGCCCGATCCAGTGCGGGCGAATAACCGTAAAGCCGTCGGTAGGCGGCTCCGAAACGCTCAAGCAGCGCTTCTTCGGAAATGTCCCGAGCGACCGTCTCAACTTCCAGGGAAGTGTCCTGGCCCAGCAAGCGGAGACTCGCCAACCAGCGGAACTCCGGGTTCGGTACTCCGAGATCGGCTGCGGCGACCGCCGCGAGACTTTCCCAGATCCCAGCGGTGTCGGTGGAGGCGAGCGGGGCAAGCACCTGCCCGCCGGCCGTCTCCTGCCGGCGGGCGTGTTCCAGCCCCCATGCCGACAGGAGCCCCGCGTCCCCCGGAATGATCACCGAGCGGATTCCCAGCCGCTCCGCCACGGCACAGGCGTGCTGTGGCCCCGCACCGCCGAATGCGAACAGGACGAATTCTTCGGGCCGGTGCCCTTCCGCCAATGAAACCTGGCGGATGGCATCGGCCATTTTTTCAACCGCGATGGCGCGCAAACCCTCCAGCAGTTCGCGGTCCGGCAGGGGAGTCACGCCATCCGCCCGCATGGCCCCGGTCAACTTGTCCAGCTCCCCCTGCGCCGCCACTCCGTCGAGCGGAATTCCCGCGGCTCCGGCGTTCATCAGGCCGAGCAACAGGTTCACGTCGGTAACCGTCAGTGGTCCCCCGCGACCGTAACAGGCCGGCCCGGGCGTGGCCCCCGCGCTTTCCGGTCCAACTTCCAGCCGACCCAACTGCCAACGGCAGATCGAGCCGCCGCCGGCAGCCACGGTCTCAATTCTCAACGATGGGGCCATGACCCGCGCCGGACCGATCTCCTGCATGTAGCGGAAAGCAAAAGGGCCATCGATCCTGGCCACATCGGTGCTAGTGCCTCCCATGTCGAGGGTGAGCGATTTCGGGAAACCCGCGGCCCGCGTGACGGTCGCGGCCCCGACAAGCCCGCCCGCCGGACCCGAAAGCAGCGAATCCTTCGGCAGATAGCGGGATGCCGCCACCAGGCCTCCCGCGCTGGTCATCATCCAGGGTTCTCCCGTTTCCATGGATTCTGCCACGTGGCGCGTGAAGCGCTTCATCACCGGGGAAAGCCAAGCATCGGCGAGCGCCGTTTCCATGCGCGGCAGAAATCGGATCTCCGGCGCAACTC
Source organism: Verrucomicrobiales bacterium (assembly GCA_038256845.1). GTDB lineage: Bacteria > Verrucomicrobiota > Verrucomicrobiia > Verrucomicrobiales > Akkermansiaceae > Luteolibacter. The sequence goes on along the minus strand of JBBSJY010000059.1, from coordinate 16,879 downwards.
CGGATGAGGTCGATACATGTCCGAATCCTTCATCAAGCAGCCAATCCGCAACGGCTCGTTCGATCGCGGGGTTGTACCAAGCGTGGATCAGGGCGACGGCGGCGACATGGATTCCCGTGGAAAGCCACCGGCGGGCGGCTGTCCGGACCGCCGTCTCATCCGGCCATTCGAGAATGTTTCCCCCGGCGTCCAAGCGTCCCGAAATTTCCTCCACCCCTTCACAGAGAATTTCCTCCTCAGGCTGTTCCAGGGAAAACAACAATTTCCGCCGCTGGTCCCGGATGAGCGGCAAGTCACCGAAGCCGCGGGTGATGAAGAGAACGGTCCGGGCCCCCTTCCGCTCAAGCAACGCGTTCGTCCCCCGGGTGGTCGCTACCCGCAGGTCCATCGGCGGCAGCTTGCTTCCCAAGGGGGTCGCCGTGACGATTCGGGCGGCGAAGACCGGTGCCTCCTCGGCCGTCCGCAACACCACGCGGGACCCTTCGGGAGGGTTCTGGAATTGCAACCATCGCCCGTGATCCCGCGAAGCCAGGACCGGACCTGCGCCCTCCGCGGTGATTCCGACCATCGCTTCGTCGCTGAATCCCGGCGCCCAGCCGATGTCAATCCAGCCGCCGGCCCGCCGTCCGACGATTTTGCAAACGAGCGAGCCATCGGAAAAGATTTTGCAGCGGCGTTCCTCCCCCGTCGGTGAGAGCGCCCATGCGTCGGTGAAGGTTCCGCCGGTATCGACCCGAACTTTCCATTTCCCGGTCACGAGGATCGGATGCCGGGTTCAATCGGGATCAAGCCATGCGCCCCAGCTCGCGGGCAACCAGCATCAGCGTCTCGCGCACGCCGGGAGCGAATCCCCCGTCGGTTTGCACGGCAAGCTGGACACCACCTTCACGAACAAATTCCACGGGGACCGAGCCGGAGTAAAGTTTCAAGCCTCCGTGGCCGAAGCCCAGGTTGGCCATCACCCGTTTCATGGCCTCCACCGTGGCAATGTCTTCGCTGCTCACCCGGGCGACCTGCCGAATGCCGGGAAGGGCGCGAGTGCGTTGCATGATCTCATCCTCAGCCAACTCACGGTCGACGCCGAAAATGGCGCGGAGTTCGAGCTGTTTGATGGAGGAAGAGTCGGATTGGCTTTCGTCGGCCGTGGAGGGTCGGGCCGATGGCGTCGGCTGCCAAGTGGGGAACGCCGGCGATTCGTGTGATTTTGGCGAAGCTGGCGGGTTCGCTGGCGGGACGCCGGGATCTTGGGAGAACGGCGACGAAGAAGAAGAAGGTTTGGCAGGCGTCGGGAAGGGGGAGGGGGCCGGATCGAACTCCGCGGGAGCTTCCGCAGGGGAAGGAGCCTCGTAACCGAACCCCTCCTTCGAATCGGCAACCTGAAATGGAGAGTCGACCGGTTTGCGGCGTTCGGGCAGTCTGGACCGTCCCTCGCTCCTGTTTCCGGCACCTTCGTCCACCACCGCGAACGGGGAGTCCAGTTTGGATGAAGGAGCGGCGAAGGGGCTCGCCAGCGGGGGCGGCTCGTTCGCAATTGCAAAAGGCGAATCCGGCCGGGAATTGCCCGGACTCGTGTTCTCGAATATTCCTCGGTTGGTACTCATTGGATGACAGCGGCGGGAGAATGCGGCTTAAGATTCACCGCGACACCCGAAAAATACTTAACGGACGGTGAAAGTCGAGCGTTCACGGCCAAAAGTTTTTCAAACCGCCCCGTTTTCATCCATCAGGCGCCTGAGCCTGTTCTTCATCGAGACTTTCGCCACGGCAGGCAGACGGTCCACGAACAGGACGCCATTGAGGTGATCGATCTCGTGCTGGAGGGCGCGGGCAAGGAGTCCGTCCGTTTCAATTTCCAACACCGAACCATCGAGTTGCGGGAGCGTGGCCTTGACCGCCTCCGGCCGGCGGACCTCCGCCCGGATGCCCTGAATGCTGAGGCACCCCTCGATACCAAACTCTTTCTCCTGCCCGAATTCCAATTCCGGATTCATGAAAACCAAGGGCATGATCGAGGCCAGTTCGGAATCCTCGCCATTGACCCGCAGAAAGGTCACACACTCGGGATCGTGGGAAACATCGATCACGGCCAATCGGAGATCCTCTCCCACCTGGGGGGCGGCGAGACCCACGCCGTTGGCATCCGTCATGGTGTCCAGCAGGTCTTCCACGAGCTGAATGAGTCCGTCGTCGACGCGGGAAACCGGTTGGCAGCGCTGGCGGAGAATGGGGTGGCCGTATTGGACGATTTCGCGAATCATTGGCAGACGCGCAAGCCCTAGTCGTATCGCGGCCGCAAGTCAAACCCCGCACGCTCCGCCGCCAATCCGATGTCAGCCAGACTGGCGCATTCTGCGCGGTCGGACACCCTTTTGCACCGTTTGGGATTTCCTGTCACCCCCCATCGTGGCTCTCCGGGGCTGGAAACAAGGGCAATTCCCAATTTCCAACTCTCCGGCACCGGGATTGCGAGACGGAGGAGGGAAAAGGCTGCGAATTGGTTTCGCGGCAACTCGAATCCGAACCAACGCAACTTATGAAAACTCCATTGTTTCAGCATCACCGCCATCTCACACTCTCACGGACGACTCTCGCGATCCTCTCCGCGGGCATTGGGACGATCGCCGCCCAGACCGACGGTCGACCAGGAATCGATTCCACTCCGTCGGAGCTCCGCCCTCCCGTTTCGGCCCCCGGAGATTCCAACCCGGCCCCTATCCCGGGTTCGGCTGTGGGGGCCGCGCAGCCGATCGATCTCGATCCGGAAACCGTTCAGGCCGGAACGGCCAAAAACAGTGGAGATGAGGGAGCGGAACGAACCGGGCCCAACGTCTATGCCATCATTTCCGCATCCCAGGATTTCACGACCTTGGCGACAGCAATCCAAGCGGCCGAGCTGGAGGAGGCATTGGCCGGTGACGGCCCCTTCACGCTCTTTGCCCCGAACAACGAGGCGTTTGAGGCATTGCCGGAGGGCGTTCTCGCAAGCCTTCTTCAACCGGGCAATAGGGAGATTCTAGCGAGCATCCTGTCGTTTCATGTGCTGAAGGGTGAAATGCGTGCCGCGGATCTGAAACCCGGCCAATTGGAGACGCTGCAAGGCGGTTCCGTAACGGCCGCTGCCGGCGACAAAGCCACCCTTACCCTCCAAGGTGCCAATATCACACGCACGGACGTCCAGGCTGGGAATGGCGTGATACATGTCATCGATCAGGTTCTGATGCCGGCCGAGATCTCGGTTGAAGACTTCGGAACCGGCCCCGCTGGAACGGTGGTTCAGGAAGTCGAGTCGGAGGTGGTCGTTGAAGAAGAGGTGATCATCGAAGAATAAATCAAAACCGGCAAGATCACCTTGATACAGTGTGTCCGGATTCACCGGCATCCCCAATGGCGGATGCCGGTGAATTGTTTTCCAGAAAGAAGGACTCAGATCACCCCCATCAGAAGCAGAACGATAAGGATGATGAGGAGCAGGCCGATCCCCCCGCTGGGGCCATATCCCCAAGCCTTGCTATGACCCCACGTGGGGAGGACACCGATCAGCGCGAGGATGAGTATGATTAGCAGGATGGTTCCGATGTTCATGAGTTTCGTGTTTGTTTGGGTTGGTCGGGCGTTTGGTAGGAGAATCCACAACCAACGGGGATCGTAGGAGCCGGGAACGTTTAGGTAAAGATTCAAAGTTGCGCGCAGTTTCATTGCGATATGCAATGTATTTGGGCAGAATTCCCGGTTCGCGGTGCCAGGCCGTTAGGCGGATTCCCCTCGCGACGGGGAAAATCGCAACTGTGCCTTCCGGTACTCCATCTGCAAAGGATACAGCGGCTCCCTTGCTTCCCATGAGCTGGACGTGCCACCCAAACTCCAAACACATACCACCATGATCGAACTCGTCATTGTATTCGCCGTCCTAGCCTTGATCGCCGCCATCTTCGGATTCGGCGGTGTCGCCAAACAATTTGCCGGGATCGCCAAGATCCTGTTGGTCATTTTCATCATTCTCGCGATCGTCGCGTTCTTCTTCTTCTGATGGACCGATGAATCCTATTAAGTTGGCACTGTCTCACACACCGCTCGCGCAGGGTAAGGGTTCCTCATTGCTCCTTATCGCACTGGGACTGGTGATTCCCGCACTGGCGGCGAAAACCGCCCGGCTGGTCGCCGGCGGCGGCTACAAGGCAATCACCCGCGATAAGCCGCCCAAGAATCCAGCCCATCCCGATGTCGAGTGGAGAGATGCGATTCTCTGGACCGTGCTTTCGGGTGCCATCGGCGGGTTGGGTCGTCTCGCCGCCCGCCGATGGCTCGCCGGATCCTCCGTGCCGGCAGAGGGATACGATCTGGAGGAAAAGGCAGAGCGTTTGTAGCTGGGGCGTGAAAGTTCTGTCCGGTTTGCGGCAGCCGGTCCTTCTCCACGTCGGAACTCCCTGGTGCTGCAATTCCATGGAATTTCTGCGAAAAATCTTCTTGCATCTTGATACCAATACCCCCTATGGGTAAGTCATGCAACGCGACTGCCATGAGATCGGGCCTGTCCTCGCGCGCGTCAAAAAGATCGCAGGACAGGTGCAAGGAGTGGGCCGGATGATCGAGAACAACCGGGAATGCCCCGAAATCCTCCACACGATCTCCGCCATTCACTCGGCGCTGCGGGGATTGGAAGCCCGCCTGCTTGAGGACCACGTCCGGCATTGCGTCAAGGACGCGGCGGCAGATCCGGCCCAACTGGAACAGCGGCTGGACGAGATCATCGCCCTCTACAAACGTCGGCTCGTTTGAGATTCCCACCACCCGAACCCATGGATTGCTGCCACAAGCCGGAACCGGAAAAGTCCTCAGAACCCTCCTGCTGCGGCGGTCACGACACGCCGGCGCTCCCGAGTGCGGCGAAGCCCGGGCAGTTCACCTGCCCGATGCACCCGGAGGTGATCTCCGATACCCCGGGCGACTGCCCGAAATGTGGCATGCCCCTTGAGCAGGTGACGCCGCTTCCGGGCGATGGGCCGACGATTTTCACTTGTCCGATGCACCCGGAGATCGAACAGGATCATCCCGGCGACTGCCCCATCTGTGGCATGCCGCTGGAACCGAAGGTAGTGGTTTCCGCGGGCGACGAACACGCCCGGCAGGAAATCACCGACCTCTCCCGCAAGGTCTGGATCGGAAGTGCGCTGAGCCTGCCGATTCTCCTGCTGGCGATGTTGCCGATGGCCGGAGTGCCGGTAGAACGGGTGATCCCGCGGGAGATCTCCAAATGGATCGAGCTGATCCTAGCCACGCCGGTCGTTTTTTGGGCGGGGGGGGTCTTTTTTGCCAAGGGCTGGCGCTCGCTCAAAAGCCGCAATCTCAATATGTTCACGCTGATCTCGATGGGGGTGGGCGCCGCATATTTGTATAGTTTGGTCGCGGTGCTTTTCCCGTGGATTTTTCCCCACTCGTTCCGGCACGGCGGTGAGGTCGGATTGTATTTTGAAGCGGCGGCCGTGATCACCGTGCTGGTGCTGGTAGGGCAACTATTAGAGGCGAAGGCCCGCAGCCGCACCGGCCAGGCGCTCCAGGCGCTGATGGGCTTGGCTGCGAAAACCGCGACCCGGATCAATGACCAGGGAAAGGAGGAAGAGGTGGCGATCGACCGTCTCAAAGTGGGCGACCGACTCCGCGTCCGCCCCGGCGGAAAGATCCCGGTGGATGGAAAAATAGAAGAAGGCGCGAGCCATGTGGATGAGTCGATGATCACCGGCGAGCCGCTGCCAGTGAAGCGCGGCCCGGGCGATCCGGTGGTTGGCGCGACGATCAACCAGACCGGCTCATTCGTGATGAGTGTCGGGAAAATCGGCGGCGACACCCTGCTTTCCCAGATCGTCCGGATGGTCGCCCAGGCGCAGCGCAGCCGTGCGCCGATCCAGAAAACCGTGGATGCCGTCGCAGGATATTTCGTCCCGTTCGTGCTTCTCGCCGCGGTCCTAACATTTGTCATCTGGAGTGTCTGGGGCCCCGAGCCCGCGATGGCGCTAGGCCTGATCAACGCCGTCGCGGTTCTGATCATCGCCTGCCCCTGTGCGCTCGGCCTGGCCACGCCGGTTTCGGTGATGGTCGGCGTCGGCCGGATTGCCCGGGAGGGGATCTTGGTGAAGGACGCGGAAGCGATCGAGACGACTGAAAAAATCGATACTCTTGTCACCGACAAAACCGGCACGCTCACCGCCGGGCGGCCGGAAGTCACCGGCTTCAGCGCCTTCGACGAAGCCGAAACGCCGCGGATCCTCGCCGCCGCCGCCGCGTTGGAAAGCCACAGCGAGCATCCGCTGGCAAAGGCGGTCATCACCCACGCCAAGGCCGCCGGCGCCGCGATCCCGGATTCCCGCGATTTTCAATCCACCACCGGCGGCGGCATCTCCGCGTCGATCGATGGCGAACGCTGGCATGTCGGAAAAGAAGAGTTCATCGAATCCCAAGGCGCCGCCATTCCGCCCGCCCTCGCCGCCGCCGCCGAAGCCTATCAGCGCGACGCGAAAACCCTGGTGTGGGTGGCGTCCGGCGGGCGCGCGCTGGCCGTTTACGCCGTTTCCGATCCGATCAAGGAAAGCACCCCGGCAGCCATCGCCGCGCTCCATCAGCTCGGCATCCGCCTCATCATGGCGACCGGCGACAGCGAGGCGACCGCACGCGTGATTGGCAAGCAACTCGGCATCGACGAGATCCACGCCGGACTTTCTCCGGAGGATAAAATCGCACTCATCAAGAAGCTCAAGGACTCGGGCCGGCGGGTGGCGATGACCGGAGACGGCATCAATGACGCCCCCGCGCTGGCTGCCGCGAATGTCGGCATCGCGATGGGTACTGGTACCGATGTCGCGATCGAAAGCGCCCATCTCACCCTCGTGAAAGGCGATCTGCAGGGCGTCGCCAAGGCAATCAGCGCCAGCAAGGCGGTGATGCGAAACATCCGCCAGAATCTGTTTTTCGCGTTCATCTATAATGCGGTGGGCATCCCGATCGCCGCCGGGGCTTTGTATCCGTTCACCGGCCTGCTGCTCAGTCCGATGATTGCCGGCGCGGCGATGGCGCTGTCCTCGGTCTCGGTCATCACCAACTCGTTGCGCTTGCGGAAAGTGCGGCTGACCTGAGGTTATCCTAGCTTGATGTCCGCCCCGATCGATGCGATTGAAATCTCAGTTTCCGCCTGTAAACTTCTCCCGGTGAATCCTTTCCGCTCCATCCTTGCCACGCTGATGTCCTTTTTGGTCATCTGGCCGGTTTGCTGTTGCACCGCCCTGGCGGAACAGGAGCAGGCGCAGCGATCCTGTTGTTCCTCTGCGGCGGAAGTCGCGCCCGGCGGGCAGGATCACCCCGATGAGATGCCCCATCTCTGCGCCTGCCAGGATCCGGAGCCCCGGGAAATGGCGAAGAAAATCGAGCCTCCCGTTCACGCAGCGGCTCCTTTCGTTCCGGCGACCCGAGAGTTTCGCGCGGCCAACCCGCCGGTGCCTTTGCAGTTGACGGAGGCCCGTCCGATGCGGACCTGCGACCCGCCGCGCCTCTTGTTGGCGCGCTATTCCCGCTGGCTCATCTGATTCCCGGATCCCGTTGATCCGCTTTCCTTTTCACGTCCTTCCGGCGTGATGTCGCTGTGGATCGTTCCGCAGCGCAACCGGGTGTTTTTCGCCCGCTGAATTCCTAACATCTATCACTACAAATCATTATGAAAACCATCATCACATTCGCATCACTCGCCCTTCTTTCCTTCTCCTGCACTGAGCGGGAAACCACGGCCACCGACACTACCACTGGAACCATGGCAGCGACTGCCGCGACTCCTTACCCGCTCGATGTCTGCATCGTCTCCGGCGAGAAACTCGGCTCGATGGGCGAGCCGATCGTCATCGTTCACGAAGGCCGCGAGATCAAATTCTGCTGCGCCGAGTGCGAGCCGGCCTTCAAAAAGGATCCGGAGAAGTACCTCTCCAAGCTCGACGGCGAAGCCTGATCCGTCTGAACCAAGCAGCCACAAGAGATTGCATGAAACTTCGCTTCATCATGAATCCGGGCGTTTTGGCGCTCTTGTGGTTGCCCGTTTCCTGCACCGGACCGGCGGGACCGTCTGACACGAAGTCGGCGGTCCTGACGGTCCCTCCGCCCTCCGCGGCGGTCAGCTATTCCGTCCCCGCATCCGCCGGACCCGAGCAGCTCGCGCGCTTGGCGATCCACCATCACCCTTCGATCGCCGCCGCCCGCCACCGCGCCAACCGGATGGCAGCGATGGTGCCGCAGGCCGCCGCTTTGCCGGATCCCATGGCGGAAATCGCCCCCATCGGAGCCATGGCGGAAACCGCCGCCGGCAGCGTGGGAATGATGGGTGGGGTTTCCCAAAAACTTCCCTTTCCCGGAAAGCGCGGCCAGGCCGCCGCCGCCGCCGACCGCGATGCCGCCGCCGCCCGCGCAGAAATCGGTGCGCTGGAACTCCGGCTCACCGAGCAGGTCCACTCCGCCTGGTGGGACCTCTATCTCGCAGCGGAAACTCTCAGCCTCACCCGCGAAAGCCGCTCGGTCCTTGAGGCGATTCGCGATGCCGTGGACGCCCGCGTCGCCGCGGATCAAGCCAACCAAGCCGACCAGATCCGCCTTTCCAGCGAGATCGCATTGCTCGACCGCGATCTGGCCGAGGCAGCGCAAGTCGGCCAAACCGCCCGCGCCCGCCTCAACTCGCTGCTGAACCGCCCGGCCGGCGCCCGCTTGCCGACGCCGCGAGCGACGGCCATTCCCGCCACCGCCTCGCTCGAATCGCTGCTCGCCCGCGCCCAGGCCCGCCATCCGGAAGTCGCCGCCGCCGAGCAGCGTGCCAACGCCTTCCGCCATCGGCTCAAACGCTCGGAACTGGAGAAATACCCCGATTTCACCGTCGGTGTCGCGGGCGCCTCGGTTTCTTCCTCAGGTCTCTCGCCCGTCGCCAACGGCCGCGACCAGCTTTACGCCACCATCGGCATCAACATCCCGCTCTGGCAGGAGCCGCGTAAAGCGATGATCCGCGAGGCGCGGGAAGGGATTGCCGAAACCGACGCGATGCTCGCCTCCACCCGCGCCGACCTCCGTTACCGGGTCGAGGACGCCTGGTTCCAGGTCCGAACCGCCCGCGAAATCTCCAATCTCTTCGAAACCCGGCTCATTCCTGACGCCCGCCAAGCCTACGATGTCACTCTCACCGGCTACAGCGCCGGCACCAATACTTTCACCGATCTGGTGGAAACCTGGCGCCAGACCCTGGCCTACCGTCTCCAGCTTTCCCGTAGCCGCGCCCAGCTCGGCAAGGCCGCCGCCACCCTGCACGCCGCCGCTGCCATCCAATAATGTTGGCCACAAAAGGCACAAGAATCACAAAAGAAAAGAAGAGCAATCCACCTCAATCCCTTTGTGTCTTCTGCGCCATTTGTGGCCAAAGAATATTCCAATCAAATGAAACTCACCGCCATTTTCCGCAAAGCCCCGCGCAAGCTCCTGGCTCTGTTTCTCCCCATCGTGCTGTTCCTCTTCGGTTGGTGGTTCGGACTGCCGCCATCGGAAAAGTCCGGCGCGGACACCGCCAGCTCAAACGGGGAAACCTGGACCTGCTCCATGCACCCGCAGATCCGTCAGCCTGAATTCGGGTTGTGCCCCATTTGCAACATGGACCTCATCCCGCTGGAAGCGGATGGCGGCGGGGGCGGCCTGCGCGAGCTCTCCATTTCCCCGGAAGCCTCCGCGCTGCTCGACCTGCGCGTCGCCCCGGTGGTGCGCGCTCCGGTGCAAAACGAGATCCGCCTCTTCGGCCGCATCGACTACGATGAACGCCGTATTTCCACCATCACCTCGCGCGTCGCAGGCCGGCTCGACCGCCTCTTCGTGGACTTCACCGGCGCGCTTGTCAGCGAAGGCGACCACCTCGCGGAAATCTATTCGCCGGACTTGTTGGTTGCCCAGCGGGAGCTCATCGAAGCACGCCGCGCGACCGACGCCCTCCCCGCCGGGTCTTCGGCCGCGGTGCGCGACACCCGCCAGCGCCTGCTGCAAGCGGCGCGCGAACGCCTGCGATTGCTCCAGTTCAGCGACGAGCGGATCCAGGCGATCGAACAGTCGCGCGAGCCCACCGACAATCTGACCCTCGATGCCCCCCAGGCCGGCATCGTCACCGCCAAACTCGCGAACGAAGGCGAATATGTGAAAACTGGCGACCCGCTTTTCAAAATCGCCGATCTCTCCACCGTCTGGCTCAACCTGGAAGCCTATGAAAACGACCTCCAGTGGCTCCGTTACGCCCAGGATGTGACTTTCAATGTCGAGGCACTGCCCGGCCGGAATTTCACCGGCCGCATTGTCTTCATCGATCCGGAAATCGATTCCGTGCGGCGGGTGGCCCGTGTCCGCGTCAATGTGGATAACCAAGCCCGGACGCTGAAACCCGGCATGTTCGTGCGCGCCACCGTCCAATCCACAGCCGCCACCGACGGCCGCGTGCTTGATCCTTCGCTCGCCGGAAAATGGATCAGCCCGATGCACCCGGAGATCATCAAGGAAGAGCCCGGCCAATGTGATATCTGCGGGATGGATCTCATCCCCGCCGAGGATTTCGGCTTCGTCGCGGATCTCTCGGAACGTGACGAGCCCTTGCTGGTGCCCGCCTCCGCTGTCTTGCAAACCGGGCCGCGCGCGGTCGTCTATGTCCGCTTGCCGGATCGCGAGACGCCTACCTTCGAAGGGCGGGAGATTGTTCTCGGTCCGCGTGTCGGCGATCGGTACATCGTCGCCGCCGGCCTGGAGGAGGGCGAGATGGTGGTGACCCAAGGCGCTTTCAAACTCGATTCCGAGCTCCAGCTCAAGGCCAAGCCGTCGATGATGAATCCCGATGCCGGCCTAACGGAAATTCCCGCCCACTCCGCGCCGGAAAGCCTGGCAGGCCAGTGGCCCGCCATTCCGCGGGCCTTGCACCGCTTCATGCAGGATCCGACGCGGGAGCGCCTCGATACGCTCAAGGACCTCGTCCTTGCAATCAATCCCGGCCAGCTCCAGCCGGACGAACTCGCGTTGTGGAATGAGTTTTCCCGCCGTCTGCTCAACGAAATCGAATCCGCTGGAAAAAACATATCTAACAATCCGAACCAAGCCGCCGCCAGGGTCGCCCGCGCGGTCGAGCAAGCCGGGCGTTTTCTCGGACTTCCTTACCAACCGGAAGCCCCGCCAGCCGCCGATCCCGCCATCGCCGCCGGCCTCCGCCTGGTGATCGAGGCCTATCTCCCGCTCGCCAAGGCGCTCGCCGATGACGATGACGCCGCCGCCGCCCAAGCCGCCTCCCGCCTCGTCACCAAGCTCGAAGCGAACGATGTGCCGATTCCAAACGACCTCCCGGACCTCGCCCGCCCCGTGGCCGCGGCGGAAGGCATCAAGGCCCGCCGCGCCGCCTTCCAGCCGCTCAGCGACCGCATGATCGCGCTCATCCGCGAACATGGCACCGACGCCGTCGGAAATGTCTATGTCGTCCACTGTCCCATGGCCTTCGGAAACCAGGGAGCCGACTGGGTTTCGGCCGTCCCCAGCGTCCTCAATCCCTACTTCGGCGACGCCATGCTCACCTGCGGGACCGTCACGGACACCTTGTCGATCGATAACAAAAGCCCACCTCCGAAGGCCCCGCCCGCAAAAATCCCACCTGCAACCCCCGCTCCACAAACGCCCGCCGCTCCGGCGGACCCCCATGCAGGTCACTGAATGATTGGCCACAAAAAGCACAGGAATCACAAAAAGGAAATATCTATCTATCTGAATCCTTGTGAATTTTGTGCCTCTTGTGGCTAAAAAGTAATCATGAAATCCCTCATTCATTTCTGCCTCCATCAGAAGCTCGTCGTTTTCCTGCTGCTGACCTTCTTCATCGTCTGGGGCGTGAGGGTGGCGCCCTTCGATTGGGACACGGGGAATTTCCCGAGAGATCCGGTCGCGGTGGATGCGATTCCCGATCTCGGAGACAACCAGCAGATCGTTTACACCGATTGGGCCGGGCGGTCGCCGCAGGACATCGAGGACCAGATCACCTATCCTCTGACCGTCGCCCTTCTGGGCGTGCCCGGCGTGAGGGAAGTCCGGTCGTTTTCGATGTTCGGGAGCTCTTATGTTTATCTTATTTTCGAGGAGGAGATCGAGTTCTATTGGAGCCGTAGTCGGGTGCTGGAAAAGCTCAACTCGCTGCCGTCGAATCTCCTGCCGGAGAATGTAACGCCCACCCTCGGCCCGGATGCGACCGGACTGGGCCAGATCTTCTGGTATGTCCTCGAAGGCCGGGACCCTGATGGACGGCCGATCGGCGGCTGGGACCTCGACGAACTCCGGGCCATTCAGGACTGGCAGGTCCGCTACGCCCTGCTGGCCGCAGGCGGCGTCGCCGAAGTCGCTTCGGTCGGCGGCTATGTCCGGCAGTATCAGATCGATGTCGATCCCGACGAGCTTCGCGCCCACGAGGTCACGCTGATGCAGGTGGTTGATGCGGTTCGAAAGTCGAATCAGGAAATCGGCGCCCGCAACCTGGCCGTCAATGGCGTCGAGTATTTCCTCCGCGGCACCGGCTACATCCGCAGTACCGACGACTTGCTCAAAGCGGTCGTCACAGTCCGCAATAACACCCCGATCACCGTCGCCGATGTGGCCAGCGTGAAACTCGGGCCGGCCATGCGCCGTGGCGCCCTTGATGTCAATGGAGCCGACGCGGCCGGCGGTGTGGTCGTCGCCCGCTACGGAGCCAATCCGCTCGCGACCATCCAGGCGACCAAGGAAAAGATCCGCGCGCTCGAGGAATCGATGCCCGTCCGCGCCGTCATCGACTGGAAAATCGCCGATCAAGCGGCGGTGGAGAATTTCGCAGCCACCCATGGCATCACCCCCGCCTTCGCCAGCGACGGCACTCCCGATCCGGATGCATGGCTCGGCTTCACCCGCGCGACCCCGCGTGCGGATTGGCCGGATTGGCTGAATACTTCGAAAGTATCCATTGTTCCGTTTTACGACCGCTCCCAACTCATCGGGGAAACCCTCAACACGCTGGATGAGGCGCTCTATCAACAGGTGCTCGTCACCATCATCGTGGTGATCGTGATGGTGCTTCACCTGCGCACCAGCCTGCTCATTTCCTCAATGCTGCCGCTGACCGTGCTGGTCACCTTCATCGGCATGAAGCTCGCCGGGGTGGACGCGAACGTCGTCGCGCTCGCCGGCATCGCCATCGCCATCGGAACGGTGGTGGATGTGGGAATTGTTCTAACGGAGAACATCCTGAAGCATCTCGATGAGTCGCCGCCCGACGAAGCGCGATCCGCGGTGATCTACCGCGCGGTGATCGAGGTCGCCCCCGCGGTCACCACCTCGGTCGCGACCACCGTGATCAGTTTCCTGCCGGTCTTCACCATGACCGGCGAGGCCGGCCGGTTGTTCATCCCGTTGGCGATCACCAAGACATTCGCGATGATCGCTTCCATCATCGTGGCGCTGACCATCATTCCGCCGGTCGCACATTTGCTCTTCGGCACCCTGCCCGTCTGGCTCCGGGAACGCCGCACGCTATGCGCCGTGCTTCTATTGTTGGCAGGCGCGATCGGCTTCACTCTATCAGTCCCGCTCGGGATCCTGCTGTTGGTTCTGGCGGCCGGCGTATTCATCGCACCTCGCGTGAGTGGCCGCGGAAGCCGGATGGCGGTGCTGGCGATCAATGCCGCGGCTGCGCTGGGTGTGGTGGTGCTGCTGACGCTCGACTGGATGCCGCTCGGACTCGATAGGAATACGCTGGAAAACCTAATTTTCGTGATTCTTGCGGTCGGCGTGCTGCTGGCCGGCTTCAAGCTTTTTGAAATTGGCTACCCGGCGATGCTCCGCTGGTGCCTTGCCCACAAGCCGCTTTTCCTCGCCACACCCGTCGCGCTTCTCGTGCTGGCGCTGTGCATCTGGATCGGCTTTCCGAGGGTGTTTTCATTCATCCCCCAGACGGTCGGCGAGGCGGTGACCGAGACCCGACTCTGGCGCGACGCGGCGGAGAAATTCCCCGGCCTCGGCCGCGAGTTCCGTCCGCCGCTCGACGAAGGTTCGTTTCTTTTCATGCCCACCGTCAGTCCCCATGCCTCGATCGAGGAAGTGATGGAAACGCTGCAACAACTCGACTCCGCCATTGCCGCGATTCCCGAAGTCGACCAGGTCGTTGGCAAGCTGGGCCGAGCCGAATCGCCGTTGGATCCCGCGCCGATCTCAATGATCGAGACGGTCGTCAACTATCTGCCCGAATTCAAAACCGATGCCAAAGGCCGGGTCCTGCGTTTCCGCACCGATGACCGCGGCCACTTTGTTTATGATAACTCTGGGAAGCTGATCGAAGACCGCAAAGGCAAACCCTTCCGGCAGTGGCGCCCGGAAATCCGCAGCCCCGATGACATCTGGCAGGAAATCGCGCGCGTCACCTCGCTTCCCGGTGTCACCGGCGCGCCGAAACTCCAGCCCATCGAAACGCGGCTGGTGATGCTCCGCACCGGCATGCGGGCTCCGATGGGCATCAAGATCAAAGGTCCGACGCTGGAGGCGATCGAGCATTTCGGCTTGGAAATCGAAGGTCTTTTGCGCAGCGGCGAAATCCCGGGAGTCTCGCCGGAGACGGTCAATGCAGACCGCATCGTGGGGAAACCTTATTTGGAGATTGTACCCGATCGCGACGCGGCATCGCGCTACGGTCTCAACGTTGCCGATATTCATGATACCATCCAGACGGCGATTGGCGGCCGCGTGGTCAGCACCACCGTCGAGGGACGCGAACGTTTCCAAGTGCAGGTCCGCTACGCCCGGGAAGCGCGGGATTCCGAGGAAGCGCTCGGGCGTGTGCTGGTGATGACGATGGAGGGCGCGCAAGTCCCGCTTTCCCAGCTCGCCGAGATCCGCTATCTGCGCGGACCGCAGATGATCAAGGCGGAGGACACCTTCCTCACCGGCTACGTGACCTTTGGCGGCCTTCCGGGTTTTGCCGAAGTGGACGTCGTCGAAGCGGCGCAAGCCTATCTGCGGGAGAAAGAGCAATCCGGGGAACTCGTCCGCACCCCCGGGATCCTCTATGATTTCGCGGGAAACTACGAAGCCGCGCTCGAGTTCAACCGCAACCTGATGGTTGTGCTGCCGCTTTCACTGGGGGCGATTTTCATGCTTCTCTATCTGAACAACCGCTCCGTAACTACGACGTTCATCGTATTTTCCGGCGTGGCGGTCGCGTGGTCGGGCGGCTTCCTCCTGCTCTGGCTCTACGGCCGGCCGGGATTCCTCGATTTCGAGATCTTCGGCCATAACTTCCGCCAGTTGTTCCAAGTTTCGCCGATCAACCTTTCCACTGCCGTGTGGGTCGGATTCCTCGCGCTTTTCGGCATCGCCACGGACGACGGGGTGGTGATGTCCACCTATCTCACACAGCGTTTCGACGAGTTGAAACCAAACGGCATCAATCAAATCCGGGAGGCGGTGATGGAGGCCGGCTGCCGCCGGGTCCGCCCCTGCCTGATGACCACCGCCACCACCATGCTCGCGCTGCTGCCGGTGCTCACCTCCACCGGCCGCGGTTCCGACCTCATGGCGCCGATGGCCGTGCCAATCTTCGGCGGCATGATGATCGCGCTGATGACCATGTTCGTCGTGCCAGTGCTTTATTCGCTGAGAGAGGAGACGCGGAAGCGGGTGCCGGCTGGTCACGACTCTTTCTCGGCAGTTGAACCAAACCACTGAAACCCGATGAAATCATGAACAAGAAACACGCAACGATTTACCGCATGGTCACCCCGGATCATTTCTGCCCGTGGGGGATCAAGGCCAAGGATCTTCTGAAGCGCAATCAGTTCGAGGTCGAGGATCACCACCTCGGAAGCAAGGAGGCGAACGAGGATTACAAAAAGAAGAACGGCTACGATGAGACGCCTCAAATCTTCATCGAAGGCGAGCATCTTGGTGGCTACGATGAGCTGAGGGAACATCTGGGCAAGGGTCCCGATCCGAAGGAAGGCGAAAGCTATCAGCCGGTGGTGGCGGTGTTTGCCGTGACCTTCGCAATGGCTCTCACCACCTGCTGGGCCTTGCAAGGCGGGCTGGAGGTGATCCGGGTCCTGGAGTTGTTCATCGCCTTCAGCATGTGCGTGCTCGGGATACTCAAGCTCCAGGACCTGCTTTCCTTCGCTACCGGCTTCGTCCAGTATGACCTCATCGCCCGGCGCTATGTCCCTTACTCGTATGTCTATCCCTTTGTCGAGGCCGGTGCCGGGGTGTTGATGATTGCGGGAGTGCTGACGTGGATTGCCGCGCCCGCAGCCCTGATCGTGAGCACGATCGGGGCGATCTCCGTTATCAAGGCGGTTTATATCGACAAGCGCGACCTCCACTGTGCGTGCGTGGGCGGCGGTAGCAGCGTCCCGCTGGGTTTCATCTCGCTCACCGAGAACCTGATGATGGTGGTCATGGCCGTGTGGATGATCTGGAAGGAGTTGGCGTGGCATTGACGGGCCTTGCTTCAGGTCGTTGGTGACAGCTCCCGCCGAGACCGATAAATTGAAGCCAAAGGTCGTCGTCCCCATCCGCGACGCGAATGCGACCGTGGCTCCACACCGCGTCACGGATGTTCGTCCTTCACTTGATCGACACGGCTCAACTCCCAATTGAGCGTCACGCTGATCACGGTCCGGATGACAACTACGATCCCCAACGCGAGAAGTTCCTCCCACCCCGGATGGATGATGGTCCGCAACACATCCGCCACGATCAGAAACTCCAGCCCGAGCAGAATGGAATATCCCAGATGGTGACGGAGCGTGAGCCGATCATGTTCGACATCGACTTTTCTGAGAGCAGCCAATTC
>JBBSJY010000058.1:0-22218 GCA_038256845.1 Verrucomicrobiales bacterium | reverse complement strand
GCAAAGGCAGGGACCGATCTCCGAGCGGTCCGGCGCGTGGCGCGAGAATGAGAAAGCGAATGTGCGGCGCGCTGGCTCCATTCATTCGCGGATCATTCGCATCCCACGCGCCGGACGCCCCGGAGGTGCGTCCCTGCCATCCTCTCAGGGCGACGAATGAACGATCCCGTTTTCACAAAACCTCGCGCCCTGCTAAAGCGGGAACTCCATGTGATTTGCTGGCGTGTTTCGGGTTGCGCGGCGGGCCGCGGCGGGCAGGATTCGCGGGGCATGGCATTTTCGGCGGATCGGGCATTTGAGGTGATATCGGCGGCGCACGGGCGCGGGCGCCTTGCACACGCGTTTCTGATCAGTGGAGCGGTAGGGTCCGGGAAGGAAGACCTCGCGGCGCGGGTGGTGCAACTGGTGAGCGGAAAGACAGTGGGCGGCGGATTCGACCTTTTCGGGGAGCCCGTGGAGGTGGAGACGCCGGCGCTGGATGAGCTGGAAAGCGGCTGGGTGCGGATCATCCGGCCGCGGCTGAAATCGCGGCGCGTCGGAGTGGATGAGATCCGCGATCTCGAGCATACGCTCCATCTGGCAGCGCCCGGCGGGGCCTGCAAGGTGGGGGTGATCACGGAGGCCGATCGGATGAACGACCAGGCGGCGAACGCGTTTTTGAAAACGCTCGAGGAGCCGCCGCAGAACACCCTTCTGTTGTTACTGACCTCAAATCCGCAGCGGCTGTTGCCGACGATTCTCTCCCGCTGCGTGCGGATGCCCTTGTTAGGGGGAAAGGCCTTGTTGGCGGATGGAGGCGCGGAACTCGTGGGGGCACTCAACGCGGCAGCCCTGAGGGGATTCGGGACTCCCGTGGCGGCGCTGCATTTGAAGGCGGTTTTCACGTCATTCCTCGCGGGGCGGCGGGCGGACGCGGACGCGGCGGCGAAGGCGGCGGAAAAGGAGGAGATTTCCGCCTACAAGGATGCGACCGACGGGGCGTGGCTGCGCGAGCGGGAAGCGTTTCACAAGGCGTCGGCGGAGGCGGAGTATCTCGACGCGCGGACCCGCTTGTTCGACGTGCTGATGGCATGGATGGCGGATTTGCTGAGAATGAAAGTGAAATCCGGGGGACTGGATTTCCCGGACACCGCGTCTTCTCTGGCCGGGGTGGCGGAGGCGGAGTCGGAGACCCGGTTGTTACAGCGGATGGAAGCTTTGGATTCCCTGAGGCGGACGCTGGAAACCAACGCTTTCGAGCCGTTGGCCCTGGAGGTCGGTTTTCTGCGGGCGTTCGGTTAGAACTCGCCGTGTGCGGATGACGCGCCGGTTTTGCGCTCGGCGACGGATTCCAGCAAGCGGTCGAGGCCGTCGAGGACGCCCAGAATTCCTTCCGTCCAGTTCCGTGTGCTCCATGCCGGAGCGGCCTGGTCGAGAATTTGGGCGAGGGCATCGGACTCCAGCAACGGTTCCAAGCCGTATCCGGGCATCAGAGCGGCCTCGCCGCGTCCCGGATCGAGCGCCAGCAGGAGTGCGTGGTTGTCCTTGCCGCGCGCTTGGCTACCCGCGAACGAAGCTGCGTTGAATAGCCAGAAGACATACATGGCGAACGGATGTTCCGCGGGAAAATGATGGATGACCACCTGCATGACGAGCTGAGGAAAGCGCAATTGCATGTCCTGGATTCTTCGCTGCAGGCGAAAGTGATCGGATTTGGAAAGCGAGAGGGTGGTATCGGCCATCCCGGGAGAAAGCCGCGGAACGGCACCCACGAGTGTGCAGGTGCGAGGATAGGAAAGCCGGCAGACCGCGCATTCCACTGCGTCCGCTGCAACGGGATTCTGGCAGAACGGGCACCGCATCGCGGCAGATGCTAACAGGACGGAGAGGCGGCTGCGACAGTTAATCCCACGGTTCAGCGCGCCACGACGACTCGCCAGGTGGCGAACAGCGCCAGCAGGCCGCCGAGGATTTCCAGCGGGTGGTAGGTTTCTCCGAATGCGGCGATTCCACCGATGGCGGTCACGAGGGGAAGCAGCATCTGCAGGGCGGAGCCGCGGGAGACGGAGAGCGTTTGGTAGGCCTTGGTCATCATCAGCTGGGCGATGGCGACGATGGCCGCGCCGCCGCCAAGACCCCACCAGGCAACAGGTGGAAGCGCGGGAAGCTTGGCTGCCGTGGGGCAGGCGAGGATCAGGCTGTAAAAAGCTTGGGAGGCGTAGATGGTGGCGGGATGTTCCTCGTGGCGGAGACGGCGGATCACCACGACCACCCAGCCCGCACCGATCGCGCCGGCGAGCGCGAGGAGATCGTAACCGGACGGTCGCAGGACGCGACCGCCGTCGTTGAGGAAAATGACCAGCCCGCCCATCGCCACCAGCATCCACAGCAGGGCGACGCGGCTGAGTTTCTCCTTCAACCACAACGCCGCGATCAGGGAGGCGAAGATGGGATAGGTGAGATTCAGGATCACCGCGCGGCCCGCGCCGAGTTTCAGCACCGTGATGTAGAAGGCGACGATGGTGAGCGCGCCCACCACCCCGCGGAGGACGACCAAACGGCTGGAGAACATCCGCCGCACCTGCAATCCGCGTCCGAAACCGAAAAGCGCGGCCACCACCAGCAAACCGACCGCGCCTCGGAAAAAGGTGGCCAGCCAGCCATCCGCCGCCGGCACATGGAGGGAGACGGCCAGGATCAACAGGGCGTTGATGGCGAATAGAACCACCGACGCCAGCATGAGAATCACGCCTCGGCGGTCCATCGCGGCGGAGATGTGGCAGGCCGTTCGGGTCAGGTCAACCCGGCAGATCGGAGCGGCAGACCGGGATTCTCCCGATCTCGATCAAAGGGCTTTGAGATTTCGGGCATCCGGGTCATCGTCGCCAGGACCCATCTTCGACATGAGCACCACCGCACCGACCCAGAACTACCTCGTCGCGCAAATGGACGAGATCGTCCCCACGAAATGTCCTTGCGGCACGACCCGCCGCGCGTTCGCCGTGCCTGACAATCTGACCGCGACGATCCACATGGTGGATATTTCCGAAGACGCGCGGACGCACTATCACAAGAAACTGACCGAGATTTATCTGATTTTGGAAGGCGAGGGACAGATGGAATTGGACGGCGAGCTGATTCCGGTGAAGCCGCTGACCTCGATTCTGATCCGTCCCGGTTGCCGTCATCGCGCGATCGGGAAAATGAAGATCGTCAACATACCGGTCCCCGCGTTCGATCCGGAGGATGAATGGTTCGATTGACGGAAGACCGGATGGCCTAATCTTTGGTCTCGATTCCGCTCATCTCGGCGACGCGATTGAAGAATCCTTTCTTGCGATCGCTGCTGATGGCCCAGTCCACCGGGACGCTCTGGTAGCCATTCTCGAAGGGTTCGTCCGGTTTGCGGAAATCGAAATAGCCCCATGAGGCTCCCGCGGCGGTGGCGGCGGCAAAGTTGTTGGTATCCTTGTCGAAATCGAAGTGATCGTCCTCGTTGAAGATGATCGGCTGGCCCCGGTAGGTATCCAGGGCGCGGGTGCGCTCGACCATCGAGGTGATGCCTTCCGGCTTCGAGACGCCGTTGCCATGGAGCAGGACGAAATCCGAGGCGGCCACCACCTCCTCACCGGGAATCGTGCCGCCACCGTAGGAGGTGCTGACGAGGAGCGGAGCACCGGCCTCCGCCGAGAGGCGCTTGATCCGCCGGATCAATTCGTGGACCCGCGATGGCTGGAGGATGTCATGATCATAGCGGACGTTGCATTCGTTGTTCACTTCCACGAGGACGTTGCGTGAGCCTCGTTCGACAAGCCAGCCGGTCGCCCGGTCGACGGCACGGATGACGGCAGCCTCGTCCTTGATCCGTTCGTCCTGGCCGAAATAAAAGTATCCGAGAATGACAGCCATGCCGAGGCGGTCGGCTTCATCGAGAATCGCGTCGAGGCGTGCCAGATAGGCGGGAATGAGTTCGCCGTTTTCATCGAACGCGGAGTTATGCCAGGGTTGTTCTTTGGAATACCCCTGCGGGGAGCCTCCCTGGAGGTTGATCGTGAAAGCGAGCAGGCCGTGCTCCCGCCATTCCTTCATTGAGGCGATGAATTCCCGGGTGTTGCGCCCGGCGTCCCATTTCCCGTTGTCGGGATAGGCCCAGCGGCCGGCGGTTTCCGGGTTGAGGTCGTCGAAAATGCCCTGGACCATGCGGGAGTTTGGCAACAGCCCTTCCACAGGATGCCCGCGCCAGCTGCGCCCTTCGAGAGTCGGCTTGCCATTGATGTGGAATTTCCCTTCCTGGATGGTGACGACGGTGGCCGGGGGCGAGGCCGCTGCGAAGCCGCTAGATGCCAGGACGATGGCGTGGACCAGACGGAGGACCGAGTCTTTCATGCGGGAGTCTCACCTTGAAAGGTGGCGCTTGGCAAGCGGGTTGCGCCCGGCCGGCAGAACCACTGCTTGCCTGCTTGCCCTCACGCCCGGGATTTAGCATTTGATGTGTGTGGAACCGGATCCCTCTGAATCGCCTGGCACGGACCCGTTCATCCGCGAGCGTGCGCGGCAGCAGGCGGCTGTGGCCGGGCTGGGGATGAAGGCGCTGTCCGGTGTGGGGCTGACCGAGCTTCTGGAGGAGACGGTGCGGGTGGTTTCGCAGATCCTCGAAGTGAAATTCGCGGAGATCCTCCAGTTCCTGCCGGATGACATGTCGGTGCGCCAGGTGGCGGGGGTGGGATGGAAAAAGGGCAGTGTGGGCCGGACTTTGGGCCGGTTGGAGATAGATTCCCAGGCGGCTTTTGCCCTCGTTTCGCAGCGGCCCGTAGTCTCCGGTGACCTGGAGCCCGAGCGAACCTTCCTTCCGACGCCGTTGCACCGCGAGCATGGCGTGGTGAGCGGCATCAGCGTCGTGATCGCGGGGGAGGGGAAGGCGTGGGGAATCCTGGGTGCGCACGACACCCGCCAGCGGCATTTCAGCGCGGATGATGTGAATTTTTTCCAAAGTGTGGCGAACGTGATCGCGGAGGCGGCCCACAGGCACCGCCAGGAGGAGGCGCTGCGGGCCAGCGAGGAGCGATTCCGCTCGGTGGCCAAGGCGACGAACGACGCGATATGGGATTGGGATCTGGAGACGGACGGGCTTTGGTGGAGCGATGGATTCAGCCGCCTGTTCGGGTTTTCCCATGGAGAGATCGAGCCTCACATCGGATCGTGGACCAGCCACATCCACCCGGACGATCGCGATGAGGTGACTGGCACCCTGGAATCCGCGGTGGCCGGCGGACGTGAGAGTTGGGCCGCTGAATATCGATTTGTCCGCAAGGACGGCAGGATTGCCTATGTGCTGGACCGCGGACACATCCTGCGCAGCAGCGCCGGCCGGGCGATCCGTGTGGTGGGCGGGATGACCGATCTGACCCATAGGCGGGAGACGGAGAGCGCCCTGAAGGAGAGCGAGGCCCGGTTCCGCGAGCTTGCGGAGAACATCCATGAGGTTTTCTATAATCTCGATCCCCGGAATGGAATATTGCTTTATATCAGTCCGGCGTACGAAAGCATCTGGGGGCGCAGCCGCGAGAGCCTGTATGCCAATCCCCGCTCGTTCATGGACGACGTCCACCCGGAAGACCGCCATCTGGTGGAGACGATTCGGCCGCGGGCGCTTGCCGGCCAGTCGACGGAGTTGGAATACCGCCTGATGCGCCCCGACGGCCGGATGTTCTGGATCCGGGACCGGTCATATCCCGTGTTCGACGAGCAGGGGATCGTCAAACGGGTGGTGGGAACCGCCAGCGACATCACCGATCAGAAGCGCTCTCTGCTGGAAGTGGCCCGGACCAACCGGGCGCTGAAAATGCTCAGCTCGTGCAATGAAAACCTGATTCGTGCGACTGACGAACGCCAGCTCCTCAATGATACCTGCCGCCTGGCCGTCGAGATCGGCGGCTATGTGATGGCTTGGGTGGGGTATGCGTTGGATGATGCCGCCCGCAGCATCAAACCGATGGCCCACGATGGAGCGGGCGGCGGATATCTTTCGGAGATCCGGCTGACTTGGGATGAGACGGTCCCAAGTGGGGCGGGCCCCGGCGGCCGCACGATCCGCACCGGAGAGCCGCAGGTGTGCGAGAATATCGATGACCCGGCCTGCGGATTCCATTTCCGCGAGGCGGCTCACATGCGAGGATTCCGCGGCGTCGTCTGCCTGCCTTTGCGCGAGGGTGACCGGACGTTCGGCCTCCTCGCCCTGCTGACGGGTGAGGGGCATCCTGTGAGCGCGGAGGAGGTGAGATTGCTTCAAGAGCTGGCGGATGACCTCGCTTTCGGTATCTGCCACATCCGCGCCCAGCAAGAACGGCTGCGGATGGAAACCGCGGTACAGAAAATGGCCGCCACCGTTTCAGCCGCTTCGGGTTCGGGATTTTTCGAGCAGCTCGCGCGCAACATGGCGGAAGCGGTGGGTGCGAGGGGAGGCTTTGTGGTCAAGCTGCTGGCGGAACCGCCGGGGATCGGACGGACCCTCGCCGCAGTGGTGGATGGCAAGGCGATGGCCCCGATGCAATATCGGATCGATTCATCGCCTTGCGCCAACGTGCTGCAGGCGGAGGATTTTGTAATGACGGCGAACTTATCCGATCGCTTCCCCCACTCGCCGGCCGCCCTTCTCAAGGGGCAGGCATATGCCGGACGACGCTTGGTCAACAGCTCGGGGGAGGTCGTGGGTCTGGTTTCCGTGCTTTTCAGCGACCGGCTCGATCACGCGGGATTGATCCGCCCGACTCTCCAGGTCTTCGCCGATCGCGCGGCCGCCGAGCTCGATATGGAACAAGCGGATCTTCTCATCCGCGAGCAGGCGTCGTTGCTCGACAAGGCGCGCGACGCCATCCTGGTCCGCAGCCTCGACCACCGGATCACCTTTTGGAACAAGAGTGCCGAACGGCTCTATGGCTGGACCGCTGAGGAGGTGGCGGGGCGCAGCGTGAGAGAGTTGCTCTACCGGGACCAGCGGACTTACGACGAGGCCTACCGCGCCGTCTTGCGGGATGGCGAGTGGGTGGGCGAACTGGAGCAGGTCAGCCGCTCCGGCCGCGCGATTGTCGTCGAAGGGCGTTGGACACTCCTCCGGGATGCCGGCGACCGGCCGAAAAGCATCCTCTCGATCAATACGGATATCACCGAGCAAAAGCTTCTCCAGCAACAGTTTCTCCGATCCCAGCGGCTGGAAAGCATCGGCACGCTGGCCGGCGGAATCGCCCATGACCTGAACAACGTGCTGGCGCCCATTTCCATGTCGATCGAGTTGCTCCACATGAAACTGCCGGACGAGCGTTCCCGGGAACTTCTGGAAACGATCGCCTCTTGCGCGCGCCGCGGTTCGGAGATGATCGCACAGGTGCTGTCCTTCGGGAGGGGTGTCGAAGGGAGACGCATGGAAATCCGGATCCGCGACCTGTTCGCGGACATCGAGAAGATCCTTCGCGACACCTTTCCCAAGAACCTGGAGATCATCACGGATTGTCCGCCGGATTTGTGGACGATCCTCGGAGATCCGACCCAGTTGCACCAGGTGCTCCTCAATCTCTGTGTGAATGCCCGCGATGCCATGCAGGACGGGGGAGGAATGACGGTGCGGGCGATGAACATCCCAAGCAACTCCGCCTCCGCCTCGCAGGGCCTGGGATCTCCGGGCGGGCCGCATGTTTGCATCGAGGTCTCCGATACCGGTTCGGGAATTCCCGCCGATCTGCTGGACAAGGTGTTTGATCCGTTTTTCACCACCAAAAGGACCGGTGAGGGCACGGGACTCGGCCTTTCCACCTCACTCGCGATCATCAAGAGTCATCACGGCTTCATGCACGTTTCGAATTTGCCGGGGAGCGGAGCCCGGTTCCGCTTCTGCCTGCCCGCGGTGGAAAAGCCGGGTCAGGTCATCGGGGTGACCCGCAGCGCGCCGCCGCCCCGCGGCAACGGCCAGACGGTGCTGGTGGCGGATGATGAGAAGTCGCTTCGGGAAGTCGCCCGCCAGACCCTTGAGGAATTCAACTACCGCGTGCTGATCGC
Source organism: Verrucomicrobiales bacterium (assembly GCA_038256845.1). Classification (GTDB taxonomy): domain Bacteria; phylum Verrucomicrobiota; class Verrucomicrobiia; order Verrucomicrobiales; family Akkermansiaceae; genus Luteolibacter. Next base: position 14,190 of record JBBSJY010000058.1, on the reverse strand, counting down.
CGAGGATGGCATGCAGGCGCTCAAAATGTATGAACAACACCGCGGCGAGATCTCGGTGATCCTGACCGATATCATGATGCCGCGGATGGACGGTCATACGCTCATCCGCAAACTCCGCGCTCTGGATCCAGCGCTTCCGGTCATCGCCACCAGCGGCTTCGATATAAACCCCGAGGAGAAAACTGCCACGGGTGACGGTGCCGATCGTTTCCTCGCCAAGCCCTATACAGCCTCCTCGCTGCTGAGGGCGCTGGCCGAGGTATTGTCCGGAAAGGGTTGATGGCAGGGGTAAGGGTGAGGCGGGACTTGTCAAAGGAAACGCCGTGGCGAGAATCGGCGGCGCTGTTTCGAGCCTTCGATGCAGGGACTACGCCGGAATCGACTCATGCATTTTCTCGGAATTGAAATCGGCCCTGGGGGAACCCGTGCGGTCGCGTTGGATTTGGAGGCGGCGGTCATCCGTGCCGAAGCCTGGGTCCCGCACTCCTGGATCGAGGGTCTGCCCGCCGGCTACCGCGAGCAGGATCCCGCCCAATGGATCGATGCCGTGGACCGTGCCGTCCGCCAGTGCCTCGTTTCGCTGGACGGAGAAAAAGACCGGATCGCCGCGATCGGAATTGCAGGTCCCCGGCGGGGAGTGGTGCTGTTGGACGAGTCGGACCGGATCATCCGGCCGACCAAATTGGCGGGTGATCTTTCCGTGAAACGCCAAGCCGAGGAGATCGCCCGGGCCTTCGGCGGCACGCCGGGTCTCATCGAACTGGCGGGCCAAGCACCCGGCGTGGATTCCGCCGCAGCGGAGTGTCTCTGGTTGAAACAACACGAACCGTATCACTTTCAACGGGCCGCCAGTCTTCTCACGGTGCAGGATTTCCTCGGGTATTGGCTGACCGGCGAGCGTGCGACCGAGTCGGGCAGCGCATCGGCCACCGGCTTGTTCGACATCCGCTCGCGCAAATGGTCGGCCGAACTGATGGATTTCATTGATCCGGATTTGCACGAGCTGCTACCGCCTGTCCGACCGCCCGACCAGACTCGCGGCGTCCTGCGGCAGCCCTTGGCGCGGGAGTGGGGGCTGTCCGGGCGGGTGCAGGTCGGTGCCTGCGGTGCCGCGCCAATGCTGGCGGCGTTTGCCGCCGGCTGCGTTTCCAAGGGTACGGTGGCGGTCGAGCTTGGCAGCGTGGGCGTCATGACGGCCGTGGGTGACGCTCCGGTGATCGATTTCCGCGGGGAAATCTCTTCTTTCTGCAGTGCCACGGGCACTTGGATGGGACTTGCCACGACGGCCAACACCGCCGTTGCCCCGGAGGTCCTCCGCCGCCACTACGGGTGGTCCGCAGGGCAGTTCGAGTCGATGGCCGCCGGGGTCGCTCCCGGGGCCGACGGGCTGTTGCTTCTGCCCTATTTCACGCCGGAGAGCATCCCGCGCCTGCCGGAAGGGACGGGGGTGCTTCATGGAATCACTCCGGGGAATTTCACACCCGCCCATCTCGCCCGCGCCGCCGCCGAGGGGGTCGCCCTCGGACTGGGGTATGCGATGAGCGGTTTGCGCGAGCTTGGCTTCGATCCCGCGGAGATCCGGCTCCATGGCGCGGGTGCGGAGAGCGCGCTTTCGCGGCAGTTGCTTGCGGACGTTTTCGGTGCGTCGGTGGTGCCGGTGGCTAGCCGCCAAGGCGCGGCGGTGGGCGCTGCAATGCAGGCGGCGGTGGCGTTTTTCCACCATAACGGCGAATCGCTCGGATCCGAGGAGATCGCCGCCTATCTCGTCTCCGGCGACGGGGCTGGCCGCTGCGAGCCCGACATGCAGGCCCACGAGCTCTATCAGGAACTCATGTCCCGCCAGCAGTATCTCGTGGACACGCTTCATCCCGCCGGCTTCCTGTGATGAAGCCGGCGAAAACCACGGAGATCCGGGGCGATCGGAAATCACACCTGCTCGGCACGCTCGCCGGCGGGTTGATGTGGGTCTGGTCCCTGACTCTCCGTTACGAAATCGAGGATCACTGCGGTGTTTCCAACCCCGGGTCCATTTCGGGTCCGCTGCTGCTGGCGCTGTGGCACAACCGGATTTTCGCGCTCGCGCCTGCTTGGCGGAAGTCGGCTGGCAAGCGGAGGAAGGTCGTCGTGCTCACCAGCGCCAGCCACGACGGCGCGATGCTCGCCCGTGCGATGGGGGTCTTCGGTTTCGGCGCCGTCCGCGGTTCGTCTTCACGCCGCGCCGTGGCGGCGCTGGTCGCCATGAAGCGCGCCCTTGCCCGCGGCAGCGATGTCGCGATCACCCCCGACGGCCCGCGCGGCCCGCGCTACCGGGCGTCGGCCGGCATCATCAAGCTCGCCCAGTCCAGCGGGCGCCCGATCATGCCCATGCACGCCACGTTCTCATCGGCGTGGAGATTGAAGTCGTGGGACCGTTTTGTCATTCCGAAGCCCTTCAGCCGGGTGCGCGTGTCGTTCGGCGAACTGATCGAGGTGCCCCGCGTGCTCGACGATGCCGCCTTCGAAGCGGAGCGGCATCGCGTGGAAGCCATCCTGCTTGCTGGCACGGATGATCCTTGAATTGCCGTTGCCAGCGGCGGCATTGCCGACAACCCTCCCGGACCGATGAACGTACCCCGCATCCTTGATGGAAAAGCCGTGGCGGCCGCAGTGCTCGACGAATGCCGCACCGAAACCGCCGATCTGCTCGCCCGCGGGATCACGCCCGGGCTTGCGGTGATCCTGGTTGGCGATGACGCGGCCTCGAAGGTGTATGTCGGATCCAAGGTCCGGACTTGCGGCGATCTCGGATTTCACTCCCGCAAAATCGAGGTGCCGGCGGAAACCACACAGGAGGAGATCCTTCGGATGGTGCATGAGCTGAACGCCGACCCCGCCATTCACGGCATCCTCATCCAATCGCCTCTGCCGAAGCACATGGATGAGGAGAGGATCATTCGGGCCCTGGATCCGCGAAAGGATGTGGACGGGTTCCATCCGGAGAACGTCGCCAAGCTGGTGCTGGAGGATTCCACCGGCTTTGTTTCCTGCACGCCCGCCGGGTGCATGAAATTGCTGGAAACCGCGGGAATCGAAACCGCGGGCGCCGAAGCCGTGGTGATCGGCCGCAGCATGATCGTAGGCAAGCCGATGGCGCTTCTTTTGATGGCCAAAACCTCCAATGCCACGGTGACGGTCGCCCATTCGCGGTCCAGGGATCTTCCCGCGGTTTGTCGGCGGGCGGACATCCTGATCGCTGCCGTCGGTCGTCCGGAAATGGTGAAAGCGGACTGGGTCAAGCCCGGCGCGGTGGTCATCGACGTCGGGGTCAACCGGGTCGAAGACCCGTCGAGGAAGTCCGGCTACCGGCTCACCGGCGATGTCGCTTACGAAGAGGTCGCTCCCCGCTGCGCCGCGATCACACCGGTCCCCGGCGGCGTAGGACCGATGACCATCGCGATGCTGATGAAAAACACTCTCCAGGCGGCGCGTCAGATAGGGGCTTGAACAGTGACGATACCATGATGCGTCTTGTCGTTCTCAATGTTGTGGGGCTGTCCAGGTCGCTGCTCGGCGCCAACATGCCGGCTTTGTCGCGGTATGCGGAGAAGCATGGGATGCAATCCTACAAGCCCGCCTTTCCGGCGGTCACCTGCACCGCGCAGTCCTCGATCCTGACCGGGACCCCAACCGCACGACACGGCATCGTAGCAAACGGTTGGTATGACCGGGAGAACGCCGAAGTGCGATTTTGGAAACAGAGCAATCACATTGTCCGGGGCGAGAAGATATGGGAAACGCTGCGGGAGGAGATCCCTGGCTTTACCTGCGCGAAATTGTTCTGGTGGTATAACATGTATTCATCCGCGGATTTCTCAATTACCCCGCGACCCCTCTATCCGGCGGACGGGCGCAAGGTATTCGATGTCCACACCGGGCCGATGGCCATGCGTGAGGCGTTGAAGGCCGATCTCGGGCCGTTTCCCTTCCAAGCGTTCTGGGGACCGGCGGCGGGGATCGCCTCTTCCGAATGGATCGCCGCTTCCGCGAAATGGGTGGAAGATAAACATTCGCCGACACTCAGCTTGGTCTATCTGCCGCATCTTGATTACCCGCTTCAGAAGGATGGCCCCGATTCGCCGACGATCCCGGAAGACCTGCGGAAGATCGATGCGCTGGCCGGCGACCTGATCGACTACTACGAGTCCCGTAATGTCCGGGTCATGATCCTCTCCGAATATGGCATCTCACCGGTGTCGCGGCCGATCCACCTCAACCGCCTGTTTCGCGAACGGGGCTGGATCCAGGTAAAAGACGAGCTTGGCCGCGAGACGCTGGATTGCGGCGGATGCCGCGCGTTTGCCGTTGCCGACCATCAGGTCGCGCATGTTTACGTGAACGATCCTTCCATCCGAAGCGAAGTGCGCGAGCTTTTGGAGAACACGCCCGGAGTTGAGGAAGTGCGCGTGGCTGCGGAAATGTGGGCCGAGGGCCCCGGACGGGAGCGGGCCGGGGATTTCATCGCGGTTTCGGAAGAGGACTCCTGGTTTACTTATTACTATTGGAATGACGACTCGCTCGCGCCCGACTACGCCCGCACGATTGATATCCACCGCAAGCCGGGATACGACCCCTGCGAGCTTTTCATCGATCCCACCCTTGCCGTCCCCAAACTGAGGATCGCCAAGTTCCTGCTGAAAAAAAAGCTGGGACTACGCGGCCTGCTGGACGTGATTCCGCTGGATGCGTCGCTCGTGAAGGGATCCCACGGCAGGGACATTGTCGACGAGGGGGAGCGTCCGGTGTTGATCGGTTCCCGTCATCCCGTTGCGGCCGCGGAAGATGTGCACCAGGCGATTCTGGAGTGTTTCAGGAATCCGCACGCATGACCCTCGGGTCAGAACGGGATCGCGTCATCGAAGTCATCGTCATTCCGAAGGTCCGCGGCGGACGGTTCGCTGGAATCGGCGGAGCCTGATGGTGGAGCACCTGCGGCCCCGTCCGCGGCCTGGATCTTCCAGCAGGAGAGATTCACAAAATACTTTCCATTGTATTCGTTGCCGCGGATGTCGAAGTTCACGACCACCTCTTGGCCGGGCGAGAACGCATCGAGCAGCGGGCACTTGTCCTTCACGATTTCGAACTTGAGATCCTGGGGATATTTGTCGCTGGCGGTGGTGACGACGAACTCGCGTTTTGAGAAGCCGCTGGGAAAGGTCTGGATGTCGTTGATCAGTTTGACGGTGCCGCGTGTTTCGTACATTCCCGAATCTTTCCGACTGGCCGGAGATGTCAAACCCGGAGGGTGGCGATTCGGGCCGGACAGCTCGGCCTCCGCCGTGGCATCCCGGACCGATGGGTGAGGGCGGTTGCGGAAAACGCGTGGGCGGTCACTTCGCTCCAACCCGATCGGATTTCGAGCGGCGCTCCACCCGGGCGTCGGGAGTATGACTCGCAGGCATGGATCGGGAATATCCATTTTCCCCGGTATCAGAGGCCGCCACCCGTCGGCTACTCGGTGATGAAGCGATGGCGGACGGCGTGTTGCATGCCCAGCCGCAGCAGCGACGGCGCATCCTCGCCGAGTTCCTCACCGACAATTTCATGCTCGCGCCTCAGGTTCGTGTGGATGAGATATGGATTGTCGGTGTTGATACAATAGGGGATTTCATCATTGGCCAGGCTTCGGACGAAGCGGGCGATACTCGCGTAATCGGGAACGACGCGTGTGACCAGATTGACCGTCGGGCAAATTTCCAGACAGATGTTTCCCTCGCGCAGCAGGGCGACGAGAGCCTCCTTCCGTTTGCCCTCGGCGTGGCGCATCTCAATCCCGTGACCGATGCGGTCGGGACGAATGGCCTCGATCACGCGCAGCATGCCTTCGGGTCCGGTGCCCTCGCTTTCGCCGACGTGGTAGGTGATTTTCAACCCGGCGTCGCGAGCCTTTCCCATCATTGCGGAAACCTCGCTCATCCATGGCTCGCTCAGTTCAAGAGCGCGGGATTCGGGGCCGGCCATATCGATCCCGACAACGCCGTTCGCGCCGTTGAGGGAGCCACGGCTGCGCCATTTGATCGCCGCGTCGATGATTTGCCAGTTTGACTCCAGCGGGAGGTCGCGGCCGAGCGACAGGATGATGCCGGTTGCGACGCCGTAATGGAGCGACGCCCTCTCCAGCCCCTGCATGACGGCGAGGATGATGGCGTCCATCGTGTGGAGGCCGTGCCGCATGCGCTTCTGCGGGTTGAACCGTAGTTCGAGTCCGCTGACCTGGGCACGGCGGTAGGCTTTTGCCACGACCTGATAGGCGGAGACGCTCGCGGCGGATGGCGAGGACTGGATTTCCTCTGTCACCTGAAAATATCGGCCGAGAAAGTCGTCCAGCGATTTCACCTCATCCGGGCGGGCGGTGAGGGACTCGTGGAAGGTGGTGAAATCCACATATTCGGTCCGCAGGCCGTTATCGCAGAGAATCTCCCACAAGACCGATGAGGGAACGGCTCCGCCTAGATGAATGTGCAGATCATGCATGACGTGGTGAGCTAACCCAATCGGGCGGGGATTTGCAACCGGGCGCCATGCGGACTTACGCCGATCCGTACACGCGATCACGGAATGGAAGGCGGGCCGGTCCCATGTCATCTTCCCATCGTCAGCGCGAACGAGCCCCCGATCGGACGCATCTGCAAAACCTCCCCCCAACCAATATCGGCAGATAAGTCCCCCCGGCTCATCTGCCGATTTGCTTTTCAGGATTCCGCGTTTGGGAACCGGTCGGCCGAATTGCGGATGTCACAAGCAATTTACTAGAACGCTAGTAATGAGCGGCAACGGCAGCTTGGTTTCCGAAACGCGGGACGGACCGGATGATTCATCTCCAAACCGTCACTGCCTCGCCGGGCTTACTCGCGGGCCTTGTGGTAGGCCAGCCGGAGGCGATCCGCCTCCAGGCGGGCCCGGTGGGCGACGGGGGACAGGCGATCGATCTCGTCCCGGAGCGCGAGGGCTTCGGTTTCGAGCTTGCGGAGCGCTTCGAGTTCACGCCCCGCGGAGATTCCAAGGGCGGTGAGGGTGGCTTGGAGTTCCGCTGCGACCTCAGGCGCGAGTGGCTGGCCGGCAAAGCTGGCAGCGAGTCGTTTCCTTTCGTTCCGCTTGGCATTGAGGACGTCCGACTGCGCGGCGAGAGTGACGGCAAACTGAGAGAAAGCGGCGAGTTGGTCCTCTGCCTCGAACCATGCATCCCGGGCCTTACGATCGGTGGTGAGGGCGCGCGCGTTAATTGCCGCGGCCTTCCATTGTTTGGCCGAGGCGTCCAGAGGGGCGAGCCCGGCTTCTGTGGCTTCAAGAGATGCGGTGGCGTCGGCGAGGGCCTTCCCGGCGGCTTCGGCCGCGATGCGTTTGGCAGCGAGAGCGTCCTCCGCAGGTTGGATCCGACCTTCCGCGATCTTGGCCGTCTGGAGCGCGACCTGATGTTTTTCACCGAGGGATTTTTCCTCGGCGATCAGTCTTTCCAGCTCCTTGTTATGGGCTTCGATTTTTTCCAGTGATTGGGAGTGTTTTGCCTCGGCGGCTTTGAGAGGGGCGGGATCGCGTTTCTCCTCCGGGGTAGTTTCAAACGATTGGCGCGCGGCGAGCAATTCGCTGTGAGCGCTTTCGCGATCATGGCTGAGTGGTTCGAGTTCGGAGCGCTTCGCTGAGGCGGCAAGACGGATGGCTTCCACGGCCTTGGCTGCAGGATCGATTTCAGCGCGCGCGGCGGCGAGGATCTTGTCGGCCTGGCGTCGGGTCTTCTCGGCTTTCGCAAGTTCGGTAGTGGCTGCCTCGTGGACCGTGCGGGTCCCGGTGACGGCTTGGGCGGCCGTTGCGATGGATTTTTCGATCGCAGGAAGCTGGCTGGCGATCAGCTGAAGGCGGGTGTCGATGGCCGGGGGATTGGCGTGAATTTCGCCCAGTGGTTTGCCCTCCGCGGTGTCGAAGACGCGGATGGTTCCGTGCGCATCGGCGATGAAGGCGCGGGTGCCTTCCGCGTCAATCGCGACGGCGGTCGGCAGGACGGGGAGGTCTTTGACAAGGTCCCGCGCGTGGGCGAAATCGGGTTTCCAGAGTTTGGCGGATTTGTCGCGACCGGCGGTGACCGAGGTGCCGTCGCGAGCGAAGGCGAGGGCGGTGACGCCGCCGGGATGGGCGTCGTTCTTGCCGATTTCGTTGCCGCCGTTCATTTCCCAGAAGCGGATGGTGCCGTCTTCGGAGGCGGTGGCGAGCACGTTGGAGTCGGCGCGGAAAACCGCGGCTGTAATGGCCGCCTGGTGGGCACGGATGGCGTGGAATTCGTTGCCGGTGCCGCTTTCCCAAACGTAAACCCCGCCATTTCGGTCGCCGCTGGCGAGCAGGACCCCATCGGGGGAGATATCGAGGGCGGTGATCCAGTCGGTGTGTTTTTTGAGCGATTGGAGTTGTTCGCCGGTTTCGGTGTTCCAGAGCTTCAGGAGTTTCGATGGCCCGCCGGTGGCGACAATGTCGAAGCCGGGGCGGATGTCGGAGGCGAGGATGGAATCGAACTCCTTGCCGGTGCTCAACAGGCGCTCGCCGGTCGTGACGTCGAAGGTGATGGTGACGCCGGATTTTCCGGGGATGCCGCCGCCGACGATGAGGTAGCGCGCGTCCGGCGTGAAGGCGAGCGAGACGGGATCCCCTTCCGGAAATGGGAGGATGCCGACGAGTTCAAGCGACTCGGAGTGATGGAGAAGAACCTGACGCTGGCCGGTTACGGCAATGAGAGGGGCCCACGGCGAAGTGGCGAGGGAATGGATTGCGGCGGCCCGGGGAGTGACGACCGGAGGTTCAAGCAGCAGATGCTCTGGCATGGGCGGCGGGCCATCGGGTTTCGCGCCCGGATCCGAACGGAGGGCGGTTTCGAACTTTGGCTTTGAAGGCTTTCGCGCCGATGAGGACTTGGTTTCAAGCAGACCGCCCTCGATCCACTGTTTGAGGACGGCAAGATGTTCGGCCGAGATTTTCTCGCCTTCGGGCGGCATCTTGGGTTCGGCGGTCTGGGCGACGAGGGAAATGAGCGTGGAACCGGTATCTCCCGGCTCAACGACCTTGCCACCCGACCCACCCTTGAGTGTGCCTGCGAAAGTGGAAAGATCGAGCCCTCCCTTCGCTTTGTCCGGGTTATGGCAATTCAGGCATGCCTGCTGGAAAATCGGCATGACATGGTCATCGAAAGTGATTTTTTCCTGCGCGGACGCGAGGGGAGCGAGGGCAATGGGTAGGACGAGAAATCGCATCGTGAATCCGGTCCCGCGGGACCTTGCCCCTGACTACGGGAGTCGGTGCGCGGATTCTAACGCGCAAATGGAAGGAAATTTCATCAGGTTTCCGGATGTCGGGGGAGTTGAGGCCGATCAACCGGATGAACCGGATGCATGGCCGTATTGGGATTGGCGGTTGCGGCGGGAAGCCGCGGAGGCAAAGTGGGTGGATGGAAATGCCGGTGGATCTTTTGGGAAGGGGGGTGAGGGACTTGCGGATCTCGGTGACCGACCGCTGCAATTTCCGCTGCCGCTACTGCATGCCGGTAGAGATTTTTGGCCCGGGATATGAATTTTTACCGAAGGACGATTTGCTCAGTTTCGAGGAGATCGTGCGACTGGTCCGTCTGATGGTGCCGTTGGGATTGGAGAAAATCCGGCTGACGGGGGGCGAGCCGCTGCTGAGGCGGGGACTGGAGGATCTGGTCGCCATGCTCGCGGCAATCCAGGGCGTTCGTGATTTGGCGATCACGACGAACGGCGTTTTGCTGGCCCATCGGGCCGAAGCGTTGGCGCTGGCAGGATTGAAACGGGTGACGGTGAGTCTGGACGCGCTGGATCCTGGGATTTTCTCGCGGATGAACGGCACCGGCGCGAAGGTCGAGCGGGTGCTGGCGGGGATTTCCGCCGCACGGGTATTCGGACTTCCGGTGAAGGTGAACGCGGTGATCCAGCGCGGGGTCAATGATTCGGAGGTCCTGCCACTGGCGCGCTGGGCGCGGACGGCGGGGGTGGATCTGCGCTATATCGAGTATATGGATGTCGGCGAGACCAATGGCTGGAAACTGGCGGAGGTGGTGTCCGGCGAGGAAATTCTGGCGCTGTTGTCGTCGGAGTTCGATCTGATACCGCGCGCCCCCGCCTACCGTGGCGAGGTGGCGGCGCATTGGAAGTTTGCGGAGGGGACGGGCGAGATCGGTCTGATCCGTTCGGTCACGCGGCCGTTCTGCCGCGACTGCCAGCGGCTGCGGGTTTCGGCGGACGGCAAGGTTTTCACCTGCCTGTTCGCGTCGGACGGGCATGACCTGCGGGGGCTGCTCAGGAGCACGGTGGCGGATGAAACGGTTGCGGCAGCCGTGCGCGGGATTTGGATGGCGCGATCCGACCGTTATTCGGAGGAGCGCGGCGAAGTGGTCCGACCGAAGGCGGAGATGAGCTATCTGGGTGGCTGAAGGCTTGGGGCAAGTTTGGCCTGCCATGGCGGATATTCCCGCGACCGCGGGGACGGTTCATTTCGGCAACCACCTCAAGGACGGAACGAGGGAGGACATCGGCCTGGACGCCTGTACCGGCGGCGACGCGGCCCTGGGGCGCTGGCTGTCGATGATCGCCCGGGAGGCGATGGACATGGGCCTGCTGCCCGGCATCAGCCACCCGCGCATCCCGGCGCCGGCCGTGGAGCGATGCTGGCGGGCGGGGACGGTCCCCCCGGAACCCGGGGAGATCTCGAGCCGCCTGGATTATCCCTTCAACGGCCTCTTCAGCCATCCGGCCAGCGGGTCCCCGGCCGGCCCCCGCCGGCTCGCCCGCGCCGTCTGATTTCTTTTTCACCACACCTCGACACCACCACGGGTGCCCTCGAGGTCTTCGCGGGGACGCTCGCTCCCGGCACGGCCCGGACCTGCGTCCTGTCAGCGATCGTGTCCCCTGGAGGGGCCGTCGGCTTCCTCAGCCGCACCGGCGGTCTGCTGACATCCTTCAAGGTCATCCACGGCGGCCGTTCGGTCGAATACAGCTACAGTTACTTCGGGGACGGCAAGCTTAAGACCGTCACCCGGCTGGTCGACGCGACGCAGGTCCGCAAGGCGACCTACGCGTACTACGGGGACGAAACCCATGGAAACGCCGGGGACCTGAAGAAGGTCGAGATTTCGGGGTGGTCCGGCGGATCCTCGCACTTGCTGGCCACCCGCTACTACCGGTATTACACCCCGGCGAACTCCGCCCCCGGCAGGATCACCGTCGGCTTCAAGCACGGACTCCAGTTCGTCGTCGGGCCGGAGGCATGGAAACGGCTCGTCGCCGCCAGCATTCCGCCCGAGACGGCGACGAAGGAACAGCTCGAAGAGTATGCCGACTATTATTTCCAATACGACGACGAGAGGCGGGTGACCTATGAGGGCGTCGATGGCGGGGCGAGGGCGTACGGTTTCCAATACGACGGAAAGCGGCGGCCGACCTACCCAACCAGTGGAAGCACAAGACGACCGAAACGCGCTCCGACGGCAGCCAGAACGTCGTCTACTCCAACCACGTCTTCCAGGTGATCCTCAAGGTCCTGAAGAAAGGCGGCGAGGAGTGGTGCGAATACAAGGAATACGACGAAGATTACCGCCGCGTCCTGCGGGCCAGCAGCGAGGCGGTCGAGACCTACGACGTCACGGACGGGGTCCTGACGGTCACCCTCAAGGGTGAAGAAGGCCTCATCGGGCTGGACGGCTGGTACGACGAGACGGACAACAGCCTGGGCGCGGCGAAGAACTATCTCGCCTCCTCCTCGATCAGAGAAGGGGCGACCGGTACTGTGGTGGCCCTCAAATCGCACACCTACGTCTCTCCCGGAAACGTGCCCGGAGAGGGTGGCGAGCGGATCGTCCTTCCCAAGACCGATACCGTTTACGAAGGCGGCGGTGCCATCACCACCGTCTTCGATTACGAGTTTCACAAAGATGCCGAGGACGAGGACACCGCCCAGGTGAGCCGGAAGACCACCACCCTGCCAGCCGTTCCAACCGGCCAGAACGGATCGGGAGCGGCCAATATCGAACGGATCCAGGACTACGACGTCCTCGGCCGCCCCACCTGGAGCAGGGACGAGCTCGGCATCGTCGGCCTGCGCGAATACGACATCGTGACGGGTGCCCTGGCCCGGCAGGTGGCGGACGTTGACGCGGGAATCGAGACCAACTCGCCCTGGGCCACGCCCGGGGACCCTCTCAACCTCGTCACCCACTACGGATCCGACCTGCTGGGCCGGAACACCCAGGAACTAGGCCCCGTCCACACCATCGATCTCGCGGGCACCCCCACCCCCGTCCGCACCGCCCGCTTCACCGTTTACAAGGACGAGGACTTCGAGGAATGGACCGCATCCGGCTACGTCGTGCCGGACGAGGCGGACCCCGAAGATCCGGAACTTTACACCTATATCACGCTCGACCCGGTCGCCATCGTCCGCCTCGACGCGGACGGCCGCGTCACCGGCCGCATCACCTCGCGGCGCACCGGCACGGGACGGCTCGACCCGTCCGACACTTTTCCGCAGAACCTGTGGCTTTCCTGGACCGCCACCGCCTACGACGACCGGTTCTACAAGTTCCGCGAGCGGGCCTACCATCTCATCCCGGAATCCGGAAATGACATCGACAACACCAACTACGACGAAACCCTCTTCGGCTACGACAGCCTCGGCACGGAAAACCGCACCGTCAGCCCCGGCGGCACCATCACCCGCAGGCTATACAACACCCGCAAACTCCTCACGGAGGTCTGGACCGGCACCGACGACGCCGGAGCCACCGGCACCGATCCCGCGGGCGATCCCCTCCAGGGCAGCGACATGAAGCTCGTCCTCAGGAACGAATACGACGATGGAGAAGAAGGCGGCAACGGGCTGATCACCCGGGAAACCCGTCCGGTCGGCGACACGGAGGTCCGCGTCACCGAATTCGAAAACGACTGGCGCAACCGCCGCACCGGCACCCGGGCCCTGCTCAATCCGGCCGACCCCCAAAGCGAGGAGGCGATGTACATCCGGTTCGAATACGACAACCGGGACAACGTGGTCCTCACCGAGGAGGCGTCCGTCGATGCCACCGGCGGCACGACCCTCACCGGCAAGAGCAATTTCTCCTTCGACACCCTCAACCGCCAGTACCGCCGGAAGCTCTACGGCGTGGACGACAGCGGCACGGAAGGCACGTCCCCCCTCCAGGCCGACACCTGGCGCGACGCCAAGGGCCGCGTCATCAAGTCCTCCTCCTTCGGAAACCGCGCCTGGACCAAGACCGTCCACGACGGAGCGGACAGGCCCGTCGCCAGCTACCTCTGCTACCGCACCAGCGGCAGCGAGGGAGCCACCAACTCCGTCGAGGACAACATCGTCATCGAGCAGAACGAGACGGATTACGATGACGGATCCAACGTCACCGCCACCCGGCGCTACCTGCGCTTCCCCGGCCAAACCGCCACCGGCAAACTCATCGGGCCCGCCGGCACCCCCGCCGCGAGGGTCTACCACCGGTTCCACTGGAGCGACGGCACCGGCCGCCCCATCGCCACCGCCGACTACGGCACGGTTCCTCCGACCAATCCTCCCGCCACCATCCCGCCCTCCTCGCCCACCGTCCTCGTCAGCCGCACCGCCTACGACGCGGCCGGACTCGTCGCGGAAACCGCCGACCCGCAGGCTACCGTCACCTTCACCGGATACGACGCCCTCGGCCGCCCGGTGGAGACGATCGAGAACAAGAAGGCCTCCGGCACTGCGAACGACGAAAACAAGACGACCCTCTACGAATACGCCCCCGATGGCATGCTCGCCAAGCTCACCGTCAAAAACAGCGTCACCGGAGACCAGGTCACCCGCTGGGAATACGGCACCACCCTTCCCGGCAGCGCCATCGCCACCAGCACCCTCCTGCGCAAAAAGATCTACCCCGGCAGCACAGGCGGCAGCGACGAGGTCGAATACACCCACAACCGCCAGGGCGAAGCCGTGACGCAAACCGACCAGCGCGGCACCGTCCACACCTACGACCGCGACGCGCTCGGCCGCCCCGTCCACGACCGCGTCACCACCCCCGGCAGCGGCGTCGACATCACCGTCCGCCGTATCACCACCACTTGGAACACCCACGGCCGCCGCCACAAGGTCACCAGCTACAACGACCCTGCT
>JBBSJY010000057.1:0-22409 GCA_038256845.1 Verrucomicrobiales bacterium | reverse complement strand
GCGGGGGAAACGGCGGATCAGTAGCGATAGTAACGGCCAGGCGCGCGATAATAGCGGCGAGGGGCCGGGTGATAGTAATGATGGCGGACCGATCTGTCTCGATCCCGATCCCTGCCCGCGGCGTATCCGATCAGCCCGGCGGCGGCGGCACCTGCCACGGCGACACCGGGATCCACCGATTGGCGCGGTCTCCCGTAGGCATCGTAGCTGGTGGTGCAGCTCACGCCGGTCAACGCGAAGATGGCGGCCAGCGCGGCACCGCCGAAACGGAACATCCAATTGTGAGTTTTTGAGTGATTCATGGTTTCAGATAGACGGCTAGGGAGAGTCAATATTCAAGAAGGGCTGCAGGAAATGCTCCGCGAAAGCAACGAGTGGATTCCGCTTGATCGGCCCGGCTACCCTGCCGCATCTCTGGACGCCCGTTTCCCGTTCCGGACCGAACCGCACCATGATCGCTTTTGAAACCGCCCTGCTTCCCGCCTCCCTGACCGCACCACTCGGCCACTTCTGGGCTCTTTCCGCGAAGAAAATCCTCAGCATCGAAAACGCCTACGACAAATCCCGAGGGACACCCGTCTATACCGTTGGCGGCCGCTATTCCACCCGCGGTTGGACGGAATGGACCGAGGGCTTCGTCTACGGGTCGGCGGTTCTCCAGTTCGATGCGACCGGAGACGAGGAGTTCCTTGATATCGCCCGGAAGAACACCGTCGAGCGGATGGCTTCGCATGTCAGCCATGTAGGGGTCCACGATCACGGCTTCAACAATCTGTCGACCTACGGCAATTTGCTGCGGCTGATGGACGAAGGGAAAATTCCCGCCGACCCGTGGGAGGCGGAGTTTTACATGCTGGCGATCAAGACCTCCGCGGCAGTCCAGGCCAGCCGCTGGTCGTCGATTCCCGGCGGCGGCTACATCTATTCCTTCAATGGTCCACATTCGCTTTTCGTCGATACCGTCCGCTCCGTCCGCATCCTGATGGCCGGTCATCTCCTCGGGCACGTCCTCATGGGCGAGGGCGACAAACCGAATTCCCTGCTGGAACGGGGCATCCAGCACCTCGATGCGACCGCCCGCTTCAACATCTTCTACGGCGAAGGCCGCGACCATTACGACCTCCGCGGGCGGACGGCTCACGAAGTCATCTTCAATCGGAATGACGGTGCGTTCCGCTGCCCTAACAGCCAACAAGGCTTCTCCGGCTTCACCACGTGGACCCGCGGGCTGGCTTGGGCGATGGTCGGCTACGCGGAAGAACTCGAATTTCTCGCGCAAGCCGATCCCGCCGATTTCGCCCCGTATGGCGGCCGCGAGGCCCTCGAAGCGAGCTGGCGGAAAGCTGCTGAAGCGACCTGCGATTTTTACATCGAACACACTCCGGCCTGCGGCATTCCCTACTGGGACACCGGCGCTCCGGATCTCCACAGGCTTGAAGGTTATCTGGAAAAACCCGCCGATCCCTTCAACGATTGGGAGCCGGTGGACAGCTCCGCGGCCGCCATCGGCGCGCAGGGCCTGCTGAGGCTGGGCCGGTATCTACTCTCGATCGGTGAAACGAAGAAGGGCGACCGCTATTTCGAAGCCGGCCTGAAGGTCTCGCAAACGCTCTTCACCGGCCTCTATCTCAGTGAGTCCGCCGACCACCAAGGTCTCCTTCTGCACACCATCTACCATCGTCCCAACGGCTGGGACCACATTCCGGAAGGCAGCAGGATTCCCCATGGTGAATCTTGCATGTGGGGCGATTACCACATCCGCGAACTCGCCATTTATCTCCAGCGCCTCATCCGTGGCGAACCCTACCACACGTTCTTCGCAGGAATTCGCTAGCCACCCCGCATTCCACCGGCCGAAACTCCCCCGCATGATCCTTTCCGACCTTGCCCAGATAGAGGGCCGGCGATTCCCGGCCCGCCGCCGCACCCAGAATCTTGTAGGTGGCGCCGCTCCCATTCAGGCCACCGCTTTCGCCATGGGAAACGTGACGCTCGACCCCGACGGCGGCCAGGTCCCATGGCACAACCAGGAGCAGGAGGAAGTTTACTTTGTTGTCGATGGCACTGCCGAGATGTGCCTTGGCGAGGAAAAGCGAACCCTCACCTCAGGCCAGGCCGTTTATATCCCTTCCGGTGTTTTTCATCAACTCACCAACATCGGCGACACCCCGCTGAGGATGATCTACTGCTACGGTCCCGCCGGAGACGTCGCCCACTGGCGTCAGGAATTGGAAGGGACCTTGCCCAGAGCGGGGATCGACGTTCCGCTGCTGCCGGAAGGCGCGCAGCCCCAGTGCACCGACAAACCCTGACCCTACCATTACATGAAAACGCACCGAATCGGTATCATCATGAACGGCGTCACAGGACGCATGGGCACCAACCAACATCTCATCCGCTCGATAGACGCGATCATCAAACAGGGGGGCGTGCGCGTCGGCCCGGATGACGTCATCATGCCCGACCCGATCCTTGTGGGCCGCAGCGAGAGCAAGCTCCGCGAGTTATGTGATCGCACGAGCGTCCGGAAGTGGTCGACCAATCTCGATGAGTGCCTCGCCAGCTCCGACCACACCGTTTACTTTGATTCCCAAACCACCGGGCGCCGCGCCGATGGTGTTAGAAAGGCGGTCGCGGCCGGCAAGCACATCTATTGCGAGAAGCCCATCGCCGTGGATTCCGAAACCGCCTTGGAGCTTTACAAACTCTGCAAGGACGCCGGGGTGAAAAACGGAGTCGTCCAGGACAAGCTATGGCTCGCCAGCTTTGTCAAACTCAAGCGACTCATCGAAAGCGGCTTCTTCGGCCGCATCCTTTCCGTCCGCGGCGAGTTCGGATACTGGGTCTTCGAAGGCCATACCATCGCCCCACAGCGACCGAGTTGGAACTATCGGAAGGAAGACGACGGCGGCATCATCGTCGACATGTTATGTCATTGGCAATACGTCCTCGAAAACCTATTCGGGGAGCCCAAGGCAATGTCATGTCTCGGAGCCACCCATATTCCCGAGCGCATCGACGAGAGCGGCATGCCCTACGTCTGCACCGCCGATGATTCGGCCTACGCGACCTTCGAGCTGGAAGGCGGCGTCATCGCCCATTTCAATTCCTCCTGGAATGTCCGCGTCCGCCGCGACGATCTTCTAACGATGCAGGTCGATGGCGAGAAGGGCTCCGCCGTCTGCGGCCTCCGCGATGTTTGGATCCAGCACTACGGCAACACTCCGCGGCCGACGTGGAACCCCGATGTCCCGCAGCCCATCAATTTCTACGAAGGCTGGTCCAAGGTCCCCGATCAGGAAAGCTACGACAACGCCTTCAAGATCCAGTGGGAGCTGTTCCTCCGTCACGTCGTTCTCGACGAACCCTTTCTGTGGACACTGCTTCGTGGTGCGAAGGGAGTCCAGTTCGCAGAGATCGGCCTCAAGAGCTGGGAACAGCGCCGCTGGCTGGACATTCCCGCGCTTTCGGAGAAGTGACTGTTCCGAACGCCCTCGATTTCCCCTCGACGGAGCGATTGCCCACCTTAGGTTCGACGCTCCGATCACAACCCGTAAGAAAAAACAGACCATGAAAACCATCCCCATTCTTTTCGCCATGACCCTGGCAATTCATTCCACCGTCTCCGCCGCCGGCGAGGGGTGGACGTCCGATTTCGAAGCGGCCAAGAAACAGGCTGCAAAGTCAGGACAGGACCTTTTGATCGACTTCACCGGCTCCGATTGGTGCGGGTGGTGCATCAAGTTGAACAAGGAGGTTTTTCAACACGATCCATTCAAAGAAGGGGTGAAGGACAAGTTCGTTCTCGTGGAACTCGATTTTCCGCAAGACAAAACCAAGGTTTCCGAGGAAGTGGCCGAGCAGAATGCGGAGCTGCAGCAGGAATACTCGGTGCAGGGATTTCCGACGATCCTGCTGACCGACGCGGAGGGCAGACCGTACGCGAAGACCGGCTATCAGCCGGGGGGGCCTGAGAAGTATGTCGAGCATCTGGACGATCTGCGCGGCGGCCGCGAAGCTCGCGACGAGGCATTCGCGAAGGCGGAAAAGGCGGAAGGCACGGAAAAAGCCACGGCGCTGGTAGCCGCGCTGGAGGCGATGGAGCTTGAAGATGCGACGCTGGGCAAGTTTTACGCCGAAGAGATCAAGCAGATCAAGGCCGCCGATCCGGACGATACCACGGGTTTTGGCAAGCGGATGGAATCGAAGGCACGCTTCGCGAAGTTTGAAGGCGAGCTGAATTCCTTCGGGCAAAAGCAGGACCACGAGGGTGCGCTCGCACTGGTTGGGAAAACATTGGAGGAAGGCGGGCTCGCGCCGGAGGACACCCAGAAGGTCACGCTGACCCGCGCGATGATTCTCGCGCAGCAGATGGAATTCGATGCGGCGATCGAAGCGCTGGATGAGGCGAAAGCGATCGCGCCGGACAGCGAAATCGGCAGCCGGATCGATGGATTCAAGGAGCAACTTTCCGCTGAGAAAGCGAAGAGTGGAACCGAAAAGCCTGCTGCGGAGTAGGCGGTTCAGTTCCGGCGAATTCTGTAAAAACGGCGGTCATTCGGATCGCCCGGGTTGGTTTCGACGAAAACGGTCTCCCCGCCGGCGGCGGCGGGGAAGGCCGCATCGAGGATGTCCCATGACACGAGGTCGCCGCTCGCCTCAATGCGGAAGGTTTCGCCAGGGGCTGACGAGAATGTGAGAGTGGATTGCTTCGTGGTGCGTTCGTAGGCGAAGGCGATGATGTCGATGGAAGTCCCGCCATCAGCGCTGATGAGAAACAGACCGTTGAGAGGGGTCTCGTTGTCGGACCCGCCGCGCCCGTCGAAAACGAGGATCACGTCATCCGTGCCGTTGGCCCGGATGGAGAAGACCCGGGCCCGCGTGCTGATATCGGACTCCGCAAGGCCGCCGATGCCGGGGATGACGTCACCCACGGGAAAGGAACTGTTGCCCAGGATCCCGGTATCGACCGCGGCGCGATCGGCGTCGGTAACAATGATGTTGATGGTCGAGCTCTGGGCGAAATCCGAATCTATGTGGTAGGACACCACGGAGTAGGTCCCTGCCGGCAGCGCGCCGAGGGTGACCCTGACGACGCCGGTGTTGTTTTTCACGAAATCCTCCGCGAGGGGGCCGAACGGAACGGTGGAATCGCCCCTGTCGCGCCAGTCAAGGACGCCGACGACCGCGCCGGTGGCGCTGATGTTGTCGATCGAGATGGAGAAGGTCGCACCGGTATCCGAAAGGACGTCGGTGGAGGCGAGATTGACGTTATTCGTTCCAGTGGTCGCCGCGCCGATCTGCGCACCGTTCGCGGCGCCGGCCTGGATGCTGCCGCCGGTGGCACCGATGTCGAGGAGGGCGAAGGGGGTGCCTTCCGGGCGGGCGAAGACCGTCAGAGTCTGGGACTCCACCTGACCTCCCGCTTCTGCGGTGAGTGTGAAGCTTTTCGTGCCGGGAACCTCCGCGCTGGTGCTGCCGAAGCCGCCGGCATCGGACGTGATATCGCCCGCATCCGTGAGGGTGAGGGTGGCGTCCGGCCGCACCTGCCAGCTCAAGGTGGTGCTTCCACCGCCGGGCTCGAAGAACGCCGGTGCCGCGGTGAAACGCTGAATCAAGCGGACATCGACATCCACAGTGGCCGTTTGGACCTGGTTGGGTGTGGTTACGGTAAGGGTGTAAGTGGTGTCCGTTTCGGGGTTGAATCCGAAGGTCCCGATTCCGGAAAGGTCGGTGCTGGCCGTGACATCGGTTGAATTGCCCATTCCGTCGTCGATGACCACGGACACGAAATTCGGCGAAACCGCCCACTGGAGGTTGGAAGTGCCGCCGAAGGAAATCCGGGGATTGGCCGAAGTGAAGGAGGCGATGGCGAAGACCTCGACGGTTATCGTGCGACTATCCGTTCCCGATGGAGCGGTGACGTTCAAGGTGTAATCGGTGGTGATATCGGGGAAGGCCAGCGTTTCCCCGCGCCCTTCTCCGTCGGTAAGGCCGAGGATGTCTCCAACGCCGTTGTCGATGGTCGCAATCGAGGCATTGTCGGCGATCAGCCAGCGCAGCAGCACGAACTCGCCTTCCAGCATGGCGGCGGGAAGCGGGAGGAAATTGCGGATGGGAACATCACTGTCGGCGGCGGGGACCGCAACGAGCGCATACATGTTCCCGCCAGCGATTCCCAGCGGTTTCAAAGTGACTTCCGTTAGATTCGCCAGCCGGTAAACGGAGTAGAACTGGTTCAGGCCGTTTCCCGGTCCGGTGCCATCGCCAGCTTCATCGACCGCGGTGTAGTCCGCCCCGCTGCCAGGTGAGATCCCGGTGTCGACCCGCTCCCAGCCGTCGTCCACCACCCAGGCGAGCGGTCCGCCGAGGTCCGGATCGGTTGTATTCGGGCTGGTGTTGTTGCTGGCGCTGCCATTCGCCCGGTTGTCGATCAGAAGGTAGAAATCGGCCGGCGCGTTGGTGGTGACCACCGCCTGATAGGCTGCGTTGTTCCGCGCATTGTTGGCAAAACGGACATAATCGCCATCGAGAAGGTATTCGGGCAAGGGGATGATCGTGCCTCCGGTCGTGCTCAGCAGTCCGGTTGCCGATGCAAAGGCCGCTCCGTTGTGTTGGTGGGGCCGGTCGGAAAATGTCAGCACGTCCTCGGCAAAGGCTCCCAACTCAATCACGGCGGGGGCATCGGTGGTGGGCGGACCGGGACGCAGATTGGATTCGACTACATCGACGATGAGCGCCGCGGAGTTGGAAACGCCGCAAGCGAGGGTGATGATGGCAGCTGCCGCGGTGGAGCGGAAGCGGGCGACTATGGGGCGAAGGAAGGCGGACATGGTGGATTTTGGGTTTATCAACCCTCGTCATCCGCTATTTGAATCTGTGGCACAAGGCGAAAGAAGGCCGTCTACGGGTCCGCATCTCCGCCGGAAACCTTGACGCGGACGAAGTGGCGTGATCTTTCCGGGAGGCCGGTGAGTGCGCGCCAGGTCTCGGTTGCGGTGCCGTCTCCATTCGCCATGATGCCGACGAGGACGGCACCCGAGTCATCCCAAGCGTGCATGTTTTCCGACCACTGAACGACGTATGTCAGCTCGTCTGCCCCAAGGTTCTTGCGGAACGCGACTGTTAGAAAGCCGCCTTCGAGGGTGACCAGAGGAGCGTCCTCGTTGCTCGGAAGATCCGGTGGGCTGCCGAACGCGTATTCCAGGATATTTATCAGCGAATCTCCGTCTTCGTTTCCGTGGAGATCGGTGATGCCGTGGTCGGTCATCCAGGTGGCCAGGCTGAGGGTGTCGGAGCTGCCGGGGCTGCCGCCCGGGATACGGCTGAGACGCCATTTCGCGGGGTCGCCGTGGACGGGAAGCGAACCGGGATCGATGAGCACCAAGCTGTAGCCGTCGCCGTCAGCGGGTGGGGGCCAAGGCAGACCGTCGTCGTACACGAACTCATGGATGGCCATGCCCGCCCCGAGCGAGAGTTTGAGGTTTTCGCCGCCGTTCGAAAGGTTTTGCTCGCCGTAGCTGCCGGCGACCGGGAGGCCGGTGCCGTAGCGGGCTTCGAAGGCTGCGATATTCTTCACCACGAGGATGCGGGCGCCGGCGGCGAGGATGGTGCCGGGGTCGAAGTCGAAATCAATACCCTTGGTGAAGCGGACGTCGGTGAGATCGAGAGGGTCGGAACCGACATTGAGCAGCTCGATGAATTCGTAATCGTCGTTTTCGGTGGAGACGGCCAGTTCCGCGGCGGTGGTGGGCTGGGACGGGTTGTAATGAATTTCGCTGATGACGAGGTTCTGCTGGTAGAGGGTGGGATCGGGATCGGTGGCGACGAACTCGACGGGCGCGGACCAGTGGCTCCAGCGCCCGTCGGTATCCCGGTGGCGGACCCGGGCGCGGTAGGTATTGCCTGCGCGGATGGCAGCGGCGGGCAACTTGGAGGAGGCGGTGAAAACGGTCTGTTCGCCGGATTCCCACTCGGCATCAATTTCGTATTTCCGCGGGATGGCCGGGTCGAAACCGGGTGAGGTGGGATCGGTCACTTCCGCAAGGCGATATTCCATGGCGGCGAATGGCGCGCCAAATCGGCCGTCGGTAACATATTCCGAAGATTGCACGGTGATGCCATTGCCGGGAAACCCGGCCGTGCCGGCGTAGGTGAGGCTCGGGGTTTTGGGGGCGGATGCCTCATCGGTTAGAATGTTGTTGTCGATGAAGTTGCCACGTGAGGTGATGTAGTTTTTCACCTTGGTGACCATGCCGGAGAAGGTCCTGGGGCTGGCCGATTGATAGAATCGGCCGTGGCCGGCTTTGCTGGGATTGACGAAGCCGGAGGTGAGGATCGGGTTGTAATCCCACATGGCGCGATCGGCATCGACATAAGAAGGCTGGCCCGGAGTGTGGGCAAACTGGACGATCTCATCGATGAGCATCCCGGTCTGCTCCGGATTGAGCAGGAGGTCGCGGAGCTCACGCATTCGGTTGCGATGCTCGATGGAAAGATTCGGGATGGCGAGGATGTCGGCGCTCCACGCATCGGTTTCGCCAAAGCCGTTGTAGGTGGTGGTCCATGTCAGATCGAGGTCCCAGTTCTTCATCTCCCACCGGCCGGTCTCCGGATTGTTGAAGAAGAAAAAGTTTTTGTTACCACCGATGTCGTAGTCGTGAATGAAAGTGGCGATGGCGCGGAAGTTATAGTAGTCATCGAGGTCCACGTGAGTCCTCCACCAAGATTCCGGCTGGGTGGGGCTGCCGCGGTAGGCGTCCTGAAAAGCGTTGAGATCGGATTTGTCCGAGGGCTGATCGGGCCCCTGGTTGTTGAGTTCGCCGGTCCCGCCTTCCATTTTGTAAAGGTTGCCGTCCGGGAGCTGGTGTTCGTCCAGAAACGCTCCGTCCATTTGCTCGATGGCCATGTAGAGTCCTTGGAAATCGTCGTCGAACTGGGAGGACGGCGAGCCGGTTTCGCTGGCGGCTTCGATGATGCGGAAGTGGGCGTAGTGGGTCTTCGGGGCCGCGTTTCCCGCGAGGTTGTGGAGGCGGAATCCCGCGCCCTCGAAAATCCCCTGCTCGCCGCGTTGGTCGAAGTCTCCCTGCTGGATGAGTGCGGAGAAGTTCAGCTTGTCCCACTCGGTGGCATACTCGCGGCCGTATTCGTCGCGCGCCTGGAGGCGGTGGGAGCGGTTGAAATCGAATTTCCACATGTTCTTGCCCATCGCGTAGCGCCAGCCGCCGCCCCGGGCGCGGAAGCGGATGTGATCGTAAACGCGGCCGCCGAAAACCAGCGCGCCGTCCCAGAGGTAGTCGCTGCCGGAGTAGCCGCCGCCGCGGGTCGAGTTTGGGATGAACTGCGAATCCACATGGTCCTGCCGGGTGGTGATGAGCTGATAGACCGGCACGTTCCGCTGCAAGGGAGGTAAGGCGTCGAAGTCGTAGGTGACGTCGGCGGAGGTCGGCGTCGCCTTGCCCGTGTAGCTCGGAAGGCCGTCATAGACGAAATAGGCGAAGTTCGGCTGCGGATCGTCGCGGTAGGGGACGCGGATGGCAGTGTCGAGAGTGTCCGCGGCCACGATCCGGTAGCGGACCAGCCGGCGGTGTGCTTGGACATCGGCGGGGACGACGGCGGTGAACAGGCCATCGCCGGTGCCGGTCATGGGGAGCGGAGTCCATTCGGTAAGGTAGCGCGGATCGTCGATGGCGAGATACTTGCCGGGCTCGACAATCTGGTATTCCAGAGTTGCTCCGCTGACGCCGTCGGGGTCGGTGATTTTTGCGGAGATGGTTACCGCGACGGAGCTGGTCGGCTGGGCGGGAAAGTGATCGACCTGGCGGACGGCGGGCGGCGCGTTGATTGCGTAAACGGTGTTCGGGGCTCCGGGGGTCGGTGGAGCGGGGGCGAACCCGCCGGGGCCGCCGGTGGAGAGTTCGGCATCGAGCGATGCGTCACTGCTATCCAAGGTGGCGTTGATGAGTTGGAGGGCAAGGGTGTTGGTTCCCTCGACCAGATAACCTGCCGCACCGGCGAGGGTGAACGGGTCGAAATCATAGGGAGGTGAGCTGGTGTCGACCTCGTGATTGGAGACGAAATTGTTCGATGGAGGGAAAGGAACCTGTCCCGCCGGGACATTGGGGGTGCGCATGACCTCGACCCCGTTGATCCACACGATGACGCCATCATCGTAATGGAGCCCAAGGTCGAGTGTCGGCGGTATCGCGCCAGGCGCGATGGTGAACTCTTTCCGGGCGAAGAAAGTCATGTAGCCGTTCCGCATGTCATTGAGCACCGTGCTGTCGTCGCCGTCTCCGTAGCCGATCGGTGCGGCGCCGCTCAACCACTGGGCGTCCGCATCCTCGTCATAGCCGTTTTCAAACCATTCGCGGCCGGAACCGTCGGCGGTGGGATAAGCGGTGCCCTTGCGGTAGCTCCAGATGCCGTCACGGGCGACGTAGCTCGCCGGCCCAATGGGGCTGATTGCGCCAACGTTGCCGGAAGAGCGCCAGTGACCTCCGAGGTCATTGTCCAGGCCTGGATGGATCAGCTCGATCGAGGAGCCCGGCGCTTCGCCGGTGACCGGCCAGGGAAATCCGAGACGGTAGTCGACCTCGTCGATCAAGGCGCCGGCGGCATCGCTGAGAGCGAGGGTTTCGCCGCTGTTTCTCAGGCTGCCCTCCCACGGCCCCAAGGCTCCGGAAACTCCGAACTCGCTTAACAGGGTGGCGGGATCTTCGGCGATCACGAGGAATCCGCCCGGTTGGATGGTGGTCCCGCCGGGGAAAGTGAAGGAGATCCCATCCGTGAATCCCCAGCCGCCCACATCGACCGGCGAACCGGTGGTGTTGATGAGTTCGATGAATTCGGCGGGCTTCGTCTTGTCGGGCGGATCGATGTGAATCTCATTGATCACGATGCCCTGGGATTCCGCCGCCACGAGGGCGGATGATCCGGCTGAAAGAACGAAAGCCGCCGCGAGGAGGAAGGTGAACGTGCGCAAGATTTGTCAGGGTGGGTTTTCAGTCCGCCGCCGGGCCAGCGAGGATACCGAAGCCCTATCGCCCATCCGGGTGACCTTGGCAATCCATTCCGGAGCGGTCGGGCAGTCGCGAGGCCGCCTTCACCTCTGAAGCT
This sequence comes from Verrucomicrobiales bacterium, assembly GCA_038256845.1. Lineage (GTDB taxonomy): Bacteria > Verrucomicrobiota > Verrucomicrobiia > Verrucomicrobiales > Akkermansiaceae > Luteolibacter. The sequence continues at coordinate 11,291 of JBBSJY010000057.1, read as the reverse complement.
TGGTCGGTTCCGGAGACGGCTAATCGGCTTGCGCTGGCCCTGACCGTCGCCACAGGCTCCGGCCATGCCCACGAAGCCTGTTGCATTGGTCACCGGAGGCAGCCGCGGGATCGGATTCGGCTGTGCGCGACAGCTCGCCGCCTGCGGCTTCGATCTCGCGATCAACGGCATGCGCGATGAATCCGCTGTCGGAGAGGCTCTCGATGAGTTGAGAACCTCTGGCGCGAAGGTCGTTTATTGCCCCGGGGATATTGGCAGCGCGACCAGCCGCTCTTCCATTCTCGATGGCGTCCGCTCCGCCTTCGGGCGCCTCGACGTGTTGGTCAACAACGCTGGAGTCGCACCAAAGGAACGGGCCGACCTGCTTGACGCAACCGAGGAGTCCTTCGACTTCGTCATGAACACGAACCTCCGCGGAGCTTATTTTCTCACTCAGGCTGCGGCGCGGTGGATGATCGCCCAATATGAAGCCAATCCCGGGTTCAAAGGTTCGATCATCAATGTAGGCTCCATTTCCGCCACGGTGGTTTCGGTGAACCGGGGCGAGTATTGCGTGGCGAAGGCGGGCCTGAGCATGGCGACGCAGCTTTTCGCCGCCCGCCTCGGTGAATACGGGATTCCTGTTTACGAGGTGCGACCCGGTGTCACCCGCACGGACATGACCTCGGGCGTTACCGAGAAATATAACCAGCTCATCGAGGACGGCCTCTGCGTGACCAGGCGCTGGGGAACTCCGGACGACGTGGGGAAAGCGGTCGCCGCCCTCGCTCGCGGCGATTTCCCCTACTCGACCGGCCAGGTGATCATGGTCGATGGCGGCCTGACCATCCCGCGTCTCTGACCGGCGTTGCGCAAAATTTTGACTTTCCGCGGTTGCTGCCGAATATCGGTGCTGAAACGTCCGTAGAAACCCGCCCATGCCCACCCGCTTTTTTCTCCTCCTCAGCCTCCTAGGCGTCCTGCCGCTCTCCGCCCAGCAGGGCGACCGCAAGGAACACGCGAGCATGGACCCTGTGGTGCCGGAACGATTGATTCCGCCCGCCCCCGTGCTGCCGGTCGAGGAGGCGCTCAAAGCCTTCGAGGTTGCCTCCGGATTCGTGATCGAGCCGGTGGTCGCGGAGCCGCTCGTCGACAAGCCGGTGTGTTTGGATTTCGATCCCGCGGGCCGCATGTGGGTCTGTGAGATGCGGGGTTATATGCCGGATATCGATGGCAAGATGGAGTCCGTTCCGGAAGGACGCATCGTCATCCTGGAAGACAGCAACGGCGACGGGTCGGTCGACAAACGCACGGTTTTCCTGGAAAAACTCCTGCTGCCCCGCGCCATCACCGTTTATAGCGACGGCGTCCTTTTTCTCGACGAACATGCTCTCTACTGGGTCAAGCGCGACGGCGACAAAGCGAATGGCGAGCCCGAGGTGATCGATTCGAAGTTCACTGGCGGCGGCAACGTCGAGCACAAGCCCAACGGCCTGATGCCCAACCTCGACAACCGCCTGTATCTGGCAAAATCCGACAAGCGTCTCCATAGGATCGCCAGCGAGTGGATCATCGAGCCCACCGCATTCCGCGGCCAGTGGGGTATCGCCCGTGACGACTACGGCCGTCTCTATCACAACAACAACTCGACCTTTCTGTTCGGCGATCTTCTCGCTCCCAATCTCCTTCAGGGAAACCCGGGAGTGAAGATGAAATATAAGGACTTCACCGATCTCGGAAACAACCGGACCTGGCCGATCCGCGTGACGCCCGGGCTGAACCGGGCCTACATGGCCAAGGAGAACGGCTATGACTCGGACACGCTCGACCCGCGGACCCACAAACTCATCAACGCCACCGCGGCCGCGGGAATGACCGTCTATCGCGGCACCAATTTTCCCAAGGATTGGTATGGCACTGCCCTTGTGACCGAGTCGTGCGTGCAGCTCGTCAAGGCCATCGAGATCGAGGAAAAGGACGGCCGGATGAAGGGCAGTCACAAGCTGGGCGAAAAAGAGTTCCTCGCCTCCACCGACGAGCGCTTTCGTCCCGTCAACGCCTACAACGCTCCCGACGGTTCGCTCTATATCCTCGATATGTATCACGGGATCATCCAGCACAAGACCTACATGACCAGCTACTTGCGGGATCAAACGTTGTCCCGCGGGCTGGAAGGCCCGGGATACGGCCATGGCCGCATCTATCGCGTCCGCAGCAGTTCCGGAAAGCTGGAGGCCCCGGTTGACATCAGCAAGCTCGAGGGCCGCGAGCTCGTCCGCATGCTGATGCATGCGAATTCCTGGCACCGCGAAACCGCCCAGCGCCTGCTGGTGGAGCGGAAGGACCCAAGCGTCGCCCAGGATCTCGGCAAACTGGCGGTGGCCGGCTCCACGTTGGCGCGCATCCACTCGATTTGGACGCTGGAAGGCATGGGGCTCTTGAAGGCGGAACATCTCGCCGCGGCCATCCGCGACAAGGACGCGAAGCTCCAATCATCCGCACTCTGGGCCGCGACCCGTCTTTCGCCCGCCGAGCTCGCGAAACTTGAACCGGTTCTCATTGCCGCTGAACCTGCCGGCGGCGAGGCCGCCCCCTATCTGGCGCGTGCGCTCGGGCCGATAGGCACGCCGAAGGCTTTCGGGCGCCTCGCGGCCCTTGTCGATTCCGGGGGAAAAACCCCGTTCGTCCGCGAGGCCGCCGTCTCGGGGCTGGACCAGCGCGAAACCGCCTTCCGGGAAGCTCAAGCGGACGCGATCAAGGACAAGGAGTTCCTCGCCTGGCTGGATGATGGCAGCAAGGAAGTGAAAACCGGAGCGGATGCGGGCCCCGGATACTCCGGGGCCGAACTCGCCTCCTACGATCGGGGCAAGGCACTGTATCACGGTGCTGCCGCGTGTTTCGGCTGCCACGGAGCCGATGGCGCGGGCATGCCCAATCTCGGTCCGCCGCTCGACGCCTCCGAATGGGTCACCGGCAGGCCGGAGATTCTGATCAACATCATGCTCCACGGCATGGCGGGTCCGATCACGGTGGGAGGGGAAACCTTTGTCCCCGCGGCGGACATGCCCGGCCTCGGTATGAATCCGGCCATCACCGATGAGAATTTCGCCGATATCGCCACCTACGTTCGTCATGAGTGGACGAACGAAGCCGGACCGGTGAATCCCGGGCTGGTGAAGCAAGTCCGCGAGGCCACCATGGATCGCACCGGCCGGCCATGGACCGAGGCCGAGCTGAAAGAGTGATCGGAGATCCCCTCACGGACCCATGCTGAAGCCTCCCTGCAAGCGGCCGTTGCAGAAGCATCGGGTGGCGTTTCAGGAGGCGCTCGCCGAGTGGTTCGGCCGGGTCGGAAAGGACTATCCCTGGCGGCGGACCCGGGACCCTTACGCGATCCTGGTGGCGGAGATCATGCTCCAGCAGACCCGGATTGCCACGGTGCTCGGTCGCGGCTTCTATGTCCGGTTCATGGAACGCTTTCCGGATCTGGAAGCACTGGCGGGAGCCGATGACGACGCCATGCTCAAGGCATGGGAAGGGCTGGGATACTACCGCCGCGTGCGGATGCTGCGGCAAACGGCCGGGGCGGTGATCGCGGAATATGGCGGCACGTTTCCCCGCGAGCCGGCGCGGTTGATGCGGTTGCCGGGGGTGGGCCGCTATACGGCGGAAGCGCTGCGGGCGTTCGCCTTCGATCTGCCGGCTGCCGTGGTCGATGGAAATGTGGCGAGAGTTCTGGCGAGGCTGCTCGATTTTTCCGGAACCGTGGATGACCCGACCGGGCTGAAACGGATCTGGGCGGTGGCCGAAGAAATGGCGGATCCCGGGCGGCCGCGGGTTTACAACTCCGCGCTGATGGAGTTGGGGCAAACCGTCTGCCGGCCGGGTGTTCCGGATTGCATCGGATGCCCCGTGTCGGGGTTTTGCCGGACGCGTGAGCCGCAACTGTTGCCGGTGAAACGCCGGAAAATCCCAATCTCGGCGGTGGACGAGCATGCCTTGTGGATCCGGAACAGGGCGGGGGAAATCCTGATGCACCGCGAACAGGGGGTGAGGCGGAACGGCCTTTGGAAGCTGCCCACCCGCGAGGCCGCCGAGATTTCCGCGCTGCCGGTGCTGGCTGAGCATTGCTACACGATCACCCGCTACCGCGTGAGCTTGCGGGTCCATGATGGTTCGAAGCTGGCGGGAGACCTCCAACCGGCGGACGGAGAGAGTTGGATTGGCGAGGAGCGGGTGGCCGGATTGGCAATGCCGTCGCCGTTTCGCCGCACGATTGCAGGTTTGTTAGGTTGGCCGTGAAATCGGGTGTGACGCGTCCGGTCCGCTGTGCTCTCCTCCTCCCGAATGGAATGGATCGCTCGTTGGTGCGGAATTGGCCTGCTCGCTGTCGGGGGCGCGGCGTGCTCGGTGGCTCCACGCCCGGATCCGGTTTCGCCGGGACCCATGGCCCGTCAGATCGTGGCGGAGCGGGTCAGCGCGGTGGTGGTGACGGACCGCAAGAATCTCGCCGGATGGGCGGACACCCGGTTTTCCATCGCCATCGCACCCGGTGACGCGGACGGAGGATCGGCGGCACCGATCTCCCCGGATGGCTACTTCCTCACCGCGGATCACGTGCTGGCGAGGATGTCAGGTCGCCACGTGTTCGTCATCCACAACAAGGGCGGTCGGCTGGTCACCACGCCGGCGCGCGTGGTCTGGCGCTCGGAACCGACCGATCTGGCCTTGCTCCACATCCCGGTGGAAACCCCCTATTTCTATCGCTGGACGCCTCCGGACCGTTGGGTGCCGGAAGGAACGTCGGTGATCCACGGCGGTATCGCGACCGGTTTCCGATCCCCCGAAGGAAAGCTGACGTCCTCGATCCCGCCGGAAGGAATCATGACGGGGAACCGGACTTTCAAAATCGACATCCCGCTGAGACCTGGCGACAGCGGGGGGCCGGTGGTCGATGCATACGGGGCGCTCGTGGGTATCAACTCCGCGGTGGAATTCCTTGTCCCGATGGAGACGGCGTTCTTCGTGGACTCGGAGGGAAACCGCCCGGATACCGGTATGATTGAATCACTGATGGCAAAAGACCGGGCGAGAAATAGAGGAAGCGCCCCGGCCGTAAGGTGGTAGCTTGCGACGAATTTTGACGAAACGATTTTCATGCCTTGTGGAGTTGGGACCGCGCGCCGCAGCGCTGGCGGTCTCCCTGCTGGCCTTTTCATGCGCCCCCATGGGGAACAACTGGCTCTCGGACCGTCAGTCCGCGTCCGTGGACAACCAGATGATGCTGGTCCGGCGCGATCCTCCCACGACAGGGTTCCGCCGTCTGGCACAACAATCCGTCCGCTATCCGGACATCCGCCTGTTTATGGAGATGAAGGGATTCCCCGACTTCCTCGCCGAATCGGCCACCGGCGACCGCCGCTACATGATCCTCTACTATCTGAAGGACCGCCAGGCCTTCGCCTGCCGCACTCGCAACGGGCGCGCGGGGAATGTCGAGTTCGCCGGCCCCTATCCGGTGACCGACCGCGAGTTCAGCCTGTTGGATGGATTCCGCCGGAGAGCGGACCAAGCCGCTCCCGAAGCCTGAGGCCGGCCGGGATGATCTCAAATCCGCCCCCCCCCCCCGTGAAGGGGGCGACGGCGGCGGAATGACCAGCACGGGCCGCAGGCCCTGTTTCAATCCGCGCCCCCCGTGAAGGGGGCGACTGCGGCAGTCTGGGATCCTTTCCGCAGTAGGGGAAGGAGAGACTGTTCCGCGAACCTCAGATTTCCCCGAAGGAAACGTCCGAGGGAACTGTTATGGGTGATGTCAAAGAACGCCAGCAGCAGCTCTAGCGGCTGGCGCGAACCCTGTGGCGATCCCGAGACCGCTTGGGGTTCGCGCGAGGGCTGATTCCTCTGCCTGATGGATGGAAGCAAGCTGCGCGGAGAGGAATCAAACGACAAGCGTTCCTTCGATGTCGTAGTCGTCGTTCTTGCCGTGGTGCTCGACCTTGTGGTGCCAGTTCACGCCGAGATGATAGAAGCGGAGGCTGTCGGTTTTTGGATCGATGATGTCGAGAAGCCGCGATCTCAGGGCGACGAGCTGGCCGGGATCGACCTTGCATTCGAAAACGGAGGCTTGCACGCGCTGGCCGAAATCGAAGCAGGTTTTCGCTGTCCGGCGCAGGCGGGATTTGCCCGCTGGAGTGGTGGTGCAGACGTCGTAGGTGATTAAGACATACATGGAGGCGGAAGGTCGAAGGTCGAAGGTCGAAGGTCGGAGGTCGGAGGTCGGAGGTCGTTTATTTGGCGAGGAATGCGGGATAGGCATCGTGATCGCCGCGGAGGTGGCGGGCGAGCAGGCGGGCCTGGAGGTGGGGGAGGAAGCCGACGGTGGTCTTCTCGTCGAGAAACGGGTGGGTGATCTCGTCCTGCTTTCGCTCCTGCCAGGCGACCAAGACTTTTTTCCGCGAATCCTCCTTGAGCAACACCGCGCCGTTTTCCTTGGTTTCGAAATCCCTGGCGGTGATTTGCTGGCGGTTGAAAAGCGAGAGCGCGGTGCGGTCGGCGAGGAAGGCGCGGAATTCCTCCATCAGGTCGAGCGCGAGCGACGGTCGGCCCGGTCGGTCACGATGGAGAAATCCACATTGTGGATCGAGCCCGCAGCTTTCGAGGGCGCTGCGGCAGTCGTGCATGAGCAATACATAGAGGAAGGACAGCAGCGCGTTCACCGGACCGAGCGGCGGCCGGCGCGACCTGCCGGTGATGGTGATGGCCGGATCGTGATTGGTGAGAAGATGGGGAAACACGGCGAAATAGGCGGCCGCCGAGTCGCCCTCGATACCGCGCAGGCTGTCGAGGCCGGTGGCGCGGGTGACGAGCGCGATGCGGACGGCGAGGAAATCCGCGGCGTTGGTGAGGGCGAAGGCGCGGTCGGGGGATTTTTCGCCGTGGTCGCGGGCCGCGCGCATGAGGACATGGCGGGTGTTGGCCAGTTTGGCGGCGATCATGTTGGCGGCGATGGCGAGCGACGCGGGTTCGAGGTCGGCGCGGCGGTATTGTTCGCGGCGCAGCAGGATGTTGCCATTGGTAAAGCCCCGCGAGGCAGCGAGGAATTTGCCGTGGGGATTGTGAAACGAGAGGCTGACATCGCTATCCGCGCAGGCGGCCATGAGTGCGGCGGAGCAGGAAATATCCCAGCCGAAGCAGGCGATGCCGTCGAGGTTGTGGAGTGGCACGCGGAGCTTGGTTTCCCCTTCGTGGCGGATCTCCACGGCGGCTCCATCCTTGCGGAGGTAGGAGCCTTCGAGCGTGACGAAGAGGGTATTCAGATGGCGTTTCATCGCGGAGAGGATCTGAGATATGGAATTTGAAATTTGAGATTTGAGATTTGAGATTTGAAATCATTCCACCGGCCCGTTGCGTTGTTCCCAGAGACGGCGGGCGGGATCGGTGGGTGGTAGCTTTGAGATAATCTCGCGTGTTTTTGCGGCGAAGATTTTGGAACTCTTTTCGCAGCTGTTCTTCTTTTCCCATTCTTTCCGGGATGTCTCGTTCAGATGGCGCGGGCCTTTGATGTCGGAGTTCTGGAGGGCATCCGCCCATGCGCGGAGCTGGCGGGAGCAGGCCTCGGCCAGCGATTTCAAAATTGAAATTTCAGATTTGAAATCAACCAAGGCCGGCCGGCGTTCGAAGAAACAGAGCATTGATCGCACTTCTCCGGCGGAGCCGCGGGCAATGTAGAGGAAGGCGATGAGCTCGTTCGTGCTGCCCCGCTCAAATCCCTCGGCGATGTTGTTGGAAACGGATAGGGAGCAGCGGTCGAGCTGGTCGCGCTTGGAGAAGGTGATACCGGCTTTGGCGGCGATCAGGAAATCCTCGCAACGCTCGGCGAGGCGGATGGCGTCATTCCACACGGGCAGGTCTTCGAATCGTTCGTAGGTCATACTGTTAATTTCAAATTTCAGATCTCAAATTTCAGATCTCAAATTTCAGATTGCTGGAAAACCACGCCTGCGCCCCGCGCTTGAAGCGCATCGCCTTCGGCTGGCAAAGCTCGATGAGCGAGCAGGCATCGCAGCGTTTCGCCTGGTACTCCGCCCGCGGAGTTTCGCGCGAGCCGATCATCGCGTGGAGTGCGGCGGCCGTTTCCGTGACGAGTTGGCGGAGCGTCGCATCGAACTCCACCACAGTCCGCCGCCGTTTTTCTACGTAAAACAGACAGCCGCTAAAAATTCCCACGCCCAGCATTTCCTCCAGGCACATCGCCTGTGCGCAGAGCTGCACTTCGTCCGCGCGGTGCGATTTCGGCTTGCCGCGCTTGTATTCCACCGGTGTCACGCTGCGCATGAATTTCAAATTTGTAATTTGAGATTTGAGATCGCCTTCGGTCGCCTCATGCGCGGCTTCAGAGGCCCCTCCTCCCAAATCTGGAATCACAAGTTTCAAATCGCCGCCCTCGGCAGCCCGGAACTCCACCACGTCGCACTGCCCGGAAATCCCCAGCGCCAACGACCTCACCGACATGCTGCGCGTGATCCTCACCCCGGCCTTGCTTTCATCCGCGCCTTCGTGGGCCTTCTTGTGCAGCACCCGCCCCTCTGCAGTGAATTTGTTTTCCGCCCACACCTGCTCCAGATGAATGAGCGCGCACTGGCGCGGGCAATACAGCCAATGCTGGAGCGCGGATAGCGGCAGGAGCTGGTCTTCGGTGAACACTTGGTGATCCTAAATTAGAAATCTCGAATTTGAGATAGGCGGAGTCATCGGGCCTGGGTTGGATTCGGCTTTCCAATTCGGTTAAATGAACGGATTGACCACCTTCACCCCATCGTAATCCTGTTGGTCGCCAAGATTTTCTGAGTAAACGATGTCGCAACCCGCAGCCTTCGCGGAAGCGAGAATCAGCGAGTCCCAGTGGGAAATTTGAAATCGCGCGTGGATGAGCTTGGCGGCAAGGAACGTATCCACTGTGACCGCCGATACCTGAAAGAGGAGCCAAAGACAGACCCACTCGTGCTCCTGCAGCGGCGAGAGAGCGAGCTTCGACTTGTTGCGGGCGGTCACCGTGAATTCGTTGAGCACCTGCACGGATATACACAGTCCTTTCTGACGCAGCAGTTTCCGCGCGATGGTGGTCTTCCGCGCCAGGGGAGCGGATTCGTCAGCCGCATAAACCAGGATATTCGTATCAATGAAGGCGCTCGGCATAGATTTCGTCCCGGGTTAGAGGCTTCAGGGGTTCGGCGCGCGCCTGGCCCCTTGCCTCGGCGGCGCGAAAAAGCGCATCCATGGTCGCCAGACGTTGGGTCTCCAGTTCGTCCTCCTGTTTTCCTTGCTGGACGAGGAATTCCCGCACCATCGCGCTGATCGAAGTGCCATCCTTCGCAGCCCGGAGGCGGGCGTTTTGATAGGTCTCGTCGTCAATCTTGAGTGTGATGTTGTTCATGGCTGTGCAGCACAGTAACTGTGCTGGTTTTTCCTGTCAAGGTGGTGGCGCACGGGTGACCGAACTCCGCGATGCTGCCGCACTGCCCTTTCAACAGAAACCGCGCCCGGGAAAACCCGGGAAGCGCGGCTTCGAGGTAGGCGGAGTCGTCGGGCATGATGGGCATTCAGCAAATCAGCCTCTTTCCAAGTTCCGTCAGGCGGTAGCGTTGGGTCGGGCTGCTGGGGGAATCCGGCTCGGTTCTGGAGAGCAGGCCGCCGGCCAGGGCGGGATTGAGGTAGTTCCTGCGGAACGTGGGCCTATGCTTGAGCTTGAGAAGCTGCATCAAGTCGGAAGCGCTGCTCGTTCTACCGGAATTCATCACTCTCAGAAGCAGCCTTACCTGGTCGCTTACTTGGTCGCTTACTTGGTCGGTCAGGGTCTGTGAGATCATGCCATCCAGCAGCGCCCGCAGGATGAACTCCGCAAAAGGAGCCACATCCGCCTGCTGATCCGAAGCGGCAAGCGCCTTGTAATAAGCCGCTTGGCGATCATGCACCACCGTTTCCACGGGAAGGAAGGCAAGTTGCGATTTCCACTTCGCCAGGACCACCGTTTGCCACAGCCGACCGATGCGGCCATTGCCATCGGAGAACGGATGGATGAATTCGATTTCGTAATGCACGGCGGCACTCGCCAGCAGCGGGTGGAGATCCGTGCTTTCCAACCAGGCGAAAAGATCAGCCACGAGATGGGGCACCCGTTCCGCGGGAGGAGCCATATGGACAACCTGTTCGCCCTGATAAACCCCCACGCCGCCCGTGCGGAAACGACCGGCATCGTCCGCGAGCCCCCTCATCAGAGCGGCATGCGCCTTGAGGAAATCCGCCGCCGAATGGGCTTCCAGCGATTCCATCAGATTGTAGGCGGCGAGCGCGTTGTGAACTTCCTGGATTTCCCGAGGATGCCCGAGCACCCGCTTGCCCTCGATGATGTCGGTGACCTGATCCAGGCTGAGCGTGTTGTTTTCGATGGCCAGTGACGCATGGATCGAACGGATCCGGTTTTCCCGCCGGAGACGCGGCGAGATTACGGATTCCATCGCCGCCCAACGGCCAAACGCCTCGCTGATCTGAGAGACAAGATCAATCAGCAGCGGGGTGATCGTGAATGGCGGGTGGTAGGGCATGATCGAAATAGAATCCAGAATCCAGAGTCCGGAATCAGGAATCCAGACAAGAACGGGGAGATAAGATGCTCAAAGTATTGTCCTGATAAAATTCGTCAGTCGATCAATCCGCCGATTTCATTCGGGTGGCCAACCGGACGGATCCTCGCCGAAAACCTCCTGATAGGCCTGGACGACCGCGGGTGGAGCCTCGTCCCAGGCCTGCCGCTTGCTCTTGGCCACGTCCGCGTCCAACCGCTCTTGAAAACGCCTGTCCTCTTCCACCTGCTTCCGCTTCTCCTCCTCGGCCGCAAATCCTTTTGACGGATCGTAGTCGCCCGCTTCCTCGGGCTTCTCGAACCGAATCGCATAAATCCGCGGAAACGAATAATGCCATCGGCAGCCGAGCGAGCGGAGGCGGTTGAAAATCAGCCGATAGACGGGACGCAGGTCGGTGCGCCCGCTGACGAACGAGGTCCCCATGTAGGATCGCATGCCGTCACCCCAATCCCACTCATCACTCAAGGTCTCCCCCGTGATGAACTGACGCGCACAACCCGGGCGGAGCCTCCGCGACCGGGCCATCCCCACGCGGGTGGGGAAATCTTTTACTACGGTCTGGCCACCGATGCGAAGGGCGGGCCATCCCCACGCGGGTGGGGAAATCCGCTGCGAAACCATGAAAAATTTAAACGGAAACGGGCCATCCCCACGCGGGTGGGGAAATCTCTC
>JBBSJY010000056.1:0-22904 GCA_038256845.1 Verrucomicrobiales bacterium | reverse complement strand
TCGGCCCGCTCACGCCATTGGTTTCCGGAGTCCTCAACGATCCGCAGGGTGGCTCGCAACGGGCGAAGAGCGCGTTTTTCACCTTTGATATCAAAGAGGGGGTTCTCAGCAGCAACGACTTTCAAACCACTACCACCTCGTTGGTATTCACCGGCGACGGGACGGTGGACCTGAAGACCCGCACCCTCGATTTCACTATCCGGATGAACGCCCGCGGATTCCTCAGGCTGATCACGCTGCCCTTGCGCTCGATGGGAGGGCTTTTCCAGTTCCATGGGACTGGCCCCCTGAAAGAACCGGTTTGGGAAAAAGTGCGTTTTACCGCCCCGCAGGAAAATCAGGCAAAAGCCTTGCTAGAAGCGCCGAGAGCGAAAGTCGTCGGCCCGTGATGGATTTCTGCCGTTCCTTTTTGCACGGACTTCTTGCGCCATCCCGTTGGGAATGGCACAAATTCTTGCACGACGACGGACTTGTCAGTTCGCCGTCAAACCACTGAAACACACGCCATGTCCCAAGAATTTCCAACTTCCGACAGCCTCGATCCCCAATCCGGCTACACCCCAAAAACCCCGGCATCCCAAGCGGCGAACGACTTGCGAACCGCCGCCGGGGAGAAGGCACGCGACTTCGCCCACACCGCCGAGTCCAAAGTCGCCGAGTTGAAAGACCGCGCGGTCGAATCGGCTCAGCATCTCCGCGATGCGGCAGGGGAACGGGTGAACCAGTTCAAGACCACCGCTACGGTCCGGGCCGACGCGCTCAAGCATGCAGCGACCGACCAATGGGATGAATCACGGCTCAAGGCCAAGGAATTCCAAGTCACCGCCGAGGACTACATCCGCCAGAATCCGACCAAGTGCGTCATCAGCGCCCTCGGAGTCGGCTTCCTCATCGGCCTGATCACCCGCCGCTGAGAGCCTAGCACCGAGCGATCAAAAACACGAGCCGCTGCCACACGACAGTGGCTCTTTTTCATGACATGAAAGTCCCACCTGGCACCGATCCGTCGATTCCGGACCCCACGGCGGACGATGAAGCCCCGATGAATTGGCGTGAAGCCGCAGGCAGGCTCGTCTGCGCGCGAATCGACATCATCCAGATCGAACTGGCGGATGTTCTCCGCACCGGATCCCGCAAGGCGATTCTGTTGGGGGTTGCCGTCTTCGCACTCCTTGCCACCTGGATCCTTGCACTTGCAGGAGGGATCGGCGCGGTGGGAGCGGCAAACGACTGGCCGTGGTATTGGGTGGCGCTTGGCGCCGCGGGCCTTCACCTTCTCGCCGCCGTCGCGTGCGCCCTCTTCGCGTCACGCAAGGGACCCGAGGCCTTTCCATTCACACGTGCCGAATTCCAAAAAGACCGAGAATGCATCGAACGCAAAAAATCGCGGAAATCCAACGCCTGATCAAGGAGAGTTCCATTGCCCGCCGGATTCTGGCGGAAGATATGGTCGCCTTGCAACACCGCTTCAACGCACCCGCGCGGCTGCGGCACTCGCTAACCACCCATCCCTTCCCATGGCTCGGAGGCACGGCGACCTTGGGATTGCTCACCAGCCGGCTGTTCCGGCGCAAGCCAAAGCCCCCGCCCGAGCAATCCCATGATCTTTCCGCGGTGAAACAGGGGGGGATATTCCTGACTCTTCTCGGCCTCGCTTTCACGACGCTGCGGCCGATGGCACAGGTTTGGGCGACAGACAGATTGAAGCATTACCTTGGCAATCGCATGAGATATCGCTCGACTCGCGGCCCGCAAGGGTCAAATTTCCGCCCTTCCAACCCTCTCTAAGCGCCAATCATGTCCGAACATAAGGTTCTCTCGCACGTTGACGAATATCTCCAGCTTGGACGGGAGTATGATTGTTCCGATCTTCATCTGCCGACCGCCTACCCTCCGGCATGGCGGCGCTTCGGCCAGCTTTCGCCGATCTGGCCGGACCACCCGCCCTTGAAGGCCGACGAAACCGAGCGCCTCGCCCGTTCGTTTCTCGGGGATGAGGAGTGGAACCGCCTGCAGGAGAAGGGAGATATCGACTTCGCCTACGCCGCCCCGAACGGCCGCTACCGCGCGTCGGTCGTCAAACAGCGTCTCGGTTACGACATGGCCTTCCGCATCATCAACGACAAGATCCGCACCATTGAGGAGATCGGGCTGCCTCTGGAACATATCCTTCCCCTCACCCGCTATCAGAACGGCCTGGTCTTGGTGACCGGTTCGGTTGGCTCGGGAAAATCGACCACTCTTGCCGCCTTGGTGGATTTCATCAACCGGGACCGCGAAGATCATATCCTGACCCTCGAAGACCCCATCGAATACGTATTCGATTCCAAGAAATGTCACGTCAACCAACGCGAGGTGCACTCCCACACCGAATCGTTCGCAAAGGCGTTGCGGGGCGCCCTGCGGGAAGATCCGGATGTGATCATGGTTGGAGAAATGCGCGACCTTGAGACCATCCAGCTCGCCCTAACCGCTGCCGAGACCGGTCACCTTGTTCTGGGCACGCTTCATACCGGCAATGCCCCCCGGACGCTCGACCGGGTGCTTGATGTGTTCCCCACCGACCAGCGCGATCAGATCCGCATCATGGTTTCCGAATCCTTGCGCGGCATCCTCTCCCAGCAGCTCGTTCCAAGGATCGACGGCAACGGCCGTGCGCTGGCGATGGAACTGCTGGTCAATACCCCCGCCGTTTCCAACTGCATCCGCGAAGGCAAGACCTTCATGCTTCCGGGCGTCATGCAAACGGGCAAAAATGTCGGCATGATCACGATGGACGAGTCTCTGCGCCGTCTCTACGCACAAGGGATCATCTCGCGCGACGAAGCTCTCTTCCGCGCCGATGACAAAAACCAAATGAAGTCTTACTTCCACTCCTGATTTCCACTCCATTTCCCGCCCCGACGAAACACTCCTTGTATGGCCAAGATTGACGAACACTTCCGTTACCTGATCTCTAACAAAGGTTCGGATCTCCACCTCTCAGAAGGCCAGCCGCCGAAGATCCGTGTCCATGGGGCCGTCGTGCCGATCCCCGACCAGCCGGTTCTGGAAGGCCAGGAGTTCAAAGATCTGCTGGCTGAGATATGCGACCCCGCCGCATTCCAGCGCTATCTGGGCTCGGGAGATCTCGATTTCGCCTATGAGATGGACGAGGATTCCCGTTTCCGTTGCAACTATCTGAAACAGCAGCACGGTCTCGGAGCGGTGTTCCGGCTCATTCCGACCGAAATCGCCACGCTCGAAAGTCTCGGGGTTCCGGAAGTGGTGAAGGAATTCGGCCACATGCGCTCCGGCCTCGTCCTCGTCACCGGTCCCACCGGTTCGGGGAAATCCACCACGCTCGCGGCGCTCCTCGATTACATCAACATCAACTTCAACCGGCATATCATCACGGTGGAGGAGCCGATCGAGTTCGTTCATAGCAACAAACGTTCGATCATCACCCAGCGGGAGGTTCCCATCCAGACACCGTCTTTCGCCGATGGACTCCGCGCCGCGCTGCGCCAGGATTCCGACATCGTTCTCGTGGGCGAGATGCGGGATTTGGAAACCATCTCGCTGGCGTTGACCGCGGCGGAGACCGGCCTTCTTGTTTTCGGCACCCTCCATACCAACAACGCCCGCAAGACGGTCGACCGGATCATCGACGTCTTCCCGTCCGACCAGCAATCGCAGGTGCGGACCATGCTCGCCGCTTCGCTGCGTGGCGTCGTTGCCCAGCTCCTTTGCAAGCGGGTCGACAAGCCCGGCCGGACCGCCGTGCACGAGATCATGTTCGCAACGCCCGCGGTCGCGGCGATCATCCGGGAAGGCGCCACCCAGAAGCTCTACGACGTCATCACCGGCGGCAAAAGCGAGGGAATGCAGTTCATGGACGAGTCGATTTGGTCCAAGCTCCGCGAAGGCATGATTTCTCCGGAAGAGGCCTACATGAAAGCGATCGACAAGACCCGCTTCAAAAAATTCCTACCGGACAACCTCTCCCACCTGGGCAACGCCTCCGGCGAGAGCCCGATGGGGCACTGAGCATCAGTCCTGCGCGCGGCCAGCCGCGAAATGCTCTTGGACGAACGCGATTTTTTCCAACCGGTCGGCACCCGGATTCATGTCGTGCTGCCGCACCACGGGTTCCAGCCTGCGGAGCAGACCGACGCCATTCGCCATCTGGATCGCCAGACCGGGCCGAGCGTTCACCTCGATCATCAGCGGCCCCAGAGCCTCATCAATCATCAGGTCCACCCCCAGATAGCCGAGACCGGTCATTTCCTGACAGGTCACGGCGATGTCGAGCATCTGGTCCCAGCCGGGAAGTTGGATGCCAATGAGCGGTATGTCGAGATCCGGATGGCGGGTCACGGGCCGACCGTGGTGCACCGCCCGCACGGTGCGACCGGTGGAAAGGTCGATACCGATGCCAAGCGCTCCCTGATGCAGGTTCGCGCGGCCGTCGGATTCCAAGGTCGCAGCCCGCAGCATCGCCATCACCGGATATCCGTGAAGCATCACGATGCGGATGTCCGGAGCACCTTGGAAACTGATGTCTGTCAGAAGTTTGGCAGGTTTCACCCGATACTCGACCAGCGCGCAGTCCCGCTTTCCCCCCAGGCTGAAAAGCCCTGCCAGAATATTGGAGACGTGATGCTTGATATCCTCCCCACGGAGGCGGGCGCCGCTTGCCTTGATGAAGCCGCCGTCCGCTTTCCCATCGATCACAAGCACCCCCTTGCCGCCAGATCCGCGGGCGGGCTTGATCACAAAGGCGGCACGGTCGGCCAGTGTTTTCTCGAACCGCGCCGTATCCCGGGGCGACCGAACCACCGCGTATGTCTCCGGCACCGACAGCCCTTCCGCCTCGGCTAGCGCTTTGGTCCTCAGCTTGTTGTCGACCAAGTCGTAGAGCCTCCGCGGGTTGTTCGGCAATAAATACCTGGCATTGCGCATGTTGATACCGACCACACCCAGCTCGCGCAATTCTCCCGGCGTGCGCATCCAGCGGTGCCACCACCGGCTTCCGTCAGGCAGGGTCGTCTCAGACATCGGCGAAACTCTTGAAGCGAATCAATTCGGAAAACCGGTATCCCGTGTAGCGGCCAATCAGCAGGATGCCCGCCAGCAGGACCAGCAGAAGCTCCGGAAAATAGAATGCCCAGTACTGGATCTGGCTGATCCTCATGAAGAGGAACGCGATCACCGCCACCGCCACCGACCCCGATACCTGCACCAGCGCGCTCCGTTTTCCCTCCTCTTCCCATATCAGTGACATCCGCTCGATCGTCCATGCCAGGATAATCATCGGAAAGAGCGTGATCTGGATCCCCCCACCCATTCCCATCCGGTAGCTGACCACACTCATCAACATCATCAGCAAGGTGACAATCACCACGCATGCGGCCACACGCGGCACCACCAGCAGATTCAGCCGGGAAAGCAGGAATCGGAACCACAGGCCCGCAGCCACCAGAATGGTGAACATGACGAGTCCGCTGAAGAGCGGAATTTCCAGCAGAGCCAGCGCGAGCAATACCGGCATGAAGGTGCCCAAAGTCGGGACGCCCACGATATTCCGCATCAGAACCACCACGAAGGCCCCCAACGGAATGAGCACGATGTATCGGAACACCGCCCGCTCGGAAGCCGGAAGGCCCAGGATGGTGGAAACGAGGAACGGCGAATCGCGCAAATCCGTCAGCTGCGCCAGCGGAATGCGGTCCTTCATGACGGTAAAGGTCACACGCGAGTTCTCACCTCCCGTAACGTCCAGCATCGGTCCGCCACCACGATGCCAGACATAGGTTTCGCGGCCATCGAGAATCGACGAAGGATCGAGCGGGTCCCGCACCTTCCAGAACGCCCCGTCGTAATATTCCACCAGCGAGATTGGCACTTGCGCCCCGCTTTCCACATCAAGACGCACGCCGTATGCCAGCCTCGCCGGAACGCCGGACATGGCAAGGAGATCCAGTCCCATCGCCATTGCCGCTTCGCCCTTGAACTCGTCTTCGTAGTGTCTCTTTACCAAGACAAACTCCTGTGAAAGCTCCTCGGCGTGGATTTGCCGGAACAGGGCGACAAACAGCGCGTCCGGATCCGACGAGATCGACTGCGAACGGCTGACGATGTTCGAAGCCGCCTCACCGAGTGAGCCCCCGAGTCCCGGGCTTACCGGTTCCTCCGGCTTTCCTTCCGCGGGCTTCGGTTCGCCCCCGCTCAAGACTCCATCCGGGAAGCGCACGCGGTAGTAAAGCGACTGGGAGCCCTCGCGTTGTTCGGCCGACCACACCGCGGCGTACTTCCCCAAATCACGCTCGACATCGTAGTGATACCCTAGGGATCCCGCCTCCTGGCCGGCACCCTCTTCGACGGCCGAAGTGGGAAGTGAGAGCCGTGCTTTCACCGGTCTGCCCGTCGCCACGAATGAAATACGCGCCTCAACAAGCCATTCGCTCGCCTGCGTGCCTTCCCAGATCGGGACTCCGAGCCAGCGGGTTTTGTAGCCGGCGAGCCCTCCTCCCAAGACGACCAGCGACACCACCGCCGCGATCAATTTCCATCGTGCGCTCATGCTTGTTGGTCCGAAAGAAATCCGTGAAATCGCTCAGCGGAAGATCTTCTCGTCGGCGAGATAGGTCCGGCCGGAATCCACCCAGCCGAGTTCCTTGATGGCGGTCCGGCCGATCAATACCGGGGAAAGCATGTTGTCGCGGTTGTTGAGGGTGAACTCTCCGCGGAGACTTCGTTCGCCGATTTCGAAGGTCAAGCGGACCACCTCCCGCATGGAAGATTCGCCGCCCGGCTCCTTGATGCGGGCGATGCGAACCAGAGGAGCTTCGAGGCGGGTGCGCACCGATTTTTCCTTTCGCGGGTCATCCACGAAAAACCGGACCCATTTTTTTCCATCGCGCTCGAAAAGTTCCTTCTCCTCGGCATGGATCGAGCTTGTTAACGCGCCGGTATCCAACTTCGCCTGCAGTTCCTCCTCAATGCCCTTGATTTTGATCTTTTCACGCCAACCGAACACCTGGATCGGATCCGGAGCCACCGGTACGGCGATCGCCGCCTTTTCGGCATCCGCCTCTTCGGCAGCGGCTTCGTCCTCCAACTCCGGTGCCGCGTCGCCGTCCATTTCCTTCGGCGCGGGCTCGGGCCTCGCATCCCCCCTCCCCTGATCGGGAGAGCCGGGCTCCGTATCCGGATTTCCTGCGACCTCCTCGACGATTGGCCTTTCGGGCTTTTTCTCCTCAACCGCCACGGATGCAAGGACGGATCCCAGCAGGAACGTCAATAGGAGCCGTGATGCGGCCATGGAGGGGAATCGGGGAGTCACGCGGGCGAACTATCACCTGCGAAATCCAGCGATTGCAACGGAATTCGATGTGCGAAAAGCCTCCTCATCCCTCTCCGCAGAAGACTTCCAGCCGCCTATCACCCATGGGTCCTAGGCGAGCGTTTCAACGGTTTCGGTTTCATCCGGGACGATGCTCAGCTGTCGGAAATGAATCTGCCCGACGCGCCGGCCGTCGGTGCTGGTGACCCGCGCTTCATAA
Organism: Verrucomicrobiales bacterium; assembly: GCA_038256845.1. Taxonomy (GTDB): domain Bacteria; phylum Verrucomicrobiota; class Verrucomicrobiia; order Verrucomicrobiales; family Akkermansiaceae; genus Luteolibacter. The sequence goes on along the minus strand of JBBSJY010000056.1, from coordinate 15,357 downwards.
CCAAGGATCTCGAGTGTTTCACCCACCTCGGGAAATCGACCGAGCTGCTGGGTGAGGTAGCCGCCGACCGTCGTGACCTCGCCGCTTTCCAGGAACAGTTCCGGCACATGACCGGCCAGATCGTTGAGCGTCATCGAACCCTCGATCACGAATTCCTCGCCATTCACCTTGGTGAAAGCCGAGCGCTCGTTGTCGAACTCGTCCTGGATGTCGCCGACCAGTTCTTCCATCACGTTGTCGAGGAAAACCAGACCGACCGGCGTGCCGAACTCATCCACGGCCATCGCCAGATGGGCGTGCTCGCGGAGGAAAAACTGCAGGAGGCTGTCCAGCGGCATCGTGTCCGGCACGATCTTCAGGTCGCGTTTGATCCGCATCAGATCCGGATCCGGATCGTTGAGGAGTTTGAAGATATCCTTGATGTGGATGAGTCCCATCGCGTGGTCCAAATGGCCCTTTACCAGCGGAAAGCGCGTGTGCTTGCTTTTCATGGCGACCTGCAGCGTTTTCTCAAACGGCTCGTCCGCGTCGAGGAAGATCACCTGGTTTCGGGGCGTCATCACGTCACGCACCCACAATTCGTTGAGGCCGAGTGCGTTGATCAGGATTTCCCGCTCGGTCTCCGTGACCTCCAGCGATTTTCCACTTTGGGTAACGAGCAAGGCAAGTTCCTCCGCAGTGTGGGAATGATCGCCGTCGCGGACCGGATCGATGTTGAACAGTCGCTTGAGCAGCCAGTTCGCCGTCCCGTTCAAAACGACGATCGCCCAGTGCGCGCTCCGGTAGAACGCGTGCAAGGGTCCGGCCAGAGCCAGCGTGGTCGATACCGGCCGCCGGATCGCCACGGATTTGGGCATCAGCTCGCCGATCACCACATGGAGGAATGTGAAAGACAGCATTGCCAAGCCGAACGAGATGCCTTTCACCCACCATGCCGACATCCCAAGCTGAAGAAGCAGCGGTGCGACCCACATCGCGACGAACGGCTCGCCGAGAAAGCCGAGGGCCAGGGATGCGATGGTGATCCCCAACTGATTGGCGGACAGATAGCCATCCAGATGTTTGACCACGTGGAGCGCGGTTTTCAGCTTGGCGGGATTGTCCTTTCCCTCTGATTCGAGCTGGCTCTGACGGACCTTGACGATGGCGAACTCGGACGCGACGAAAAACGCGTTGAGCAGCAGGAAGAAGATGATCCCCGCGATATAAACCAAGGACTTCCAGAGCGGCGGTGGCTCCGTCGGCAATGTCGGAGACATCGCCAGAAGATCGAGACTGAAAGCAAATGCCGTCATCGAGCGGGATCAAAGTTTCTCATACACACCTTGGTCGCGCCTTTCGAGAACGGTAAAGCCGGCGCTTTTGGCATCGCTCACGGAGAGCGGCTTGGTCACCTGGGGGGTGTTGATCCGGGAAATCACTTTTTTCACCGGATGTTTGCACAAAGGGCAAACCTCCAATGGAGCCCGGTCGATCGGACGCCTGAGTTCGAATCCGCGGGAGCAGATCCGGCATGAATGCTCGGGTTCCTCCGGGGCTTCGGAAACGTATTCGTAGATGGGCATTTGGAGGACGCGGAGGCGGGCGGTTTCCACCCCGCGTCAAAAGGTAGCGGGCAACGTGCCAGCTTACCAACTGGACTTGGTCACGCCGGGAAGCATCCCGGCGGAGGCAAGCTCGCGGAAGCTGATCCGCGAAAGACGGAAGCGGCGGAGAAACGCGCGGCGACGGCCGGTGACCATGCAGCGGTTGACGAGGCGGGTGGGGCTCGCGTCGCGAGGAAGCATCGAGAGTCCCACATAATCCTTCTCAGCCTTGAGCTTGAGACGGAGTTCCGCGTATTTCTCGACGGTTTTCTGTTTGCGTGCGTTGCGTGCGATCCAACTTTTCTTAGCCATAATTCGGGGCGCACGAGGTAAACGATCCGGAGCGGCTTGCAAGCTCAAAGTCACTTGGAACGCAAGATGGCTTTCATGCGTCTCGCGCTTGGAGGAGCTGGGCGGCGATGCTGATGGCGATTTCCGGAGGCGAATTGCTCCCGATCGGCAGGCCAAGCGGGCAGACCAACGTGCCGACTTTCTCTGCCGGAACGCCCGCATCACGCAGTTCCCGGACCAAGGCCGCCCGTTTGGAGGCGCTGCCGATCACGCCGAGAAATGGAGGGGGGGCCTCACGCAGGAGCAAATCCCGGAGCACGGGGAAATCGCTTGAGTGACCCCGGGTGATCGAAAGGACGAAGGCTCCACCGGGCACCGACGCAACGCCGTCTTCGAAGTTTTCCACACGCACGGATGTCAGATTCCCGGCGGCAGGGAGTTTTCCCAGCCAATCCGGCCGCGTGTCGATGACGGTGAGGTGGCAAGCCAGCCGCGCGAGCACGGGAACCAGCGCCTGACTGACGTGACCCGCACCGAAAATCACAATCCGCCACGGCGGCCTGCCGCGATGGACTTCGAACAGCAATGTGATCTCCCCGCCGCAGGTCATGCCCACATCGTTTCGGAGGTTCCAGCAGCGTGTCTGACAGGCTGGCGAAGCGGAATCACCGAGGATTTCCGCAGCTAGTTCCGCGGCGCGAGCTTCGATCTTCCCTCCCCCGATCGTCCCGGTGTGCAATCCACCCGCTGTAAAAACCGCCTTGGCGCCGAGGTTGGTGGGGACACTGCCACGGCATCCGATCACCGTGGCGACGACACTGTCCTCGCCGGCTTCCCCGAGTTCCTGAAGCGCGCGCCAAATCATCTCAGTCGCGGGTGACGGTGGCCTCGATCTGACCGTGCGGCTCGTCGGTCGGCAGAAAAATCCCGGTTTGCCCCGGCCGCCCCAACTTCGAAAGGTCGAGGTTGAGGAAATGGACGTTCGGCAAGGTCAGCCGGATCGATCCGACCGGCGTAGCCGCGGCGAGCGCCGCCTCCCCCATTTGGAACAGGGTGCGTTGGACGGACGGGCTGTGGGTGTTGGCGAAAACGTCGTGGATCGCAGCCAGCACCGCGGCGTCGCAGGCCGGGAAGTCGGCGTTTGGATCGGAAAAGGTCCACTCGGCAGTCAGCCGGGTGGAGAGGATCCGGTCTCCCGTCGGCGGCAAGGTCGTGAACTCGCAGACGTTGTATCCGGCGAAGCCGGAGCCGGTGGACTTGAGGAGGAGGTGGTCACGGATTCCGCTGGAGAGGGTTTCCGGAATGCCGCGCCGGAAGTTCGCCCGGCTGAATGGCGCTCCATTCGCCTCGTGCGTGAACGAATGCGGGTGGTCCCCCAGCCGTTTCCAGGCGCGCTCGCGAAGCTCGATCTCCACCCCTTGGATATGGGCGTAGGTATCCAGGAAATGATCTCCCACCACCCGCGCGAACGAGCTCCGGCAAGCTTCCAAATGGTCGTGGGCGAGAACCTGCAGCGTGTTCTTGACGGTGTCGGTGGGAACGATGGAGCGGTTGTCGTCCGAAAGGTAGGAGGCGTCGAGATCCCCTTGGAGCATCACGTCGGCCTCGATCTCGCAGACGTCGTGACGGCCGCCCGCGTGGCGGATGACCTTGAGGAAGCGGACCCGGAATTTTCCGTAACGATTGCTGTGGAGGGTGGCCATGGGACTAACGCTGTGGCAGCGTCCGGAGGATGACGCTGGTGGAAGTGAATGCGATGGAAAAGCCGGAGTTCGTAAAATGGTTCGGTGGAATTTACGAACATTCCCCATGGGTTGCGGAGCTCGCGGCCGACATGCGGCCCTTCCGGACCGCTGAGCAGTTGGCGGACCGGATGCGGGCACTTGTCGATGCAGCTGACGATTCCGCGCGGCTGAGGCTCGTCCGGGCCCACCCCGATCTCGCGGGGAAACTGGCGGTCTCCGGCCAGCTGTCCGAATCCTCGCGCCAGGAACAAGGTGGTGCCGGCCTTGATCGTCTGGCAGCGGAAGAGTTCGCCGAGTTTTCCGCGCTCAACACCGCCTACCGCGGGCGTTTCGGATTCCCCTTCGTCATTTGCGTCCGGAAAACCGACAAGGCCGGAATTCTCGCCGCTTTCCGCAAACGCCTGGAGAATATCCCTGACGAAGAGCTGCGCGCCGCGGTGGCCGAGATCCATCAGATCGCGGGGCTGAGGCTCCGCGACCTGAATTTCAGGTGAGCAACTCCCGCACGGCCGCGAGAATTTCCTCCACCGGGGCGAGCCGACCCACCCCCTCATAACCACAGGCGAGATCGCCTTCGACCGGATCGACGAACCGGCACCCGTCTGCCACCAGACGCTCCACGTTCCTTTGCGTCGCGGGATGCAGCCACATTTTCCCGTTCATCGCCGGCGCGATCAGCACCGGGGTAGCGCGCGGGAGGGCCAGATAAATCGAGGCGAGCGGATCGGGAGCGAGTCCGTTGGCGAAGTTTCCCAGCACATTTGCCGATGCTGGCGCGACAAGAAACAGATCCGCGTGGTCCGCCAGCTCGATGTGTCCCGGTTTCCACGACTGCTTCTCGTCTTCCAGCGATACCAGCACCGGGCGGCGGGTCAGCGTCTGAAGGGTGAGCGGCGTGATGAACTCGGTGGCCGAGCGCGTCATCACAACGTGGACTTCATGGCTCCGCTTCATGAGCTGGGATGCGAGATCGGCCGCCTTGTAGGCCGCGATCGATCCGCTGATTCCGAGCACGATGTTCATGGTTCAATCACGATTAGCGAAGCATCGATGCCGCTTTTTCAACCGCACCGGCCAAGGCCTCCACATCCGCAGGGCTGTTATAGAGGGCGAATGAGGCCCGCGTGGTCCCGGTCACACCGAATCGCGCCATCAGCGGCTGGCAGCAATGGTGGCCGGTGCGGACCGCCACGCCCATCTGATCCATCAGCGTGCCGAGATCGTAGTGATGGATGCCTTCGATGTTGAAGGATAGCGCCCCGGCCCGGTCCTCAGGCCCGTAGAACCGGATGCCGCGCACGCCCGAAAGCTTTTCCACAGCCAGACGGATCAGCCGAGCCTCGTGATCGTGGATCGCGGCAAGGCCGATGCCGTTCACATAATCCAAGGCGGCCGCCAGCCCGATCGCGCCCTCGATATTGGGCGTGCCGGCCTCAAACTTGAATGGGATGTCGTTGTAGGTCGTTTTTTCAAACGTCACCTGTTTGATCATTTCACCACCGCCACGCCATGGCGGCAGTCCGTTCAACAGATCCGCACGTCCCCACAGGACGCCGATCCCGGTGGGGGCATAGACCTTGTGGCCGGAAAAAATCACAAAATCCGCGCCGGTCGCCTGCACATCCACGGGCAAATGAGGCACCGCCTGGGCGGCATCGATCAGCACGACCGCCCCCGCTTCTTTCGACAGCCGGCTCATCTCGACCACCGGATTCACCGTCCCGAACGCGTTGGAAACCCAGTTGAACGCGACGATCCGCGTCCGCTCGCCCAGCAGCTCCCGGAACGCCTCCTGATCGAGGACGCCGTCCTCGCGGCAAGGAATCACCTTCAAGACGGCTCCCGTCCGCTCGCAAAGCATTTGCCACGGCACGATGTTGGAATGGTGCTCGAGAGTGGAAATCACCACTTCGTCACCGCTCCGGACTTTCCCCGACCCCGCCAGCACGTTTGCGGCGAGATTGATCCCGTCGGTCGCCCCAGCCGTGAAAATCACCTCATCCGGCGAAGGGGCTCTGACGTGCGCGGCGACCGTTTTCCGCGCCTCTTCGAACGCATCGGTGGCGGCCCGGGCGAGATGGTGCGTGCCGCGGTGGATGTTGGAATTGATCGATTCGTAGTAATGGCGGGAAGCGTCCAGCACCGCCCGCGGCTTCTGCGTCGTGGCCGCATTGTCGAGATAAACCAACGGCCGACCGTTGATCTCCTGATCGAGGATCGGAAAGTCCGGGCGGAAGGAATCAGGATCGAACATCGTCGGAAGGCGGGCGGCTGCGCGGACGGTGCAACACCCCACCCGGTGCCGCAACGCCTGAATTCCCTAGCGACAGATCTGCCCTTGCCGTGAGGAGAAAGCGCGGGTTGAATCCCCGGCCCTCGCATGTATCTGCTGAAAAAAGTTTTCCAACTCCGGGAAAAAGCCCACTCGGACCACGAGAAGCCCTTTCTCGAACACCTGGAGGATCTCCGGGTGATGATCACCCGTGTGGTCGCCACATTGCTGATCTCAATGATCGTCTGCTTCAGTTTCCGCGAGCAAATCATGGAAGTGCTGCGGCAGCCGGTGGAAGAGGTCATGGTCGCCCAGTTGGAATCGAAACTGCCCGTGAAACCGCCCCGTCCGGTCACTGTGGAATCCTGGGAGGCAGCAAAAGCTCTCGAACGCGCCACCGCCGGCTTGGACTCCGATCAACGCGACGCCATGTATCAGGCGTTGGGCGACCCCGAACTGGAATTCCATGCCCGGTCGGTCGCTCTGCTGCGGGCACTGCTGGTTTTGCCCGAAGACGGCAGAACCGCGTTCGTCGACTCGCTCGAGTTGCCTGAGGAAATGGGGCTCCAGCTTGAGGCACTGCTGATCAGCCAACCGAGTCCGGATCTGGATAGCCGGGGCGGGCTCCGGATGATGTCCGCCCTGAAGCCCACGGAGACCTTCATGCTCTCGATGAAGCTATCGTTTTTCGCCGGCATCATCCTTTCCTTTCCCCTTCTGCTGATGTTTCTCCTTCAGTTCGTCCTGCCTGGCCTGCACAGCAATGAAAGGCGGGTCCTCTGGCCGTCGATGACCATCGGCTTCGGGTTATTCCTCAGCGGAGTCTCCTTCGCATACTTCATCGTCCTGCCAAGGGCTCTTGGTTTCTTCTACGGGTGGAGCGAAGGGATGGGCGTTTCCAACGATTGGCGGATCGGCGAATACATCGGATTCGCGACCACCTTCACCCTCCTCTTCGGTCTCTCCTTCGAACTGCCGGTCGTCGTGATGATCTTCGTGAAGCTCGGTCTGCTCACCTATGAAACGATGGCCCGCACCCGCAGCTATGCCGTGGTAGCCATTTTCATCATCGCAGCGATCATCACCCCCACCCCGGATGTCATGACGCTCATCCTCATGGCCTTGCCCATGATCATCCTCTACGAGATTTGCATCTGGCTCGCTTATTTCGACAACCGCAAAGCCGTCCGCGCCGAGGAACAGGAACAACGGGAGCGGATGGAACGCCTTCTTCTGGACCGCGACCGCGAGCCCGCGACCTATCCCGTAGAGCCGGAGGATTCCCACCGCGCGGAGAACCATCCGGAAGCGGGCGACGACGGCTGGCACGAGGAATATCCCCAGCACGATCCCCACCCCGAAGAACCGCAGCCGCCGCGATTCGACGACGAACCGGGTTCCCCGCTCGATCCTCCGCCGGACAGCATTCCGGAGGCCGAGGAACGCCGCCGCAGCTCCGACGGAAGACCTACGGATGAAACCTGAGCCAAGCCCCCCCCGCGCGGACAGCGCAAGATCACCCTTCGCCGGTTGCCTCATCCTGATCATCGCGATGGCGGTGATGCTTTTCCTGATTGGCTTTTCGACGCTCACGCTCTTCCGCCAGGCGGATGCCATCGCCGCATTCACCCACGACAAACCCGCTCCGATCGAGGCGACGTCCCTCGAAGATCGCGAAGCGGATCTCAACCTGCTGGCTGAACGATTGGAAACCTTCCGCCAGAAACTTGGCGGCGAGGAACCGGCGAGCATTTCGCTCTCGGCGGACGACCTGAATCTCGCGATCGCCGCCTACGACCCCTTCCAGGATCTCCGCGGGAATTTCCGGGTCCAAGAGGTGACCGGTGACCTCCTCCGCATCGCCATTTCCTTCCGTCTCAATGGCAAACCCCGGCTCACCCGCAATGGGGAAAGCGGCTGGATCACCTCCGATCCCCGCTACCTGAACGCCACCATGGAGGCCCGGCCGGCCCTGACCGAAAAAGAGATCGCCCTCCGGATCGAATCCTTGGATGTCCCCGGAAAAGAGGTGCCTGTCGAGTTCGTCGAGCAAATGTCACCCTACCGCATCACCGAACGCTATCTGGCGGATCCCGTCCTTGGCCCCGCCATGGGGAAGCTTACCCGAGTCGAAGTGGAGGATGGGCGGCTCGTGCTGACCCGCATGCCGGGAGAGACGCCGGTTCACACCATTACCGATGCGGAGGTGGATTCCGCCAGCAGCCGTTTTTTCGTCGCCTTGGGCATCGCCGCATCGGCGTTTTTGCTGTTTGTCGCCGTGATTCTCTACATCGGCCTCCGGGCGAAGGCGAAAGCCCCTTGAGTCGGACCGTGCGAAAATGCGAAAGGAACACAAATCTTCCGCAGTTTCGTTAATTTCCTGAATTACATCAACCATCATGAATCCTTCCGCGCGCACCGCACTTGCCACCGCCTTCCTGAGTCCATGGCTTCTTGCCCAAGAACCAGCCAAACCCAGCTCACCGACGAGCACGGAACACGACGCGCTCGCAATCGAGAACAAACTCGACGCGGAGCGCCTGACCAAGGAAACCAACGACCTGCGCGCCGAAATCACCCGCTTGAAAATGGAGCGTGAGGCCATTTCCGAGAGGGTCGCGCTGGAAGATACAAAACGGCAGGCCGCCGCCCGCGAGGCCGTCCTCAAATTGGAGATCGAGCGCGAGCAACTCGCCCGCGAAGGGGAAATCTCAAAACTCCGAGCGGAGAAACTCACCAACGACCTGAAGGCAATCCAGACCGAGGCCGCGCTCGAGGTCACCCGCCTGGAAGGCGAAATCACCCGCATCGAGACCCACGAGAAGCGCTCGATGTACGCGGATTCCGAGCCCGTCTATTTGGAAAACCCGCTTCGCGAAGACGGCACCCTCGTCATTTCCGACCGCCGGATCCCGCTCAATGGCATGATCAATGCCGTCACCGGCGACTTCATCACCAAGCGGATCGAATTTTGGAACAACAAGGATCGCAAGCTGCCCATCTTCATCGTCATCGATGATTGCCCGGGGGGCTCGGTGATGGCCGGCTACCGGATCCTCAAAGCCATGGAAGCCAGCGACGCGCCCGTCCACGTGGTGGTCAAATCCTTCGCCGCATCGATGGCCGCCGCCATCACCACGCTTGCCAAGGAATCCTACGCCTATCCGAACGCGGTCATTCTCCACCACCAGATCAGCAGCCAGCTCGCCTTCGCCCGGCTCAATCTCACCCAGCAACGGGAATTCTATGAGGAAAGCGAACGCTGGTGGGATCGCCTCGCGACCCCGGTGGCCGAAAAAATGGGAATCAGCACCGAGGAATTCATCAAGAAGATGTACGCCCGCTCGACCAGCGGTGACTGGACCGAGTTCGCCGATGAAGCCAAGAACCTCAAGTGGGTCAACCACATCGTCCATGGCATCGAGGAAACTTCCATCACCCGCGATCCCGATTCCGAAAAGGAAGCAAGCCCCGCACCCGGCCGCACCGCACTGGTGGAAGAATTCGACTCCGACGGCAAGCCTTACGTCTGGCTTCCCCGTCTCAATCCGAAGGACGTCTATTTCCTCTACAATCCCGACGGCTACTACCGCATGCGGTGAACTCGATAAGGCGTGCCGTGATCATCGGACCAACTGTTTGAGGAATTCCTGCGCCCCGCTCTCCCGCCATCCTTGAGCCTCGGATTGCGGCCGGAGCTCCGGCCATGTAGCTTCCCGGCATGTTGGAAGATGATTTCACCTACGTCCTTCGCAAAGCGCTGAAGGGGCACGGACTCGCGCCGGCGGAGGCCGCAAAACGCTGCGGCCTGCCGGAAAGCGAGGTTCTCGCCTTTTCCCGGGGCCGCTTTTCCGCAGCCACCGCCCACCAGCTCGCCAAGGTGTTAGGGCTGGATCCGGTCGCATTCGCCAACCATCCCGCCTATCATCCCCGGCCCATTGAACAGAGAGGCATTCACAGGCTCGACCTCCCTTTCGGCGACGAACAAGTCAATGCCTGGCTCATCTCCCACGGCGATACCGCCATCCTTTTCGATACCGGATCCCAGGCCGGATCCTGTGCGGACGCCCTCGCATCGCTATCGGCTCCGCCCGTGCGAACGATCTTCATCACCCATGCCCACGCCGATCACACCGGCGGTCTCGGCGATTTCGAAGTCCCCGCTCGCGGGCTTGATATCGATGGGACTTCGCCCTTCGCGCCGGGTCAGGTGATCTCCTGTGGGCCGCTTGTGGTTCGCGCCTGCGATCTATCAGGCCATGCGTCCCCCGCGCTCGGCTATCACGTCGCCAACCTCGATTTTCCCATCCTCGTCACGGGCGACGCGTTGTTCGCCGGGTCGATGGGCGGCTGCCAATCTCCCGAGCGTTACCGTCATGCCCTGGAGCGCCTCCACGCGGTGCTCGATTCGTTGCCGGACGATACCCTTCTCCTTCCCGGCCACGGGCCGGGAACCACCCTCGGCGAGGAACGTCATAGCAATCCCTTTATCTCGTTATAAGTTGTTATTTTGTCTTTAGATGCCTTATTCACCTTTAATGGCTGATTTTTCAACTCTTAGACAAAGGAATCCCAACCAGCTGATCCGCACGGTAGGAGAGCGGTTGCGCCGACTGCGGCTGTCGAAGGGATGGACGCAGGAGGAACTCGCCGAGCGCTCCGGGCTTGCCGTTTCGACGCTGAAACTTCTGGAATCCAAGGGTCAATGTTCGTTCCAACGCCTTGCCCGCGTCGCCGTGGCGCTGGGAGTCGACTCGGCGCTACGGAACCTGTTCGCGGACACCGGCCCCGCCGAATCGATCGAGGCCGTCAAACTTGCCACCCGCAAACGCGCGCCACGCCGCCCGCGGAAGGAGGAACCCGATGGAGCTTGAAGTCCATTGGGCCGGGCGCTCTCCGATGCAGGTCGGCCGCCTCCATCAAGACCTCCGTGGCGGGATTCATTTCGAATATACCTCGGAATGGCGGGCCGGTCGGCGAGAACTCTCGCCGCTCTATCTCCCCAACTCGACCTCCGGCGCGGTTTCCGTTTCCACCCCCACTTTCGGAGAACTGCCGGGCCTTTTTCAGGACGCGCTGCCCGATTGGTGGGGCGAGCGGCTCATGCGGCGCCATTTCGAAACGATGGGGATCCCGTGGACCCGTGTCACCGCGCTGCGCAAACTGGCATGCCAGGGCGACCGGAAAATGGGAGCGCTCGCCTTCCTGCCCACCGCCGACGAGGGCGATTTCAACGACGGACTCGTCGCGGAACTCGGAGCGCTCGTCGAGGCGGCACGTCACACACTCGCCGGAGAAAGCAGCGAGGTTCTCCGACAACTGCTGCAATCCGGCATATCGCCCGGAGGTGCGCAGCCGAAGGCACTGCTGGCGATCTCCGACGACTTTTCGGAAATCCGCATCAGCGATCCCGCTCCGCCCGGATTCGGAACCTGGCTCATCAAGTTCGATACCGAACCCGCCCTCCACGAAGGCAAAATCGAGGCGGCCTACGCACGCATGGCGGCGGAAGCAGGCATCGCGGTGCCGGAAACCCGGCTCCTCGAAGCGGCCGGAGCCGGCCATTTTCTCAGCCGGCGCTTCGACCGGACAGAAGATGGCTCGCGGCTCCACCTCCACTCGTTTTCCGGGCTCACCCACACGCCCCTGCGGGACGGGCTGGAATATGCGGATCTAATGGATCTCGCCCGCGCGCTCACCAACGATCAGCGGACGGTTGAGGAAGTTTTCCGGCGCGCCGTCTTCAATATCGCTGCCTCCAACGACGACGACCACGGCCGCAACCACGCGTTCCTGATGGATGACCGGGGCGGGTGGACTCTCGCCCCCGCCTTCGATCTTACCCTTGCCAGCTACCCTCTCGCCTCCGGCTTCCGCGCGGCTCGCGTGCTTGGAAAAGCCGCCGGAATCAGCCGCGACGACTTGCGGAATCTCGGCGACGACCAAGGCGTCCGCCGCGTGGAGGAAACCATCGACCGCGTTCTCGATTCGGTTGGCCGCTGGAACCAACATGCGGCCGAGTTCCACATTCCGGGCCCGGCCGTCTCAATGGTCCATGATCAGTTCAGGAACCTGTCCCGCTGAAATCGGCGGGAGAAACCATGACCGCCATGTTCAACAAGGTGTAGTTTCCGAAAATTGTCGCCAGTGCCACGTCGGAAGCATCCCGCCCGTATGCGATGACGATCCGGTTTCCTTTCGCCTCCCTTTGGGTCGCATCGAAGGTATACCAGCGGCCCCAAATAAACGCCTCGAACCAGGCATGAAGGTCCATCGGATTCAGGTCGTGCAGGAATCCCACGACCATCCGCGCCGGGATGTTCATCGCGCGGCAAAGCGCGATCCCAAGGTGGGCGAAATCCCGGCAGACACCGACCTTCGATTCCGCCGTGTCCAGCGCCGAGGTCGAGCTGTTGCTTGTCTCATACTGGTAGCGGATTTCGCGGTGAATCCAGTCGTGGATGAGCACCACCTGGCGGTAGCTCTTCGGCGCGTCCCCCACGATGGACGCGGCCAGGTCCCCCAGTTGATCGGACGGGCAGTAGCGGCTTGGCAGAAGGAAATGAAGCACGTCCGTGGGCAGTTGCTCAATCGGCGTGAGCGGGGCCGAGGGTTCGACATCAATGACATCCGGAACCCGCGCGCGATACTGCACGAGGACATGGAACTCGCCCTGGGGCATGATGATCCGCTGGCAAAGATTTCCATATACATCGGCGAACTCCACCACCGGGACTTCGGGATGAATATGGAATTCCTGGCGCATCATCCATTGCGCCCAACCGCTGCGCGGACGGAGCATGAAAATCGCGGGAGTCGGCGTGGTCATCTGATAGACCAGCTTGCAAGAGGCATCGAGGATCATTGGAGGGGGATCATTTCTCCGCATGCAAGCGGACGCCACTCTCATCGCTGAATGCCGCCCGCCCGCAAGTGAAATCGTGACGCAAGAAGCGGGCTGTGCCGATCATGCCGCGGGCAGCCACCCGTCCAATGTGGCGAGGTCCTTCCTCATCGCCTCGAGCGTCTTGCTGACCCTCTCGTCGCCCGATCCGCCAATGTATTCGATGTGAAGGGAAACGGGCGACGATATGGTGCGCAGCGCGGCGGAAATTCAGTTCCCAAGTATCGCTGCCAAGATGGAAACTGCTGCTATCCCTTGCGGAACACGACCTTGCCGCCGTCCACGTCCGCTTGGATCACGTCGCCATCGATGAATTTCCCGTCGAGCACGTCTAGACTGAGCGGGTCTAACAGATGGTGTTGGATGGCGCGCTTCAACGGCCGCGCACCGTAAACCGGATCGTAGCCCTGGTTGCCCAGAAACTCCTTGGAGGCCTCGCTCAACGCCAGGCCGAGCCCCTGCTTGGCGAGGCGTTTGCGGACGCGGTCGAGCTGGAGATCCACGATGGTCGTGAGATCATCACGGTTGAGCCGGTCGAAGATGATGATTTCATCGATCCGGTTGAGGAATTCCGGACGGAAATGGCCGCGCAGGGCCTCGGTGACGAGCGCCTCGCGTTGCTCGGAATTTTCCTCGTGCAGGATGTGCTGGGAGCCGATGTTGGAAGTCAGGATGATCACCGTGTTGCGGAAATCGACCGTGCGTCCCTGGCCGTCGGTGATGCGGCCGTCGTCCAACACCTGAAGCAGGACGTTGAAGACATCCGAGTGCGCTTTCTCGATTTCATCGAACAGGACCACCGAGTATGGCTTCCTTCTAACATGCTCGGAGAGCTGGCCGCCTTGGTCATAGCCGACATACCCCGGCGGGGCGCCGATCAGCCGGGCGACGCTGTGCTTTTCCATATACTCCGACATATCAATCCGGATCATCGCGCCCTCGTCATCAAACAGGAATTCGGCGAGCGCTTTTGATAACTCGGTCTTGCCGACACCGGTGGGCCCGAGGAAAAGGAACGAGCCGATCGGGCGGTTCTCGTCCTGCAATCCGGCGCGGGCGCGGCGGACGGAGTTGGCAACGGCCTTGATCGCTTTTTTCTGCCCGACCACACGCTCGCCCAGCCGTGCCTCCATCGTGATGAGTTTCTGTTTCTCGCCTTCCTGCAGGCGGTTCAAGGGAATACCGGTCCACGAGGACACCACCCGGGCGATGTCCTCCTCGGTCACTTCTTCTTTCAGCAGTGCTCCGTTTTCCTGAAGTTCGGACAGTCGGTCCTTGGCGGCTTCCAGCGCCTTGTGGGCCTCCGGCAAATCTCCGTAGGTGATTTGCGAAGCACGGGTGAGATCGCCGATCCGTTGGGCCCGTTCGGCCTCGCCTTTGAGAGTTTCGATTTTCTCCTGGGCGTCGCGGACGTGATCGATGATATCCTTTTCATTCCGCCACTGCGCCATCAGCCCGGACGATTTCTCGCGGAGATTCGCCTGTTCCTCCTGAACTTTCTCCAAGCGCACGGCGGAGGCCTTATCGGTCTCTTTCTCAAGCGCCTTTTTCTCCATCTCAAGTTGCAGGATCTGGCGTTCGAGAACGTCGATCTCGGTCGGCATGGAATCGAGTTCGATCTTCAACCGCGCGGATGCCTCATCGATCAGATCGACGGCTTTGTCCGGCAGGAAACGATCGGAGATATACCGGTCGGATAGCGCCGCGGCGGCGACAATCGCGCCGTCCTGGATGCGCACGCCGTGGTGGACTTCATAGCGTTCCTTGAGCCCCCGCAAAATGGCGACGGTGTCCTCGACGGAGGGCTCGCCCACCATCACCGGCTGGAACCGTCGCTCGAGCGCCGCATCCTTTTCGATATGTTTGCGATACTCATCCAGCGTCGTCGCGCCGATGGTATGCAATTCGCCGCGCGCAAGCTGGGGTTTCAGCAAATTGGACGCATCGACCGCGCCCTCGCTGGCACCCGCTCCGACGATCGTGTGCAGTTCGTCGATGAAAAGAATGATCTGGCCCTCGGCATCGGTGACTTCCTTGAGAAACGCCTTGAGCCGGTCCTCGAATTCGCCGCGGTATTTCGCGCCCGCCAGCATGCCGCCGAGGTCCATGACGATGATGCGCTTGTTTTTCATCGCCTCCGGCACGTCGCCGGAGACGATCCGGCGGGCGAGGCCTTCGACGATTGCGGTCTTGCCCACACCGGGCTCGCCGATGAGGACAGGGTTGTTCTTGGTGCGGCGGGAAAGGACCTGCAGCACGCGGCGAATCTCATGATCGCGGCCGATCACCGGATCGATTTTCCCGGCGCGGGCCCGGGCGGTGAGGTCGGTGCCGTATTTTTCCAGCGTCTGGTATTTCCCCTCGGGATTCTCGTCGGTGACCTTCTGCGAGCCGCGGATCTCACTGACGGCGGCTTCTGCCTTTTTCAAATCAAGACCGGCATCCTTCAGCAACTTTCCCGCGGGCGAATCGCCTTTCAGTGCGCCGAGGATGAAATGTTCGACCGACAGGTAGTCATCGCCAAGTTTTTCACGGGCATCATCCGCGGAATCGAGCGTG
>JBBSJY010000055.1:0-22947 GCA_038256845.1 Verrucomicrobiales bacterium | reverse complement strand
GCCAATCCTTCGGCTGCGGGCCGTTCCGTCCGGCAGTGGCATGAGCGGATTCTGGCAATACGATTTCATGCGCCACGCGCTGATCTCCGCGCTCATCCTTGGCCCGGTCTGCGCCCTGTTAGGGGTTTTCGTGACCCTGCGCGGCATGGCGTTTTTCAGCGATGCGCTCGCGCACTCTGCCCTCACCGGCGTCGCCCTCGGGCTGATGCTGCGGGAGGTCTGGGGTGTGCCAATCGATCCGCTGATCAGCGTGCTCGTATTCAGCCTCGGTCTCGCCGCGATGATGTCATGGCTCATGCGGCGGGGAAACCTCAGCGCGGATACCGTCATCGCCTTTTCCTTCACCGGCAGCGTCGCCCTCGGCGTGGTCGTCATTTCCGCCCTCGGAAAATACCGTCTGTTAGATGGATTTCTCTTCGGCAGCATCTACTCGAACAGCACCGCCGATTTATGGCGGCAGGCAATCCTCGCGCTGGGCGTCGGCGGCTTCCTGCTCTGGAACGGGCGCTCCTACGCACTCGCCACCCTGAATCCGGACCTCGCCAAAGTCCGCGGCATCCCCACCGCCCGCCTCGATCTGATCTTCGCCCTGCTCATCGCGCTGACCGTCACCGTGTGCCTGAAAATGCTCGGTGCCCTGCTGCTGAGCGCCCTCATCGTCGTCCCTCCCGCCGCCGCAAAACTCGTCGCCGGCGGCTTCCGCCAGATGCTGGTCTTTTCCGTCGCAGGCGGCACCCTTTGCGCCGCCGCCGGAGTCATCGCCTCCTGGTTCCTCAACGTCCCCACCGGCCCCAGCATCGTCCTCACCGATGTGGCTTTCCTGATCGGATGTTTCGTGTTCCGGGCGATGAAAGCGTGAGACTCCGGCGTTGATCGACTGCACCGGCCAAATACTGCGAATGTCGGGCGGGTTGGATGGCGCATTGGCATTGGCAGTGGGTGCAGCAGTCGAGTTCGGCGTTCATGGAGCCAGTTGCGCTCGCGTCCGTCCGCCGATGTCACCCGGCCGATCTCGGCGGTCCGCGCATCTGCCGGGCCGGTTATTTGCAATGCGACACCTGACCCCAATCACGCAGGGTTGCCCGCTGGTGGGAGCCCAGCCCCCCCGCGAGTCCGACGAGATACGGAAATCCCTCGAAGTCTGGAAAACAAAATTCCCGGAACGCGGAGTTAGTCCACCGCCCCATCCAGAGGAATCCCGCCGTTGGCCATCTGCTCCGCATACCACACATGGTAGGGGCGCTCTTTCGCAAGCGGCACGTCCTCATTGACCATCATCGGCCGCGTCTCGTCCCAGAATATCTCATACGCATTTAACATTTCTTTCACGATTCCCGGTTGATACTCAGCGATGTTTGTCCGCTGCCCCGGATCGGCATCCATATCGTAGAGCTGGTTCTTTCCAACGAGCCGGTATTTCGGACCGCGCACGGAAAACGTCATCCACTTGAAATCGTCCGGGTTCTTGCCTGTATCCCAGCGCGCCCGGTGGTCGAAGAGATACCGCTCCGGCCATTCCGCTTTCCCGGAGATCACTAAATGCCAAAAATCACGCCCCTCAACCTGCTCTTCCGGAAAACCTACACCTGCCAGTCCCGCGAGCGTCGGCAGCAGGTCAATGTGGGCGACAACCTCGCCAACAGTCTTCCCGGCCTCGGTTCTCCCGTCCCATCGGATGAAAAACGGTACCCTCGCCCCTCCTTCGTCGAGACTACCTTTGTAGCCTTTCATACCGGCGTTGAAGCCCTTCAGCTTGTTCCCATCCGTATCCTGCCCCAGCACCTTGCGGGAGTCCCCGACACCGCCCGCCATGCCGTTGTCGCTCATGAAAATGAAGACCGTGTCTTTCCAGAGATCCCATTCGTCCATCTTTGCCATGAGTTTGCCTAGATTGTCGTCGATGTTCTCGATCATCCCGTAGAAGCCTGCCTCCTGGCTGTTGAAACCCATGTCAAGGAAACGCTTTTTCGAGTCGGGTGGCGCAAGATACGGGTCATGCGGGGCGTTCGTCGCGATGTAGGCGAAGAACGGCTCGTCGGCATCCTTCATCGTTGAGATCCACCCTGTCGCCTTGTTGAAAAATACATCCGTGCAGAAGCCCTTGGTCTTCACGAAGCGCCCGTTGTGCCGGATCACCGGATCGAAATACTTGTTCCCTGGCGCATCCGCGCACGAACCCGGATACGCCTGGCCAATCCCTCCGGCACCGTGAATGAACACCTCATCGAAGCCACGACTTCCCGGCTGGTATTCCTCCTCGTCACCGAGATGCCATTTCCCGAAGATCCCGCTCTTGTATCCCGCCTTTGCCAG
The DNA here is from genome assembly GCA_038256845.1 of Verrucomicrobiales bacterium. Classification (GTDB taxonomy): domain Bacteria; phylum Verrucomicrobiota; class Verrucomicrobiia; order Verrucomicrobiales; family Akkermansiaceae; genus Luteolibacter. The sequence goes on along the minus strand of JBBSJY010000055.1, from coordinate 20,634 downwards.
AACCTGCGGCAGGGTCACGGTGGAAAGAGCCATCCGCTCCCGCTCGAGGATCGTGTGCGTGATGCCGTTCTTCATCGGATTCCGCCCGGACATGATCGCCGCACGCGTGGGCGAGCAGGTCGGGCTGACGAGAAACCTGTCGAATGAGGTGCCCGCGTCATGGAGCTTGTCCATGTTCGGAGTGTGGATCCACGGATGCCCGTGCGCCCCGACAGGTGCGTATCCCTGGTCATCGGTGATGATGAGGATGATGTTCGGCACCTCTCCGAAAACTGAAGCGGCGAGACACAGCGCGATTAGAATGGCTTTGATCATTCCAGAATTCTTTCACACTGCCGCCCATTCGGGAAACACATAACTTCGGGCATCCTGGAAGTAGAATGACCATGCACGGCAGCTCGACGCTTGCCCCTTTGTCTACGGTTGGCTGGATCCACGAATTCCACGCACGATGCGACCTAATACGGCAGCGAGGATGTGGACGGTTTAGCGCAACAAATATAACGAGGGGGGCATCGTGGCCCTTGAGTTCGCCTTATCGCGAGCGATCAAAGCCATGGTGTAGGCGGGATGTTGCTATGATGAGAATCCTCGCAGCGTCGTTGATGAAGTGGCTCACCAAGAAGCTGGTGTCGGCATACACCCGTTTGAACCCATTGCCAGCCATCGACTCAGTAGCGCTCCTCCTCCCTCATCTCCACCACGATGTTCCGTTGAAGTTGAGGCAGTTTGCGCAGGCTCTCATTTCGCTCGCGGATCGATTCCGACCAGTCCACCGGCTGTTCGAAGGGATCTTCGGCCTTGTCCATTGGCACCAGCTTTCCGACCTGCTTGCCCCGGCGGGTCAGCACGATTTCCTCGCCTTCTCCACCTCGGCCAGCAGGCGGGTCAGGTGATGTTGGGCCTCACGAACGCTGGCGGTCTTCATTTGTTGACACGTTTGACGCACAAACTCCGCGCGGTCAAGACCCCTGTTTCCGGCACACCACGCGTTCACCTAATGTCGGCCGCCCGTCGGGCACGGTAAGATGAATTCCGCCGCCAGCGACACGGCGACGGACCGAAATTCCTCTAGGTTATCCGGCGAGGGCGGTGAGCTTTTCCTTCAAGGGTCCGGGGAGCGGGACGGCTTTGATGCCGTCCGGGGTGATGGCGACGTGGGCGGCGGCGATGGAGCCTTCGGCGATGAGCGTTTCGCCGCGGGTGATTTCGAAGCGGTAGCGGACCGAGCGGGTGCGGACCTCGGCGATGTGGAGGCGGATGGCGAGCAGATCGCCGAAGCGGGCGGGCGCGCGGTAGTCGCAGGTGGCATTGACGCGCGGCCAGCCGGTTTCGAGGCCGTCGAGCAGGCCGTGAAGTTCGTGGTCGAGGCTGCGGATGAAGGCGTGCTCGCAGGTTTCCATGTAACGGAAGAAATTCGAGAAGTGAACGATGCCGGCCATGTCGGTTTCGTAGAACTCGACGTGGCGCTGGATTTCGAAAGCGGGTGTCATGGTAGGGCGGAGTCAGGTCCAGGGGGCAAGAGTCGGGATGATCCGGCGGCCGTTGCGGCGGTAGATCCTGAAGTCGGAATCAACCGTCCAGATCCGGCAGTCGAGCTGGAGTTCGCTCATGCGGACGAGGCAGGCGTCGGCGAAACCCATATCCCGGAACTTGTCGAGGAGTGCGAGCGTTTCGGTTTGAGTGGAGCAGAGGTGGAAGGATAGATCCAGCGGTAATACGGACCGGGCAGATGTCAATTACCGGCTTCGTCGGTGATCGGTCAGCAGCGGTTTGGCGAGGTCGAGGAAGCGGTCGCGCATGGCTCCGACGCTATAGGATTGCTCGGCGGCCTTGCGACCCTTTTTCCCGAGCGCACCGAGATCCTCGGGACGCTTGAGCAGGTCGTGCCATGCGTTGGCGAGAGCGGCCGGATCGCCGGGCGGGACGAGGATGCCGGCCTGGCTGGTGGTGACGATTTCCCGAAATGAGGAGGCATCGGGCTGGACGACGGGGACGCCGCTGGCAAGTGCCTCGACCAGATAGAGTCCGAACGCTTCCGGGTAGGTGGCCGGCACTGAGAAAAGCGTGAGCGAGGCGAGCATATCGGCCTTTTGCTCGCGGGATATATTGTGCGACCAGGTGACCTGATCGGTGAGGCCGACAGTGGCGAGATGCTGTTTGAGTTCGGCGATGAGTTTTTGATCCCCGGCGGTGGCGGCTCCGGCGATGTGGAGGCGGGCGTCGGGGTGTTTCAGTTCCGTGCGGAGATGAATGAACGCATCGACGAAGTGATGGACGCCTTTTTCCCGGATCATCCGGGCGAGGTAGCCGATGACCGGAGGAGTGGACGGTTTGGCAACGCGGTAGCCTTCGAGATCGATGCCGTTGGGCATGACTTCGATGCGGAAATCGGGCGCGTCGAGCCGGCGGTGCATCAGGTCGGCATAGAAGCGGCTGGGCGCGACGAGCAGGTCGGCATCGGCGAGACGGGAGCGGAGTTCGGTCCAGCACTGGGTTTTGAACGGCTCGGGGAGTCCGTCGAGGAAGCTGTCCTCGCCTTGGAAACAGCAGATGATTTTGACGCCGAGGCGGCGTTTCAACTCGCGGATCATACCGGCCTGCAGCGCGGTGCCGAGGCAGAGGACGTCGGGTTTGTCGGTGGCGAGCCAGTCGATGAGCTTGTCCAGTTCCGTGCCGAACCGGCTGTCCTCGATGCGGAGCATGGCCAACGCCATTTCGCCGTGCTCGCGGGCGGATGTCATGTGGCTGCGGCGGGCGGCGGAGCGGAGGAGATTGGAGTTGTTGAGGAGCTTGTGGAGCCACGGGGGGGCGTGGCGAAAGAGGGCGCTCTTCTGCTGGAGAAAGATGTTGATGCCGCCGAAGAAGATGGGATCCCGCGCTTGGCTCAGTCTCGCCTCATCGAGCTGCAGAGGGAGATACATTGGCAGCAGGGAGACCTGGTGGCCGGCGGCGAGGAGGGATTTCGCGAGGGCATTGTCGCGCATGCAGGCGCCGCAGTAGTAGGAGCCGGTGCCGGCGGTGAGGAATGCGATGTTCACTGGGATGTTGATGTTCCGGGCTGGGCGCGAATGAACCAAGACTCATTCAATCGGCGGATAAGCCAACCATGTGTGATCGCGCAGCTGGAATACCCGGCCGCAGAAGACTTCAGGAGGAACGTGGCTGAGGATCCACTCCAGTCGCCCGATGATAGCGGATCGGTTGGGCTGCTTCAATGCGATCACGATGATCCCTTCGTGGTTCGGGTTCGACGTCGGGATCGTATGAAAGAAGTCGCGGTCGGTCGTGAGAAGGATTGCGCCGTCATTTCTAGCGATTTGGAAAACCTCGTGATCTTCGGAGCCTTCGGAGGGTGTTCCCCGCAGGTCGGTAGTGGTATGTCCCAGCGCGCGGAGGAAAGCGTGGGCGGCTTTGGGGAAATTCTCGTCCAGGAGGAACTTCACGCCACAAAATCGTATGGAGCAAACTGCCGGTCGATCACCTGACTGGCGAATTCGAGTGCCGCCTCGATGTCCGCGCGGGTGATATTCGGATAATCCTCCAAGACGATCTCAACGGAATCGCCTCCACCCAGTGCGCCGAGGATGGTGGAGACCAGCACCCTGGTTCCATTGAAGACCGGCTTGCCGTGGCAGACGGCGGGGTTGATTTCGATTCGGGTATTCATGGGGGCAGTTTGTCAGGCGTTTGCTTCGGGAGTCGAGCCCGCACCTCAGGCCGTGGCGGGTGCGCGGCCGTATTCGAGCGGTTCGGGGAGTCGGGCGAAATCCGACATGGCGCGGGCGAGATCCGAGTAATCCTGGCCTTCGACATTCCCGATCAGGACGTCGGTGAGGCGGGCTCGTAGGTCGGGGTATTTGCGGATCAGTTTCGCAAAGCTGAAATCCTTGTCGTAGAAGGCGTAAACAATTTTACGCATCGTTTCAATGTGGCCGCAGAGTTCCTCGCCGTAGGTAGCGAAGGCGGCGGCGGAGGTGTCGCCGTTGCGGATCGCGGCATCGGCGGCATCGGCGGCCATTTCGCCGGATTTCAGGGCGAGGAACACGCCGGACGAAAAGACGGGATCGAGGAAGGCGAAAGCGTCTCCGACGAGGACGAGGCCGTCGGTGGCGCAATGTTCGGCACGGTAGGAATATTCGCCGGTGACCCAGTATTCGCCGAACTGTTTGCCTTCGGAGAGGTGGTCCTTGATCCACGCGTTGTTTTCGATTTCGCGGGCGTAAATTTCCGCGGGGTCGCGGGTGTCGCCGCGGTAAAGGTAGTCGCGTTCGGCGACGATGCCGGAGCTGACGATGCCGTTGCGCAGCGGGATGTTCCAGAACCAGCCGCCCTCCGGGAGGTAGGCGATGGTGGTCGCGCCTTCGTCGAGGCCGGGATCGCGTTTGGCGTCCTGATAGAGCGTCCAGATGGAAATTTTGTTGAGCATCGGGTCGCGCTTGCGGGTGCCGTGCTTGCGCTGGAAAAGGGCGTCGCGGCCGGTGCAGTCGAGAGTGATGGGGGCGCGGACTTCGAATGGGTTCTCATCGCCGGTGCGGGCTCGGACGCCGGTGACCCGTTCGCCGTCCTTGAGGAAATCGAGAGCGGTGGTGTTTTCGCGGACCTCAACGCCTTTCGAGCGGGCGTTGTCGAGAAGCATGAGGTCGAAGTCTTTTCGCTCGACCTGCCAGGTGGTGGCGGCGGGGTGGTCGAAGTGTTGGAAAAAATAGAAGGGCGCGGAGATGCGGCCGTCGGTGGTGGCGAACTGGACCGAGTGCTTGCGGACGAAACCGATTTCCTCCATGCGGTCGATCACGCCGAGCCGGTTGAGCGTGAACCAGCAGAACGGCATGAGGGATTCTCCGACGTGGTAACGGGGAAACGTTTCCTTCTCGAGGATGAGGACTCGATGGCCCTTTTCGGCGAGGAGGCTGGCGGTGGTGGCGCCTGCTGGGCCGCCGCCGATGATGATCGCGTCGTAGTCGGACATGAGAAGTTTGCTGGATTTGAGATTTCAGTTTTCAGGCTGTGCCGGTGGGAAGGATTTCCAGGATGCGGGCGAGGCAGGTGCTTTCGCCACACATCAGATGATTGTAGCGGCCGTAGAGATATTCGCCACCCGGAGATTCAGGGAAAATGGGGGACAGCGCTTGGGCGGGGACCGTGAAGAATCCTTGCGGTTCGCTGCGGTAGCCGAGGCCGGAGTCGTTGAGAATCGCCCCGAGCGGTGTATCGCCGGCGAGGATCCGCGGGCGGAGTTCGGCGGGAAACGAGTCGAGGAGGATCTCGATCAGGCCGTATTCGACCGGAGTGCCGGAGCTGGCGGCGTGGAGAGTGACCTCGCGGAAATAGGTGCCGCCGGTCTGTTCGCAGTGCAGGACGGTGAGGGAAATCGAGTCGCCGTGGAAGCCGGCGAGCTCGGAGGTCATGTCGTGGTCATGGACGAGAAGCTGGTGGCAGGGCTGCGGGACTTCCTCGGCGGGGAGCCAGGAAAGCGGGGTCGCACCGAGGTGGGAGACGGCGAGGATGGGGGAGAGTTCCGCGGGGAGGGTGGGTTGGGGGACGTTCATTCGGAAAGGCGATTTCGAATCCATTTGGGATTTCGTCGGCAATCGACGACGGCGCGGATTTCTACGGTTTCTTCGGAAAAGGTATAGAAGACCGCATAGGGAAAGACCCGACTGATGAGACGATGATAGTTGGCATAGGTCTGGAGAGGGATTCCCGCCGTCACTTTCAACCCTTCAATATCCGCTTCAAGGCAGCTTAGGAAATAGCGGCCCACCCCGGGAGACTGCCTTTCGTAGAAGGCCGCGGCGTTGGCGAGATCTTGAAACGCACGCCCGGAAATCTTGATCGTGATCACGGGTTTCGGAGCGAATACTTCATCCGATCCCAGTCAAGGAGATGGTCATCGCCCGTTTCAAGCGCGAGCTGGCGCTCGTCGAGAAGCTCCTTGTGCTCTTCGGGTATCTCGCCTTCCTCCGCCTTTTTCCTCATGTCCTCCCAGAGGGCTTCCATGAGTTGGAATTTCTCGCGGTCGGTGAGCTTGGAAATTTCGGCGAGATTCATAGTTAGAAGAATGGCTAACAGATCCGCTTTCTCACACGAGTTTGTCCGTGTGGTGCTGGGGCAGGAAAAAGTCGTGGAGGAGGTTGTCAACGCAGAGCAGGCCGTCGCGGGTGAGGAAAATGGTGGCATCCTCGATGTTGAGCAGGCCCTCGCTTTGGATTTGTGCGAGGGGGGCTGCGAAGCGTTCGAGGATGTCGATGCCGAACTTGTCGCGGAAGTAGCTGGCTTTCACGCGGCCAAGTTTCATCTGGAGGATGAACTCGCGGATCATGCGTTCTTCCTCGGTGGTTTTGAGGGCGCGTTTGACCGGCATGCGGCCGGAATCGAGGGCGGCATCGTAATCGTCGATCTCCGTTAGATTCTGATAGTGGACGCCTTTCGCATGGGAGAAGGAGGCGACGCCGATGCCGAGCAGATCGGCTCCGCCCCAGAGCGAATCGCGGTAGATGAACTTGGTGCGTTCCGGATCTTTGACGGCGGTGTAGCCGGAGCTGATGGTGTAGCCGTTTTTCTCCAGCTCGGCGAAGGCCTCCTTGACCCAGCGGCGCTTGGTTTCCCAATCGGCGATCGGTGCGACGAGGCTGCCGCTGGCTTTCATGTCCTTGAAAATGCCGGTGTTATAAGGCACTTCCATCTGATAGATGGTGACGCTGTCCGGCTGGAGTTCGAGGGTTTTGACAATGTTGTTCTGCCAGTTCTCCTCGTTTTCCTCAAGCATACCAGCGATGAGATCGATGTTGAGCTGGTCGAAATTCTCGGCGCGGGCGCGTTCGTAGGCGCGGTAAACTTCCTTGGTGCGGTGGGCGCGGCCGTTGATTTCAAGGATGCGGTCGTCGAAATTCTCGATGCCGAGGGAGAGGCGGGTGACGCCGATGTCCTTGATGGCGGTGAGTTTTCCGGGATTGAGCGTGCCGGGCTCGCACTCGAAGGCGACTTCCTCGGCGGCATCCCACGGCAGGATTTCCTTCATCCGGTCGGTGAGCGCGACGAGTTGTTTGGCGGAAAGATAAGACGGGGTGCCGCCGCCGAAGTAGACGAAGTGCGGCTTGCGGCCGGCGATGAGCGGCTTGCGGGCCATCATTTCCAGCTCGCGGACGGTGCAATCGAGGTAGTGCTTGATCTCGTCGGCGTTCTTGTCGGTGTAAACGCGGAAGTAGCAGAAGTGGCAGCGTTTACGGCAAAATGGGATGTGGTGGTAGAGGCCGAGCGCGGGCGGGGCACCTTCGTGAGGCGTGGCGTAGGCTTCCTCGACGGCGGCGATTTGCTCTTCCGACCAGAAGGAGAAGGGCGGGTAGTTCGAGATGAAGTAGTTCCCGGCGCGGGTGCCGTGCGTCTGGGGTGGTGTCGAGGTGGTGTCAGGCATGATGGGTTGGTTGGGGTCAGGAGTCGCTGGGGGCAGGCTTTCCTTCCGATATCACGAAAACGGTGCCGCGACCGCCGGCGATGATCAAGCGGCCCTGTGCATATACGGGGGAGGCGGTGAGATCTTCCCCCAGATCGAGCCGCCAGAGTTCGGAGCCGTCGGCGGGATCGGCGGCGTAGAGGCGGCCGTCGCTGGAGCCGAAGAGGATTCCGTCGTCGAAGGCGAGGGGGGAACTTTCCACACGGCCGCCGGTGGGAAAGGTCCAGGCGGCCTCGCCGTTCTCGCGGTTGATGGCGTGGAGGGATTTGTCGCGGGAGCCGATGTAAACGTGCCGGTCGTCCACGGCGGGGGCGGTGAAGAAGGGGAAGCTGCCGGGTTCGTAAATCCACAGCAGTTCATCCGCTTCGGCTTCGGCGGCGATCACCTGGTTGGCGTGGTTTCCGCAATAGATGGTGGTGCCGGCGGTGGCGACGGAGTTGGTGATTTGCGCGTCGGTAACGACTTCGTTGACCAGCGTGCCATCGGCGAGGTGGAGAATGTGCACCACCCGGTCGCAGCCGCCAAAGGCGACGAAACGGCCATCGATCACCGCCGGGGTGCCATTGATGTAGTCGTCGGTTTTGTAGGTCCAAACTTCGGAGCCGTCGCTCGCGCGCAGGCAGCGGGTGATGCCGTCGTAGCCGTTGACGAGAACCCACTCGCCAGCACCTTCGGGGGCGCTGACAACCGTGGCGGCGGAGGAGAATTTCTCCGTGCCATCGACGGACCAGATCTTTTCGCCGTTTCGGATATCGAGAGCGAGAAACCGTTGGTCGCCGGAGCCGACGAAGACTCGGCCGTTGGAAATGGCGGGAGCGGCATGGATGGTGTCGCCGGTTTCGAAGGTCCAGCGCGCTTCGCGGGTTTCGAGGTCGATGCAATGTACGGTTCCCATCACATCGCCGACGATGATGGCACCTTCCGCGACAGCGGCTTCCGCGACACCGGGACTGCCGAGGTCATAGGACCACTCGACGGCGGGGGAGCGGGGAATCCGAGCGGAGACACGCCCCTGAAGCTGGGGGCCGCCGCGGGTGATGGGCCAGTCGGTGAGCGCCGTGGGAGCCGGTTCCACAAGTCCGGCATCCGTCGTGCCACGGGTCTGCGGATCATCGCAGGCGACGAGCAGGAGGATTGGGAATGCGGCAAAAGATCGGATCATGATGGAACGGACTCTAGCGCGGAAACGGCTTTGCGGTAGAGGGAGATGAGGATTTCAAGGTCGAGAGGGACGGGATTGAAGCGGCCGGTCCATTGTAGGGTGGCGGCTTCCGCGAGGGCGGGAATGTCGCCCGGGTCGATCCAAGGCGTGAAGAGGTCCGCCCGTTCGATTGTTTCCTCCAGCCAATGCAGCAGCGGACCGTCCAAATCGGCTGCGAGTTTCTCGTAAATGGATGCGATGGCGGGATTTCCGGAGTTGAGGCGGACCACGTGCGGCAGCATCAGCGCGACGGCGTGACCGTGGGCGAGATCGAAGCGGGCGGTGAGGGGATTGGCGGCGGCGTGGGCGGCGCCGAGCATGCTGTTTTCGATGGCGGATCCGGCGAGGGCGGCACCGAGCAGCATTCTGCCGCGGGTATCAAGATCGGCAGACCCGTCTAGAATGGAACGGATCGAGGAAGAAATCAGACGGAATGCTTCCGCCGAATACGCGGAGGAGACCGGATTGCGCTTGGTGCAAACGGCGGATTCGAGAGCGTGGGAAAGGGCGTCGAGGGCGGTGAGCTTCGCCACCGAAGCGGGCTGCGAGACGGTGAGCTCGGGATCGAGAATCGCAACACAGGCAAGGGCCTTGGGGTCGCCGCAGGCCATTTTTTCGTGGGAATCGTCGCGCGAGACGACGGCGAAGGACTGGCACTCGCTGCCGGTGCCGGCGGTCGTGGGGACAGCGATAAACGGCAGCATCGCGTTTTTTGCCAAGCCGTAGCCGCGATAATCGGACATACGGCCGCCGTTGTGGAGGAGGAAGTTGCAGCCCTTGGCGGTATCCAGGCTGCTGCCGCCACCGAGACCGATGAGTGCTCCGGGTTGGAGCGCATGCGCAAAGGCCCGGCAGGCTTCGATGTCGGTTTCGGTGGGATTGATGTGAGAGCCTTCGTAGATGGTGACCGCGATGCCGGCGGCTTCGAGGAAGTCGGTGGCCCGGCCGACGTGGCCGGCGGCGACGATGCCGGGGTCGGTGACCAGGAGCACCTTGGAAACGCCGAGAGAGGCAACGGCTTCGGGAAGTTCAGACAGGCGTCCGGGTCCGAAGATGATGCGCGGGCTGGGGCGGGCGTCGAAGGGTGTCATGGAATGGAGATGATCCGTCGGCACTTCGGGAAACGCCGGGGCGTGGATCAGGCGATTAGAGGGTGGCGGTTTTGGAAAATTCCCGGAAAAACGGCGCGGATGACGCAGGGTGAACCGATGCGGAAAGAGCGAAGATCACGAAATGCGGGGGGAGGCGATGGATGGAGAGCTTGCGAACCCGCCGCATCAAGGTAGGGTCCGGAAATGGAACTTTCCGAAATCGGGGCGGAGGTGATGAAGCTGGATGAAGCGGACCGCGCGGAACTCGCGGGGATGATTTTGGACAGTTTGGAAGGAGCCGATCCCAATGATTCGGACGAAGACAGCCTAACGGAAGCCAAACGGCGGGGTGAGGAGTTGTGGTCGGGAAAAGTGGCCGGGTTGGGAAAGGACGAGTTTTTGGACGAAGTCCGATCCGCGCGGAACCGATGACACTGATCATCCACCCTCAGGTTCGGCGGGATCTCAGGGAAATTCTTGATTACTATGATGGTCGCTCCGATCAGGCGGGTGATCATTTTCTTGCCGAGCTTGAGGCCGCGCTCGATCACATCGAAGCCGAGCCACTGCGGTGTCATCCTCTGGATGATCAGCAGCGCAGATGTAATTTGCACCGCTTTCCCTACCATGTGGTATTCGAAGTGAAGGGAGATTGGATCGGTGTGATGGTAATCAGGCACCATAAGAGGAAGCCGTCGTATGGTTTGCGCAGGAGATGGAAATAAACAATCCGTGCCGGAAAGTCGGGATAAGATGTGATGTTTTACGCGGGCTGTGTGGATTTGGCTTGGCGGATGCAATCCGCCGCCACGGTGACGTTTCCCTGGATCGCGCGGCGGTGGTAGAGGAACTCGAAGAGGTTGCCCTCGTGCGGTTGCTCCCACTGGACGCGGTTTGTGGGGTAGGTGCCGAGGTTGAGCCGCTCGATGTCCGGGCTGAGGAGGAGCTGCTCGATGAACCGCTGGTCCTCGGTGAAGGCGGAGACGACGAGAGTCTGGCCGATGTTTCGCAGCATTCCTGCCTGCGGGATCTCGACGATGCTGGCGTAGGGGAACATGAACTCGGTATTGGCGAGCGGGTGGTCCGGGTCGGTGCAGGAGATGAGGGTGGGCTGGAGGTAGGTCTGGTCGAAGGCGTCGATCCTGCGAGCGGTGCCACGGTGTTTGGCGGTGACGTCGGTGGCGCCGGCATCCTTGAGGTGGGCGGTGATGAGGTCGTCGATACCGTCGGCCAGCGCGGGATTGGCGAATCCGCAGAGGAGGGCGTCCGGGTGGTCGCGGGCGTGGGGCTCGATTTTCGCGAGTTCTTTCGCCAAGGCATCGGCAATCTCGTCGCGATGGCTGGGGACGAGGATGGCGGAGGTGTTGATGCAGGAGCGGCCACCGTTCGCCGAAATCGACTGGACCATCACGTCGAGAAACTCGGGCCAGCGGTCGATCATGTCCTCGCCGATGAGGATCTTGCTGCGGCCGGTGCCGTGGACCTGGATGCTGGGGAAGGCGGAGTATTTCTTCACCGTGGCGTCCGAACCGAAGGAAATGCCGCGGCCGCAGGTGGTGAGCAGCGTGTCGCCGCCTTCGTGGGTGGTGGGGTAGAAACCGAAGGCCTCTTTCGGGAAACCGGCTTGGATCAGCGCCTGGACAATGCGTAGCGGGGTGAACGGGTCCTCCCGGCCGGGCTTGAGGAGGACCGGAATTTTCATCACCGGCGCGGGAATCCATAGCGAATTGACCGCGGGCGCATTGCTGGGCAGGGAAACACCGAGTGACGAGGTGGTGGGGAAATAGTTGATGACGAGGTCGTCGATGCGGGTGAGGCCCTTATCAAAAATCTCGAGTGGCATGCCGCGGGTGAGGCCGCCGATCACGGTGCGGACTTCGGACATGGCGGAGTGGATTTTCCCCATGTTCATGCGCACGAGGGTGTGCGGGAGCCGGGTGAGGGCCGAGAGGGATTCGACGTATTGCTGCGGCGATTGGATGGTGTCGCCGCAGGGGAGATCGGCATGGAGGAAAAGCTCGGCTGCGTGTTCGCAGTAGGTCGCCAGCGTGTCGGCGGGAATTGCGTCGAGCGCGGCCTTTGCCTTGGCGATCTGGAGGAGATCGCGGCGGATCAGGCCGGGATTGGCGGTGTGGGTGACGAGCGTTTCAGCGCCGAGGTCTAACTCGACGGTGTCGTGGCTGGTGTACTCGCGGCCGAGGCGGAGGATGGGGATGTTCATTTCAATAAAGTGGAAAGTGCCGAGTGGTCAGGGATCAGTGGATGTCCGGGCGCGATTCCCGCCTTGTGGTATTTTGAACCGCGGGTCGTCAGCTTCCCGTTGCTGCAGCGAGCGGCCAAGAGCTACGACATCGAAATCGAAATCCGCGGCGATCTCTTGCTTGTGGCGTCGAACTTCCGCGATGACGGGGTCCACCACGGGCTTCGGATAATCAGTCGGTTTCATCGTTTTGGAGTAGTTCTTCGGGGTTGCACATCACCGGGAGCCGGAATCCGGCCTTTTCCACGGCGCTCCGGAGCCGGTCACGGAGAAAGGGATTGGCGATGTGTTTGAAATTCCACGTCAAAAGATAGTCGATACGGTGAACCGATGCCACCGCTATGTGAAGCACGTCCGATGCTGCCTTTTGCGGGACGAGCCCAGATATCAACAAATCCCGCGCCAGGTCCAGTGCTTCATCCGGGATGGGCAGCAGCGGAATGCCGTGGAGCAAGGCCATTCGGTCCGCAGCCATCCGCGGGTCGCCCTTGCCCGCTTCATCCAAGTTTTCGAGTGAGGTGAACAGCTCGAAACCGGAGCAGCCACGTTCCCACCATTCTCGGGTAGCTGCCTGCTTGGCGGCCTGAAAAAGGCTGGCAGATGACCGAGCAGCGTAGTAGCTCGGAATTGTGGTTTCAATGTAGGCCGTCGCCACCTTGGTTGATTGTGGAGCGAATTAGTAAACTCCCTCGATTACCGTCTTGGTGCCGCTCTGAAACGGTCTAACATCGCCGACGCCGTCCCAGGGGAATTCGTCGCAGGGTTTCCGGCGGATGGCTTCGTCGCGTTCGAGAAAGCGGGGCATGAAGAACTCCTTGGTCATGGTGGTGAGTTCGACGCGGCCGTATTCGCCGTACTCCATGCCTTTCGCGGTGTCTTCGGGATCGACGATGCGCAGGACGGCGCGGGGCTGCGGGGCGTGGTAGGTGAGGGAATATTCGCCGGGTTCGCGTTTTTTGCTGATGGCGAGTCCCATCAGGGTGTTGCCGTAGGTCGGGGCGAAGTTGATTTTCCCTTCGAGCACCTCCTCTTCGATGAAGCGGACGTATTGGGGGGTCATGGTGGTGCCGCCGGCGAAGACCCCGCGGATGCCGGCATCGACGAGCGACATGCGCTCGGCGAGGGATTCGAGGAGTTTCGGAGTGGTGAAGAGGCAGCCGATGTCGCGGTGGCGGATGATGGTGGCGGCTTGGTCGATGACGTGTTCCTGATAGAGTTTCGCCATGCGCATTTCCCCCATGCCGATGAGTCGTTTGACCCAGCGGGGGTCGAGGTCGATGAAGTAGCAGGCGCCGCCGCGGATGTTGGCGAGGTGCTCGATGGCGAGGCGCAGGCGGCGCGGGCCGGTGGGGCCGACCATCAGCCAATTGGCTTTCTGCGGGAAGAAGTCGGGGCCGTAATGGTCGGAGAATTCGGTGTAGTCGGTTTGGTAGTCTTCCCAGCCGATGCGCTGTTTGGGCATGCCGGTGGTCCCGCCGGTTTCGAAAACATTGTAGGGGCGGTCGCCGAAAGCTTTGGGAATGAAGCGGGCGGGGTTTTCCTTTCGCAGCACCTCGTCGTCGAAGTGGGGGAATTTCGAGATATCGGCGAAGCAGGTGACGTCCTTGAGCGGGTCGAAGCCGAGGGTGGCGGCCTTTTCGAGCCAGTAAGGGCAGCCGGTTTCCGGGGAGAAATGCCACTTCAACATTTCACGGGTGTGGGCGTCGAGTGCGTCGGCGGCGGCTTCAGGGGTGGCGGGGCGGGGTGGCATGTCGGTTGAGGTTTACGCGCGGGGAATCCCGATTCCAACCGAGAAATGCGCCAAAGGGATTGAGGCGGGGCGGGTGCCATGCTAGGAAAGCACCAAGCATGAGAGGAAGCGTGAGTCCCGACGAGGTCCCTGGGAAAACCGTGGGGAAAAGGTCCGTCGGAGGCGGGCTCGACCCGGTCGCGAATTCCCGGGAGCGGGCGAAACGGTGGAGCGAGGCGATGAAAACCCCGTTCGTGCCGAGGGGGGTGTATCGTTTCAACAGCCATGAGGAGGCCGACGAATGGATGTGGAAGATGATCACCCGGAAGAAGCGCTAGAATCGAGGGAGCCGTCGGTGGAGGATCTCGTGGCACTGTGCGGGGAACTGAACGCGCGGGATGCAAGGTACGTCGTGGTGGGCGGGTTTGCGATCCGCGGCGCGGGTTACCTGCGCTCAACCATGGACATCGATCTGTTGGTCGATGCTTCGGAGGAGAACGAGGCGAGGGTTTATAGCGCGATGAGGTCGTTGCCCGATCGGGCCGTGGATCAATTGGAATTCGGGGATGTGTCGCGATTCCAAGTCGTGCGGGTCGCCGATGAGATTGTGGTGGACCTGATGGAGTCCGCGAGCGGGATCACCTACGCGGATGCGGTGCGGGACGGAGGAATCATCCTGCGGGAGATCGGCGGCGTGGAGATTCCTTTCGCTTCCCCCGCGCTTCTCTGGCGGATGAAGCGGAGCACCCACCGGGAAAAGGATCAGCTTGATCTGGTGTTCCTCCGGCGGTTGATCGAGGAAAGCGGGGCATCGGTGCCCGATTGAGTGATCTGCGTGACGACGGATGGTCAGGCGAAAAACTTCCGCAGGGTGCTCTCGGATGGCTTCGAAGTGAAGAGGGAAACGCCGACGAGCGTGACGGCCGACACTGCGACGATCAGGGCGACGGGCATCATGCCTCCAATGAGGAGTTCGTCGGCCCCAGGCGGCTTCACGGCGATGACGTCCTGATAGAAAAGGGCAGACCAGGTGATGGCGGTGACGGCGATGCAGGCGATGGCGCCGGCGGCGGTGGTGCCTTTCCAATAGACCGCACCGACGGCGAGCGGGAACAGGCCGGCGAATCCGCTGAAACACCAGACGCCCAGGGCGAAGACTTGCGCGGTGTCCATGAGATAGACGGCGAGAAGGTAGGTGGCGGCGACTATGGCGAGGATGAAACCGCGGGCGATGAGGACCTTCTGGGAGTCGGTGAAGCGGGTTTCGCCGAATTTTTTCAGCACGACATCCTTGGTGAACATGGTGCCGAGGCACATGAATTGGGAGTCGAGGCTCGACATGATGGCGGCGAGGACGCCGGCCCCGACGATGCCCGAGAGAACGGGCGATTGGACGAGACTTTCCACCATGCGGCCGAGGATCGCGTTGGGAGATTGGCCGGGACCGAGGGGGCCGACGTGGGCGGCGGCCCAGACCCCGATGAGGATGGTGGGGACCCAGACGATCATGATGAAGATCGGGTGGGCGATGACGGTCAGCCTGAATGTCTTCGCGCTCTTCGCGGTGAGCCAGTGTTGGAAAATATGGGGAAACATCCCGACCGAGAGCGGGACGAACCAGTAGCTGAAAAACTGGCCGTGGCCCATCATACCCTCGCGGGCGGCGCGCGGCCGGGCGAAGTCGCTGTCGAGCACGGCCTGGCTGGCGGCGGCGAGCCCGCCGAGCTTTTGGGAAATCATCCAGAAGGCGATGACTCCGGTGAGCAGGAACACGATGGTCTGGAAGGTGTTTGCCCAGACCGCACCGCGGAGTCCGCCGAGGAAGACGTAGAAAAGGACGATGATGCAGATGGCCAGGCCGCCGAGTTCGGGCGGGATGCCGCCGGTGAGCGGGTGGGGGGTGCCATCGGGAAGGGTGAGCGCGAATTGCCCCGGAAACATCCCCTTGGTGGTGGCCTGGATGAATTTCCCTGCGGAAATGACGCCCACCAGCAGGTAGGGGATGAGCAGCAGGATGAGGATCGGAAAAAGCAGATAGCCGACGGCGGGGGAGTCGAAACGGTTGCGAAAATATTCGCACTGGGTGACGTAGCCGTGGCGCTTGCCGATGGCCCAGAGACGGATGCCGACGAGGAAGAACACCGAGGAGTGAATCAGTCCGGACCAGGAAGCCATCAGGCCGTAGGTGCCGATACCGGAGGTGAACGCCTTTCCCGTCGAGCCGACGAGGGCGAATCCCGTCATGGTGGTGCCGAATATCGACATCAGCAGGAGGAACGAGCCGACCGAGCGGTTGATGACGAAGAAATCGGCGGCGGTTCCTTTCGAATAGCGGCTGCTGATGATCCCGAGGCCGACGAGCAGGCCGAGGTACCCGACGATGATGAAGAGTGAGGTCACGGAGGAAGGAGTCGAAATGTCTGAAGGTCGAAGGTCTGAAAGTTAGGAAGTCTTTGCAGAAATTGAATTCAGTCATTCGGCTCGTCCGCCCATTGCTCGATGGAATGGGGCCAGGCGAAGCGGGTGACGAGGAACCAGAAGGACGCGGCGGCAAGGGAGAAGCCGACGTGGTAGGCGAGGCCGACGGGCATAAACCCGAAGACCAGCCTCTTGTCATCCCAATTCCAGAAGTCGTGGTGGAGGATGAAAAGCATCACGAAACCCACGATGGAAATGACGACGGGGCGTTTCATGGGGATTATGAACCCTTACCGCGTCACTTGGTGCCGATGGCGTAGAGGTGGGTCATGGTGGCGACGTAGAGGACGTCGTTCGCCACGACGGGCGAGCTGTAGATGGGCGCTCCGAAATTGACGGCCGCGAGGGGCTTTTTCTCCTTGGACGCGGCGAGGATGTGGAGATCGCCGTCCTCGGTGGGGAGAAAGACTTTTCCGTCCGCAACAATGGTCGAGCCCCAGATGCGGGACTGCGTTTCATGCACCCAATGAGGCTCACCGGTTTTGGCATCGAGGCAGTGGAGGTCGCCGTCATATTCCGCGATGAAGATCAGGCCGTCCTTGATGCTGGGGGTGGAGATCGAGCGCCCGATTTCCTTGTAGGTCCATTTGGCTTTGCCGGTGGCGGGATCGATGCAACTGAGCATGCCGACGCCGTCGCCGTGCTCGGGATCCTGGCCGATCACAAAGTAGGCGAGTCCATCCGCGACGACAGGTGTGCCGATGACCTCGCTGGGGCCGCGGTAAGTGGCGTATTTCACGGGTTCTCCGTCTTTCTCGCGATATTCGGATGGATTGCAATCGTAGCGCCAGAGTTCCTTGAGGACTTCAAGCCCCTCCTCCTCATTCATGACCGGTTTGGGATCGAAGCCGTAGGCGAAGCCGTCACCGCCGCCCCAGACGAGGACATCGCGTCCGTTGGCGCGGGTGATGGCTGGAGACGACCAGGAAGCGTGGAGGACCCGCTCGGTCACGCCGGACATTTCTTCGCCAAGGAGCTTGCCGGATTCCGCATCGACGGCGACCAAGGCCGGGGCAAGCGGGGCGGGAATGTTGGTGTGAGACCAGTCCATGCCGTTGGAAGTGGCGGTGTAGACCACCCCATCGACGACCAGCGGCGAGCAGGACGAAACGTTGTGCGGGAAGGTCCCGAGTTCTTCCCTCATGTCGAATTTCCAGAGGATGTCCGCATGCTGGTCTCCGAGCGAAACGGGAGCTGCGGGATCCTCGGTCATGTATTTCGCCTCATCCTTGAAGGTGCCGTCGTTACCGTTTGCCATGCCGTTCAGATCCAGGCAGAGGATTTCCGCACGGTTTGAAATGACATAAATCTTGTCTCCCACAACCGCTGGGGACGAGCAGAGGCCAACGTATTCCCAGTCGCTGACTTTTCCGGCGCCGAGCTTCGGGACGATCAACTGCCAGAGGAACGATCCTGTCTTTTCGTCAAAGCACATGAGATTGCCGCGATCTCCCTTCTGCGAGGGATCCCGGGGTGACTCGTTGTTGGTGCCGACGAGAACCTTGCCGTTGGCGACGACGGTGTTGCCGTAAGTCTGGGAGCCGAGCTTGGCGGTCCAGAGGACGTTCTTGGTTTTGGCGATATCGATGGTTTCCTTTTCGGGATCGATCTGCCCGGGATCGATTTCGGAGGGGAGGTTCTTTGCGTCGGCGACCATGTTGCGGGTCGGAGTGCCGCCCCACATCGGCCAATCCTGGGCGTAGAGGGCGGGGGTGAGGGCGAGGAGCAGGATGGAAGATCTCATGGCTGGCGGGACGACTGGGGTTGAATTTGGAGGTTTGAAGTCTGGACGAGTGCCGCGGATGTCGCGGAAGTCAACGGGGGCTTCCGTCACTCGACTTTGGATACCTTGATGTTGTCGATGAAAACGCGCCGCTGGGATTGGGGCGAGAAGGCGAAAATGGCTGGAGCACCTTCGGGATGCACATCCTTGACGGGGACTTCGATGGTCCATTCGTCGGGTTCTTCCTCATCGCGGGGCCAGGCTTTTCCAAACACGGTTCCGGTGCCGTCATCATTGGCTTTGACGCGGGTCTTCAGGCGGTACCAGGTGTTCGGCTTGATCGGGAATTTGACCGACTGCTTGAGGCGGTCGTGGTTGCTGGAAACTTCCAGGATCTGATTGTTGCCGGCCAAGGTGATGAGGTAGCGCTGGTTGACGAAACCGACGGTGGACATGATGCGGCGGTTTCCATCGGTCATGACGTCGCCTTCGAGGATGTAGTCTTTCATGTCCGAGGAGCCGAAAAAGTTCATGGTGCGCTGGAAGAGGATGTTGTCGAGGCGGTTGGCGAGGACGTTCGAGCCATCTTTCTCAAGCACGTACCATTTGAGCCGCGCGCCGAGCCAAGGCAGCGGTGGGAAGTTGACCGCCTCGGCAGGATCGAACTCGTTTTTCATCGAGAGTTCGATGTCGTCGAAATCCGCGGTGTAGCCGTAGCCGGCGACGATGCGGCCGCGGGTGGTGGCGGAGAGACCGTCCGCGGTGACCTTGAAGGCCCCTGCGGAGAGCTTGGCATCGGGTTGGGATTTTAGGGTCGAGCCTTCGAAAGTGGCATCGACGGTGGATTGGACGCGGGCGGTGGGCGGGATGAAGGTTTCCCAGGACTCGGCTGCCACCTCGCCGACGCGGCGGTTGTTTTCATCGAGCCCATACACCGTGAACTCAACGGAGCCGCCGGGCGTCATCGCGAATTCGGACGGGACCACCTGGAGGCTGACAGTCTCGCCAATCTCGGGCTTTTGCTCCACTTTGTCGGGGCCCTTGAAGGTGCCTTCCCTGGGGCCGAAGCAGTGGAGCTTTTCCTTGGAAAACAGATAGACCTTGCCGGCCCAGATGGCGGGCGCGCCGAGGAGGTTGACTTCGAAATCGGTGCTGAAAAGCAGCTCCGCCGCCTCTTCGCCCGGTTTGACAATGTGGAACTTGCCGTCAAACATCGGGACGTAGAGTTTGCCGTCTCCATAGGTGGGCGAGGCGTGGATCTGGTCGGGGGCGAGCTTTTCGGACCAGAGGGTTTTGCCCGATTCCGCGTCGATGCAAAGCAGCGAGCCGGTGGCGATGGTGGAGTAGATCTTGCCGTCCTGGAGAACGGGTGAGGAGGTGAAGGCGGTGGGGTCGTCGTTGCGCCAGATCTCGGCATCCTTTTCGAGAATGACCAGTTCGTCCGGGTATTCGGTCGGGATTTTCAGGCAGACCATGCGGCCGGCGGTGGAGGCGTCGGTGTTTTCCTGGCCGTGGACGGCGACGAGCTTGTCATCGCCGAGCAGCAGCACCTGGGCGTTGACGCCGCCTTGGGAGAGCAGGAAGCGCCAGAGGGGTTTGCCGGTGTTGGCATCGACGCAAACGATGTGGCCGCAGCCTGTGCCGGAGTAAAACACGTCGTGGCCGCCGAGTTTTCCGAAGACGGGGATGGCGAAAGAGCTGTCCACCGGGCGGGTGCCGGGGGTGGAGGACCAGACGAGATCACCGGAGATCTTGTCGAACGCATAGAAGCGATCGGCGGCCGGGCCGTCTCCGCCCCAGTTGGCGGTGACGCAGTGGAAGATGGCGAGGTGGTTGAAGATGGCAGGCGCTCCGGTACGGCCGTTCGGAAAGGTGAGGCGGCCGAAGTCTTCCATCAGCGAGCGCTCCCAGAGGAGCTTGCCGTCACCGGTATAGGCAACGCTGTGGCCATTGCTGAGCTGGAGGTAGACGTTGCCCGTCTCGGGGTCGACGGTTGGGGCGCCGACGGCGTAGCGGCTGTAAATGATGTCGCTGAGGTAGTCGCTGAAGCGCGCTTCCCAGAGTTTTTCGCCGGTCACGGCATTGAGGCAAAGCAGCGCTTCCTGGACATCCTCGCCTTCGTCTCCGTAGAAGCCGAAGGCGTAAAGTTTGCCATCCGCGATCACGGGCGTGCCGGCGCCCTTGACGTCAGATGTCCAAAGTTCCGTCCCGGGCTCGCATTTTTCCGGCAGTCCGGTTTCGAGCGAAACCCCGGTGTGGAGCGGACCGCGCCAATTGAGCCAGCCGGTGACGTCGGCGAAAAGGGGGGCGGTTAGCAGCAGAGTGAGAAGTAGGGGACGCATGATGAAATCGGTTTGGGTTTCGGTGGGCCGGAGAAACGGCTTCGCGGGCGTGATGGATGTCAGAACATGGTGCTGAAACGAAGGCCGAAGATTTGCGGATTGCCGGGCGATCCTGCAAACACCTGTGGATTGATGAAGGTATAGTACTGCTCGTCCAGAAGATTGCGTCCGTAAAGGGCGATGCTGAAGTGTTCCGCCGCGTAGCCGATTTCCGCATCCCAAAGCACGTAGGAGTCCTGGGTGAAGGCGCTGCCGTTCGCTGCGTCGTAGCGGGTGCGACCCGCGACCCGGGCGGAGGTCTGGGCGTAAAAACCGGAATCGAAGTCATAGCGGATGCCGGTGCTGGCAGTGTATTCG
>JBBSJY010000054.1:0-23247 GCA_038256845.1 Verrucomicrobiales bacterium | reverse complement strand
CATCCGCGACCGCGCGTTCCAACTCTTTTTCCACCACGCTGGAGAGAATTCCTCCGGAGTTTCCACTCAGCGTCACGCTCGATGGCAGCGCCTTTGGGAACTACAGAGTGGGACTGTATGTTTTCTCCGAGTTCGACGGCTTCTGCGTGGAACCCGAGAGTGACATCCACGTGGGGGATACCGTGATCTACACCGTTCAGGATCCGTTTACGCTTGAGAACCGGGATGTGATCGCCCGCTTGGTCGGCGGTTACTGGGCTTCGGGCCGGACCAATCTGGAAGCCGCAGCGGTGCAGATGGCCATCTGGGAAACCGTTTCCGAGAACTCTTCGTCGCTCACGCTTCTGGATGGCAACGTGCGGATCAACCAGGGCGGAGCACAGGGAGACGACGGCTTGGAGGTGGCGGCGCGAGCGGATTTCTATCTGGCGAACGTGTATAATTTCCCGCAAGCGGAATTCATTTACCTCACGAGCGACACCGCCCCTGACATGATTGTGATTCCCGAGCCCGCCGCCGCCGCACTGGTCGCGCTCTCGACGCTGGGCCTGCTGCGCCGACGGCGGGCCGCCTGATTTTTCCCGGTCCCTTTCGCTTGCAGGGCGGGAAACAGCTTGCCAGACTGCCTCCCTATTGCGGCGGGCGATGGCTTTCCGCAGGCCCTTCTGGAGATGCCGAGAAAACCCTCTCACATTGCAATCGTTGCGCTCGCGGCCACCCTTTGGTTCTCGGCGAGCGGAACCATGACGGGCCAAGCGGCGGCTGCCGCGACCCAGGGAATCACACCTCGGGTGACCGTGCATTCGGGTTCCCATTACTCTACGCCTGCCCGCTCTTCCCCGCCGGGTGACCGCGTGCTGTATCAATGGAAGACCCACGTGACCGCGACGATCTTCTGGATCGGCGAAAAACCCACCCCGCGCAATCCGACACCGAACGACAAATCCTCATGGGACACGAAGTGGGCGTCGAATTTCGGTGGCTACGATGATCCGGACCCCGCGAACCGGATCGCCGATCATGCCACCGGCGAGTTCCGGCCGAAGGGATTCCTGCCAAATCTCAACCCATTCTACATCGCCCTGCCCTACAACGACCTGATGAATCATCGGGCCCACAAGTGGGAGGCTCCCAGGGTGATTCCATGGTTCTCCCGCTCGAAACCGGAACCGGGAAGGACGGTCTGCAAGGGCAAGTGGATCCAGATTTATAACGGCAGTCGGAGTTGCTACGGCCAGTGGGAAGACTGCGGTCCGGGGGTGACCGACGACTGGGAGTATGTGTTCGGCAACAAGCCGCCGAAGACCGCACAGAACGGTGCGGCCGGGATCGACATCTCGCCAGCCATCCGCGACTACCTCCAGCTCAGGTCCGGGCAGAAGGTGCACTGGCGCTTCGTCGAGGCCGCTCAGGTGCCGCACGGGCCTTGGAAGAAGTTCGGTGCCTGTCCCGACGAGGCAAGCGATCCCGATCTCGACGCGCAGCGGCGGTATCTCGAATACCTGAGGAAACTGAGGGACGAGAACTATCTCAAAAAGCCGCTCGGCCGGTCCTGATCGGGCCAAGCCCCGGATTTGAGAAATGAGGGACAAATCCGGATCACCTCGGAATGCATCGGGATGAACGTGTGGTCGGCGTCCAGAATCATGAAGCCGCGCAATCCGGCGATCCGGCCGCCGGCCGCGGAGACGATGCCGTCATTTTCCTCCTCCAGGAGCTTTCTGAAGAAAGGGATTCCCGGCCGTTTGCCCATGATGACCGCGGCGTCCATGGCCTCAGGCAGGGGAGGTAGGGAACTGGGGATGCCATTTTTCCCGAGCGCCCCACCCGCGGGACCGAGCAATCGGAGTGCCCATGGATGGGCTGAGGCCCAGTCCACGATCTCGCTGCCCTGGTTGGGCGGCGCGAGCATGAGCAATCTCCCTGCCTGCCAAGGCAAAGGGTCGGCCAGAAGGGTGCGGGCGAGGATGCCACCCAAGGAATGGGTGACGAAGTGAACCGGCCTATCTCCGGCGACCTTTGCCACCTGGCGGCGCACGTGCTCGGCCAGGGCGGGGACGGGAAGGCGCGCGGAGGGATAGGGAACGTTGAGGGTGGAGAAACCTTGGGACGCCAGATGACGGGCTAGGGGTTCCATCGCCCGCCAGCCACGCCACAGACCGTGAAGCAGGACCACGGTCTCGCCGCCGCGCTCCCGCCATTTGGGCCGGTCCCAAGGCAGAGGTGGGGTGAGCATCTCAGCCCGCTGGCGCCACTCGAGAGAAGGTTTCAAGCCCTGAGGTTAACTGCTGGCGGTCCGGCCGCAATGTCAGATCTGCGATGTCAGATCCGCAGGGGCTTGGCATCGGGCTTCGCGTACGTGAGCCGTGCGAGCGGGCGAAGGCCGAAGTATGTGTCAAGGGCCGTCGAGGCGAGGGCACCGAGACCGTCGAGATCGATCGAGCCGTCTTCGGAAAGGCGGCCGGATTCGATCTGGACCAGCACGACCCGGCCGACCACCAGCGTCGTGCGGCTGGCGGCGATCCTCACGGTTTCCACCAGTTCAAGGCCGAGCCGGAAGCGGGACTCCGCCACGAACGGGGCGGGAAAATCCCCTTCGAAATGTTCGGTCAGCCCGCTTGCCTCGAACTCGGATATTTCTTTCGGATAACGCGCCGAACATTGGTGGGCGGCCTCCAGGATGCCGGGATGGAGGTGATTGATGGTCCAGTGCCGCGTTTCGAGCAGGTTTGCCAAGGTATGCCGTTCGACCACGTCAGGCCTGCTGAACATTCCTAACAGGGTCGGATCAGAGCCGAGGTGGACGATGCTGGAAAACGGCGCGAGATTGGAGCGTCGCAGCGAGTCGCAGGAGCCGATGAGGCAGATGGGTTTCGCGCCGGGCAGGGAATTGGCGAATTGGACCCGGACCGGTTTGTCCATGGCCGAGATGTCCTCCGCGGTGATGGTTCGCATGGATTTGTTAGAAGGTGCGGACGGATGACAGTCCGCCGTCCGGTCGAATGATCTGCCCGGTTAGAAATTTCGAGACGTCGGAAAGCAGGAAGGCAACAAGCTCGGCGGTGTCGCCGGGATCGCCAACCTGTTGGAGCGGGTGGCGTTTCGCGGCGGCCTCCCGTTTGGCATCGGAATTGAGCAAGCCGCCGGCCAGCGGGGTGTCGGTGAGCGAGGGCGCGATCGCGTTGACGCGGATCTTCGGTGCCAGCTCCGCGGCGAGCGATCGGGTCAGCCCCTCCACCGCGCCTTTCGCCGCGGCGATCGAGGCGTGGAAGGCCATTCCCTGAGCGACGGCCACGCTGGAAAACAAGACGATGGATGCGGAGCGGGAATGTTTCAATGCGGGCAGCGCGACCTGGATCAGTGCCGCCGCTCCGAGGCAGTTGACTCGGAAATCATTCAGGAAATCCTCCGCGGTAAGCCGGTGGAACGGCTTCAAGGTGATGCTGCCGGGAAAGTAGACCAGGCCGTCGAGAGTCTCCGGCAACACCAGACCGCCCGGGTTTTCCAAGTCCAGCGGCTGGGTGGAGATGCCGAGTTCGTCCAGGGGGCCGGGCGTGCGGCTCGCGGCAATCGGCGTGTCCCCCCGCTTCAGCAATGCTTTGGCGGTGGCAAGGCCGATTCCAGAGTTGGCGCCTATCAGAAGAAATGTTTGCGGCATGCCCGCAACGTGGCCTGAGCGGGGATTCCGTCAACCGGTCGTTTCCCCGCAATCCGCTCGTCAGGCGGTTTGGTCCGGGTTCTCCTCCATGACAATGCGGGGGAAGACCGGCTTCGGCTTGCCGAGCGTGTGGCCATCGGGAAGCAGTCCCCATTTCAGGTCGGAAAGCTTGAGGGTCACGAGCAGTGGCAGGTTCAGTTGCGCCGCGAGCTTGGCGGCCGCGTCCGGCAGGACGGGAGACAGCAGAACCGCCGCGTGGGCGACGCTCTCCGCAAGGTGATAGAGAACGGTCGCGAGGCGATCCTTTTGATCGGGGTCTTTGTTCAGATCCCATGGCTTCATGCGCTCCGCATACCCGTTGCAATGCACCACATGGCGGTTCAACGCTTCCAAACCTTTCGAGACGTCGAATTCATCCATGGCCACCCGGTAGGCGGCGACGGACTCCGTCAGGGAGGCTTGGAGGGCGATATCCTCATCTGCCAAAGCGCCGCCATGTCCGAGGATGCCGTCGGTGAAGCGCTGGCTCATGTTGAGCGCGCGGTTGCACAGATTGCCCAGCTCGTTGGCGAGCTCCGTGTTGAAAAGCATGACCAGCCGGTCGAGATCAAAGTCGGAATCGCGACCGGTGACGATGTCGCGGACCAGATAGTACCGGACGGCGTCGACACCGAATTTTTCGGCAAGCACCACGGGGTCGACGATGTTGCCGGTGGATTTCGACATCTTGTCGCCACCGCGGCTGTTCCAAAAACCGTGGACCAGCAGGCATGGCATTCTCGCATCGGTGAACCCCATCGCATGAAGCATGCACAACCAATAGATGCCGTGGGCGGGGATGAGGATGTCTTTGCCGATGATATGCAGCGGTGTCCCACTCCAGATCCGGTCAAACTCCGGCAACCCGGAATCCGGCGCGGCATGGTAGCCGGCGAATGAGATGTAGTTGATGAGCGCATCGAACCACACATAGGTGACATATCCTTCGTCGAAGGGGAATTCGATGCCCCAGCGCAGGCGTTCCTTCGGCCGTGATATGCACAGGTCGGTGCCCTGGTTACGCTCGAGCGCGTTGAGAAGCTCTGCCTTGCGAAACGCCGGGACGAAGTGGCCGGGGCGGGATTCGATGAAATCCCTGAGCCATGCCGTGTGGTCGCTGAGGCGGAAATACCAGTTCTCTTCTTCAATCTCCACGACTTCGCCCCACTCCGCGCCGAAGTTCCCCGACCCGTCGCGATCCCGATCCTGAAGGAACTGTTCCTGACGGACGGAGTAGTGACCTTTGTGGGACTTCTTGTAGAGCTGCCCCTGCTCTTTGAGATCGGTCAGGATCTGCCTCACGCAGGCCTTGTGACGGTCGTCGACGGTTTCCGCCCAGCCGTCGTAGTGAACGCCCAGCGTCGTCCAGAGGGCGGAGAATTTCTTGGTGGTGCGTTTGACGAATGTCGCGGGATGGACCCCTTCCTTCTCCGCGGTCTGCTGGACTTTCTGGCCGTGCTGATCAACTCCTGTTAGGAAATACACCTCGTCTCCGCGCAGCCGGCGGTAGCGGGCGATCACGTCGGCGAGGACCTTTTCATAGGCATGGCCGATATGGGGCGAGCCGTTGGTGTAATCGATGGCGGTGGTGAGGAAGAACATGGGGAAAGTGTGAATGGATCAGTGATCGGCTGGCGGGGAATCTCTGAACACTTTGCCACCCATCGAGAGGATCCGGGCGTTGGCTTTCGCAGACTCCGCTTCCGGGATGTTGCCATCGCGGACGTACATCTGGGAGAGCCCGGTCCAAGCGAGCAGGTCGTTGGGGCGGAGGGTGACGGCCTGGAGCCCGCAGCCGATCGCCTCCTTGGTGTGGCCGGTTTTCAGGAGTGCCATTCCCAGCGCGTGCCAGCCGTCGAAGAAGTCCGGATCCGCGGCGACACAGCGGCGGTAGAGCGCGACGGCGTCATCAAGTTCGCCGAGGGCGAGGTGACCGTTCGCGTCGTCGAATAGCGTCTGGAGATCGTTGTCGGGCATCGGTGGGAAAGATGATTTACGGCCGCCCGGACCGCAACCGCCGCGAGCGGGAGCCGGATTTGTCAGAGCGGCTCGACGTTGGCGGCGTCGGTGCGGGCCTTCATCCAGGAGAGGAAGGCGATCGTTTCGTTCTCGTTGGCGCGCGAGGTGACCTCGCTGTCCAGCCGGGCATCCGTGATTTCATCTTTGACGACCTCCCGTTTGACCACCCGCACGATGAAGGCGCGATCGGATTCGACGATGACTTCCGTGAAGGCGCCGGGATCGACCGATCGCGTGGCCTCGAAGAGGTTGGGTGGCTCGGTCGCACCGTCCGGGCGGTAGAAACGGTTGTAGGATTCCACGGTTTTGATGCCCTCCAGTCCGGCTTCGCCCGCGGCTTCCTCAAAGGTTTTTCCCGAATCCATGGCTTCCTTGATCTTGGCAATGGCCTCATCGGCCGCGGTTTTCAGGGCCTCCGCAGCCTTCTCCGCGATGTATTGCGCACGGGCTTCGTCGCGAGCCTCCTCGTAGGTTTTCGGCCTCGGGCTTTCCTCCTCGTCGAGGCGGGCGACGAGCCACTGGCCGTCCCCGATGGCGATCGCTTCGGAAATCCTGGAGAACGGGTCCCCCCCGGCCGGAATCTTGAAAAGCTGGTCGACCGCGGTGCCGCCGCTGGTGGAAGCACGGAGGTTCACGTCCAGTTCGGGCGGGGCCTCGCCTCGCGGGAACATCCCGGTGGTCTTGATTTCCCAGCCGTTCTCCTTGGCGAGCTCATCGAAGTCGGCGCCCGCCTGTTGCTCGAGCGAGTAGAGGAAATCATCGACCGACTTGTCGACTTCGAGCTGTTTCTCGCGCCGTTTGTCGGCGATTGCTGCGGCCTCCTTGGTGCGGGCCTCGTCCGCCACTTTGCGGGCCTCCTTGGCCTCATCCGACGCATCGTCCGGGAGGGGGGGCTCCACGGCCGGCGTCCCGGGTTCTTCGGGGAGCTCCGGAGTGGCGATGATATAGCTGAATTTCCGTTTGAGTTCGGTGGTGAACGCATCCTGGAGCGTTTCCCAGTAGGCTTTGATCTCCTCCTCGGTCGGCTCGATCTGATCCTCGAAGGGAGCGAGATCCAGGCGTCCCAGTTCCGCCGTGACCTGTTGGTTTTCGAGGGCGAGGTTTTTGGCGATCGCGGTCCGGTCGACGCCGAGGCCGGAGCCGACGATCTCGGCGATTTTTTTGGAAACGAGGACATCGGCTGCCAGTTCGCGAAGGTCGCTCTCGGTCATCCCGAGCCGACCGATGCCCCGCTCGAGGAAATTGCGGTAGATTTCCTCGCTGAAGGCGCCGTCCGGGCCGGCGAAGGCGCGCATGGTCCGTAAATAGCTCGAGATCTCCTCTTCGCCGGGGTGGACGCCGAACTCGTCGCGGGCATCGCGGAGAATCATGCGGCCGACAAAAAACTTCCGGGCCGCTTCTTCCGGGGTCATGGCTCCGCCGGTGAGGCCCATGATGAACTGGTAAAGGGCGAGGTCACCCGACTGCGCGAGGCTGGAAGTGAGCTCGAACGCGCCGCTGCCCAAGCGCCGGTAGTCCTTCTCGTTGTAGGTGCGGCCATCGATTTTCAAAACGCCGCCGCCCCCTCCAACGCTTTGGAGGGCGCTGGTATCCATGAAGAAGAAGCTGATGAAGAGGATCACGAAGACCACGATCATCAGACCGGTATATTTACGAATGTTTTCGATCATTGAAAGCGGTGGCCGTCGTCGCGGCCCGCGAAGTAAACGCGGGGCGGGGCCGGGCATCAATGGTAAATCTCCTCCGTCTCGAATGCCGGGAAAATCAAGGGTTCCGCTCCGACTCCCGCTCCAGGATCCCTCGCCAGACCAGCGATGGATTCGGCGGCCAATGGCCGGAATCGAAGGTTTCGCCCAGGCGTTCGAGGGTTTTCGACAGCCAGCCGTCGGCCATCGGCGCGGCGGCGAGGTTGAGAATCACGAGCGCCTCGCCTTCTCCGCGGATCATGATGCTTTGATCGGGGCCTGTTTCCACGTCCGATTCGAAGGGGAGGACCCAGGCGTGGGAGAGAACTGCGCCTTCTCCCTTTGAAACGAGCTGGCGGCGGTCCGCGATCTCGACGGTTTGGGGGGCGGGTGGCAGCAGGCGGACCCGCAGGCCGAGGGCTCCCGGCAGATCGGAGATGGCATGGATGAAAATGGCATCACCGGACCTGCTGGCGAGGATCGTGCGGCGGATGGTGGCGCGACCCCGGCGATGGGTGGAGATCAGGCGGCCGTCCTCCGTGCGGATGCTGCGGCTGAAGCCCGAGGAGGTTTCGCCACCTGGCCAGCCGATTTCCAGCCGGATCTGTGGCTCCGGGAGGGGAGGAAGAATCGCCACCCCATCGCCGGAGTCGGCCTCCTGGAGGAACCGGGACATGGCGTGGGGTTCCCGGAAAATCCGGAACGACCCGTCGTCGTCAGTGGCCGGGAGCAGGGCGGCGGTCACCCGGGTCGTATCAAGCGTATCCTCCACCCATGCGCCGATCCGGCCGTTCCCGGCAGGGAGCTTGTTGTCCCACAAAGCGGGAAAGGATTTCCCCGATACCTCCGGTTCCTCCTCCGCCACGCAGAGTGGCAAGGCGAGGCAAGCGGCCCACAAGAGGAATCCACAGGTGACGCGGTGGCGGATCATGTCAGTGGGCGGAACTTGCCCCGGTTCCGCGTCCGGGGCAAGTGCCGCGGGACAATCGGGCTTGCCCGGCAGGGGGATCGCGGGTTGCTTCCACGACTCATGAATTTCCGCTGGTTGAACGCGCTGCTTTGGGGGAACTCCGTCGCCCTGTCATGGATGTGGGGGTTGGGGCTGTTCTTCAGCGTCCAGATGACTTTCATGTTCGGGCTGCAGGGTTTGCTGATGTTCGCGATTCCGAACGCGCTCGGTCTGATGCTTTTCGGCTTCCTCACCCAAATCGTGGCGAAGCGTCACAGCGGGGGGCAGGAGTCGCTGGCAATTTTCTTTGAGAAGTTCTCCAAGCCGTTCCGGCTGATCTTCTATCTCTATCAGATTTTGGCGCTGTCGCTCACGGTATTCGCGCTGGTGAGCTATCTGTTCGAGCCGCTGATCCTCGCGCCGCTGAGAGATGGGGAAAACGGCGAGATCGCGCTGTACGGCCTCTATCTATGTTTGATCGTGTTTGTGATCCTCGCGGCGGGCTGCCTGTTCGGTGAGGAATTCGGCATCGGCAAGATCAAGGTGGGCCATGCGATGCTGGGCGGGTTGATCCTCGTTTGCATCGGGATCATTCTCATCGGGCTCGCACCGACCGTCCCCGATCCGTTCATCTGGACATCGCCGCAAGCCGGGCTTTGGCAGGGACCGCAGTTTCTGGGGTATGCCATTCCGCTGACCGTCGGCCTGTTGGTGGGGCCGTGGCTGGATCTCCAGCATTGGCAGCGGGCGATCCAGATCCATCGCGAGAAGACATCGATCCGGACCAGCTATTTCTTCGGTGGCTCGATCTTTTTCCTGCTGCTGCTTTTCCACGGCTGCCTGGCGTTTTGGGTGATGTCAAACGGGACGGTCACGATCGAACCGAGGCAGGGACTGGATACCTTCAACTACGCGCACGACCTGATCACCCGTTATTTCAGGGATGCCCATGCCGATGGAAGCTGGCTGCCGCTCGCCTATTTCTCGTTTCTCTGCATTTGCATCCTGAGCACCTTGGATAGTGGCTATATCGCGCTCAAATGGTTTCTCGGCAGGGGGGTGGAGAAAAGCCAGAACATGCTGGTCTCTCTGATACCGAAGCAGATCCTCGGCTCGCCAATCCCCACCTTTCTGGTGGTGGGTGTCATCACGCTGGGTGCCGTGATCGCGCGGCTGGAGCTGGAATACTTCATGGTGTTCTATGCGTCCTTTTTCGTGGGCTACGCCGCGCTGGCGATCGCCCGCTGCTTTGTCCCCAACTCGCAGCAACCGCTGCCGCAAATCCGGATGTTTTCCATGGCGAGCATGTCGGTGGTGATTTTCGCTTTCGGCTATTTCAACGGACAGAACTCGCTGCTCTTCCTGGGCTCGATGTTGCCCTTGGCTTATGTCATCTGGCTGGTGGTCAACACGGATCTGCTGCGAATCGTGACCGAACGGGCGGGAGAGGTGATGGAGGCCGCCTCAGCCATTCCCGCGATCAAGGCGATCGCAAAGTCCGCTCCGGCGGTTGCCTCCTCGAAAGTGCTCGCGCCGCAGGACGGACACGCGCTGGGCGGGCATTTCGAGGACAAGTGGTTCGTCTATTCCACCCTTGCCACCTACGCGGACACCAACTCGGTGGGCAATGTCTATTTTGGCATGTATCCGATGTATGTGGGGAAGACCCGCGAGCTGTTCTTCAACGTGGTAATGCCGGACTTCGACCTGAAGACGACCAAGTTTTTCATCCTCACGCGGTCTTTCGAACACAAGTTCGTCCGCGAGGCCAAGGAGTTCGATACGATCACGGTCAAGATCCGCATCGCCGATTTCAACCGCAAGTTTTGCACGCTGGAACATCAGATCTTCGGCTCCGAAAATCAGATGCTGGGAAAAGGAAAGCAGAGCCTGCTGTTCGTTTCCGCCAAGGATTACGCGCTGCTGGACATTCCTTCCGAAGTCCACATGGCCTTCATGAAATACGCCTAGAGGCTTGTCAGCGCTTCCCGGCCGATTCCGCGGAGCTCGAAGATCTTGACGATGGTGTCCTCGATCAGGTTGCTCGGGCAGGATGCTCCTGCGGTGAGGCCGACCACCACCGGCTTCTCGCCCAGGAGGAGTTGGGAATAGGTGGAGGTGACTTCCTCATCGCGATGCAAATCGTAGTGAACGATTTGCTCCAGCGACTTGATGCAGCTCGCGTCCCGGATGAAGAATGTCGGCAGCTCCTTTTCGCCGATTTCCACCAGATGGGCGGTGTTCGAGCTGTTGTAACCTCCGACGACCAGCAGAAGATCCATGGGCGTCCGGAACATCTCGAAAAGCGCGTCCTGGCGTTCCTGGGTCGCGCCGCAGATGGTATCGAAAACGAGAAACCCGGCGTCGTTGCCGTCGCGGTCCACGATGGAGGCACGGATGCGGCGCTGGATTTCCTCGGTTTCACTTTTGAGCATCGTCGTCTGGTTCGCCACGCCGACCTGACGGAGATGGAGGTCGGGATCGAAGCCGGGCGAGCAGGCCTCCGTGAAGCGGGAAAGAAAAGCTTCGCGGTCGCCGCCGTTGCGGATGTAATCGCAGACAATCTCGGTGTCCGCGAGGGTGAGGATGATGAGATAATGCCCCTCGCCACTTTCCCCGAGCGCGCGCGATGCGGTGGCACGGGTTTCCTCATGATTGGCTTTGCCGTGGATGATCGAGGTCACGCCGTCCTTGGCATATCCGCGAACCCGCCGCCAGACCTTCATCACATCGCCGCAGGTCGTATCGACGACATAACAGCCGCGCTCGGCGATCTTGTTCATGAAGGTGGTCGGTGCGCCGAAGGCCGGCACGATCACGACATCATCCTCCGCCAGATTGTCATAACTCCCGTCCATCGCCTGCCAAGGCAGGGAAACGATTCCCATTTCGCGCAGCTGGCGGTTGACCTCAGGATTGTGGATGATTTCCCCGATGAGGAATATCCGGCTGTCGGGAAACACCCGGCGGGAGGCGTAGGCGAGGTCGATCGCGCGCTCCACGCCATAGCAAAAGCCGAATTGCTGGGCGAGGCGGAGAGTCGTGTTGCCCACGCTGATCTGGCCGCCACGGTCCCGGAGTTTTTCGACAATGGATGAATTGTAGTGTTTCGCCACTTCCGCGGAGACCCGCTCCATTACGTCCGGGCGGCGGACGTTCACACGGGGCTTGGCTTTCTTTCCGGGGGTCGCGGCGGCGGCTTCGTTCATCGCGCGGACCATAAACCGGAAGCCTCGGGAACCAACTTATTTTGCCGGCGGGCGGCGGGACAGGGGCAGGGCGAGGAGGAAATAAAGCGCCATCGCGATGGCCGCCATCCACAGCAGATACCACGGCCACGCCCCCAGGTGGTCGATCAGGCTCGGGTTGTCCGGCGGGCGGGAAACAAAGCCGAAATTCGTGCCAAGCAGGCTGTTGGCGGTCAGCGCCACGGCCAGATACACCACCGACCACAGGAAGACCTCCACGGGGCTTTTCCAAATCGGTGACCTCGGCCGCCAGCCCAGCACGACCGGAATATAGAGCGCGGCGGCCACGATCGCGAAATGGTGCACGAAGAACATCAGGAACGGCAGATGCGGAAATCCCACGGCGATGTTCGGGGTGAGCAGGCCCTGAAACGTGGCCGCCATGCCCCAGAAATAGGTGAGCGCGCAGAGCAGCGGCCGTCGCGTGAGGAGGGCAAATCCGGCCGTGATCGAGGCGATGTCGCAGAGGTGGAGCGGGACGTGGTTGTCGAGCGACTTCTGTGCGTCCAGCGACAGCCAGGCTGCCTGGCCGAGCGGGTAGGTTGCGAAATTGAGGAATGCCAGCAATGCCGTCGCCCGGCGTTCGGAGTCGCCGCCGCGCTTTCCTGCCATCAGCCAGAACGCCACGACTGCGGCGCCAACGCCGACCGCAATGAGATGTTCCCGGGTAAACGGTTGGAAAGGATCGGGCACAAGGGCAATGGAGCGGGTTTTCAAGAGCGGGTCAAACCGGCCGAATCTCCGCGACCGAGGGTGACCGGCCGCCGAAGATCTCCGCGGCGATCGAGCGGACCTCGTCATCGGTCACGGCAAGGATTCTCGCCCGCCACTCGGCCGGCAGGGGGATTTTCTTGAAATCCAGCACTCCCTCGCCCGCCCATGCCGCGTGCGAGCCGGTGGATTCAAAGGCCAGCTTGCTTTGGGCGATCGTCAGTTTTTTCGCCCGGTCCAGTTCGCCCGGTCGCGGGCCGTCGCGGACCAGCGAATCGATTTCCCGCAGGATGCAGGCGATCGCCTCCTCTTTGGATTCGGGGTCGAGTCCGGCACTGATCTCGAAGGCTCCGGTTTCGCGGAAAAGCGTCACATCGCTGCCGATTTGGTAGCATAGCCCGCGCTCCTCCCGCAGTTCCAGAAAGAGCCGTGAACTCGCTGTTTCGCCCAACATCAGGCTCAGCAGCCGCAGGGCGTGGCGAGATTTCTGGTGGCGGCCGGGGGTGTGCCACGCCATCGCCAGTTGGAGCTGGTCGGTGTCCCGCTCGTCGGCCACCTCCGCTGCCGGGGCGGCGAACCGGTCGAAATCCTCCGCCTGCTCCGGCGGATGGAATCGTCCCGGCAAATAGGGGGCGATCATCGCCGTTATTTCATCGATGGAATAAGGACCCGCTGCGGCAATGACCACATCCTCGCGGAAATGATGGCGGTCGCGAAAACCCGCCAACGCGGTCCGGTCGATCCGCAGGATCGATTCCAAACTGCCGGAAATCGGATTGCCCAACGGGTGCGAGCCCCACATCGCGGCTGAAATCAGGTCACCAATGTGATCCGCGGGCGACTCCCGGTACATCGTGATTTCCTCGCCGATGACCTCCCGTTCCACCTCGATTTCCGCCTCGGGGAAGGTCGCCTGCCAGACCATGTCGCCGAGCACATCCGCGAGCAGGGGCATCAGTTCGGCTTCCCCGCGACCTTCGTAAACCGTCTGGTCCTCGGACGTGCAGGCATTGATCTGGCCGCCTGCGTTTTCAACCTCCATGCTCAGGTCGCGCGCGCTGCGACGTTCCGTTCCCTTGAAAACCATGTGTTCCACGAAGTGCGCCAGACCGGCTGGCAGGCCCGCCTCATCGCGGCTGCCGGCCGGGATGTAGATGGAAAGCGCCGCGCATTCGGAATCCGCCACCGTCGCCACCGCCAGCCGCGGCCCGCCCGGCAGTTGCCGCCAATCGTAAGTTGCCTTGCTCATGATTTGAGAATCGCCTCCGCCAACGCCAGATCGACCGGCGTCGTGATTTTCGGGTTGGGCGACGTCGATTCCACCAGTTTCACCCGTCCCTCGATCGCTTCCAACGCCGACACCTCGTCTGTCACTGCCAGACCCGCTTTCGCCACTGCCGCGTAAGCCGAGCGCAACAAGGCCGTTTCGAAGACCTGGGGGGTTTCCATGAACCAGAGGTTCTCGCGGGAGACGGCCTCGGCCGAAAAATCCCTGTCGGCCGAACGTTTCAGCGTCTCAGTCACCCGCCGTGCCAAGGCCGCCGCGCCGTGCTCCATCGCTGAAGCCACGCAACGATCGATATCCGAACCGGAAACCAAAGGCCTCGCCCCGTCGTGGATTGCAACGAAAGCGGAGGAAATCGCCGCCAGGCCCGCCGCGACCGAATCCTGCCGGTCCCTGCCGCCGTCCACCCGTTTCACCGGTTTGGGGAATTCACCACTGGCGAGCATTGGCCAGCGTTCTTCCGGACATACCACGACGATATCGCAGATTGATTCCGCCGCCAGGAACGCATCAAGCGTCCGCCGTAGAACGGGAATGCCCGCGAGCGATGCGGCCAGCTTGTCAAACCCCATCCGGCGGCTCGATCCCGCCGCCACGACAATCGCCGAGCAGCGGGAAGTGGTTGGGTCGGCACGCATGGGGCCGCGGTGTTACCAGCCGCCCAGCCAGCGGGGAAGTGCGAACATTTGGCGCAATCCGTGGCTGCGGCCGGCCGGTCGCGCGCCGCCTCGGGCGCCGAGCAAATGTTTGCGCATGTTGGCGAGAATTTCCGCGCAGCGATCGCGGCCGCCGCCAGCAACTTCCGCGGTCGCCCAGCCGGTGTAGCGAATCCCGGCGCGGGCGGCGCGGACAGCGGACCAGTCGACGTCACCCTCGCCGATCTTGCAGAAGGCCTTTTCCACTCCCCAATCCTCGACGTCGAGCTTGACGATGCGCTTGCCGAGCTGGCGGATCCACTCGGCCGGCTTGCCGAATTTCTGGTGATTTCCGATGTGAAATAGGAGCCCACCCAAGGCGAAGCGATTTCATCGATGTAATCGGCGAGCAGCTTGGCGTTCTGGGAATCGCCACCATCGGGATCGTAGAGGCGGGTTTGCCAGTGGATTCGACGGGTCAGTTGCGCTGGTCGGCGACGCTGGGAAGAGTGAGGGCCAGCGGATCGCCCAATTCTTCCCGGGCGGCCTGGAGGCGCTGGAAAAGCGAGCCGATGCGCTCCGCCAAGGCTGGATCGGAGGCAAGGTCTTGGAGTTCGTCGGGATCTTCCTCGAGATGATAAAGACGGGTGATTTTGGCTTTCGGATAGACGATCAATTTCCAGCCGTCGTGGATCACGGCGCGTTGGAGATTGAGATAGGCACCGTAGATATGCTTTCGCACGGCCGGCCTCGGACTTCCTTCCAGGTGCGGCAGAAGACTGTGGAAATCGACATGATCGGGCTCCTCCGCTCCCGCGAGGTCCAGCGCGGTGGCCATCACGTCCTGAAGGTAGATGGGTGCGCGGATCCTCGCTTCCGCGGTTACGCCCGGCGCGACGATGATGAAGGGCACGCGGAGACTGTGGTCATACATGTTCTGCTTCCCCATCAGGCCGTGGTGGCCGACGGCCAGGCCATGGTCGGCGGTGAAGAAGATCCACGTGTTGTCGGCCTGGCCCGAGCTTTCGAGGGCGTCGAGGATGCGTCCGATCTGCGCGTCCATGTGGGTGAGGATGGCATGATACTCCTGGCGGTGGACCTTGATGGCGTGGGGCGTGCGGGGAAAAGGGGCGAGCTTTTCGTCGCGCAGATCGGGTCCGCAGCCGATGGCGTCCTTGTAAGGATAGTCGGGCTGGAACCCCGTGGGCAGGGAAATGCGGTCGAGGGGGTATTTGTCGATGTATTCTTGCGGCGACTGGCGGGGATCGTGGGGCGCATTGAAGGCGGCATAGACAAAGAAGGGCTTTTCCTCGTGCCGCGCCTCCTCAATGAAACCGATGGTGTCGTCGCCGACAACTTCGCTCCAATGTTTGCCACCTTCCCAGAAGCCGCCGAACTTCGGGTCGCTGGGGCTCCATGGATCGCGCTTTCCCTCAAGAGGGCGGTTGTAACCTTCGGGCACGTCCTCCGGCATGCCGCCGCGGATGTTTTTGGTGATTTCGAAAACTTTGGTGGCGTCGGCATCGATATGCCATTTGCCGGTGAAATAGGTTTGATATCCGGCGCGGGCCATCAGTTGGGGCCAGAGATGGCCTGCTTCGAGTTCCTTGCCGAGGCGGCCGGAAACGGCGTGCGCCTTCCAGAGGCTGCGGCCGGTGATGAGCATGGTCCGGCTGGCGACACAGACCGCGCCGGACCACGAACCCATGTTGTAGGCATGGGTGAAGGTGGTGCCGCGCTTCGCGAGACGATCGAGATGGGGCGTTTCGATGTCGGCCCGACCGCCCGCAGCGAGGGTGTCGAAGGCCTGGTCGTCGGCGAAGAGGAAAAGGATGTTCGGTTTGGAAGGCGCGGCGGAGATATGGACTAACAGACCCAATGCGACTGCTGCGAGGGTGGTGGCATGGCGGCTCATTTGATCGGCCAGTCGGGATTCTCGCTGCGGGCGGAGCTGAGATAGGTCTCGATTTTATCCACCAGCTCCGGGTGTTTGGCGGCGAGATCGGTCGCTTCGGCGGGATCGTTGTCGAGATCGAAAAGAACCAACTCCGCGTCCCGTTTGCTGCGGATGCCTTTCCAGCGTCCCTGATAGAGAGCGGCCTGTTTGAAACCGCCTTCGTGGAATTCCCAATAAAGAAACTCGTGTTCCTTCTGATCGCCCTCGCCGAGCAGCGTGGGGAGGAAGCTGATCGAGTCGCGGTCGGGCGGAGTTTCGGTTCCCGCAAGGTCGGCGGCTGTGGCCATGAGATCGCCGAAGTAGGCGACGTGGCCGGTGGTGGAGCCGGCTTCGACCTTGCCGGGCCAGCGGGCGATGCAAGGGACGCGGATGCCACCATCGGTCAGACTGCGCTTGATGCCGCTGAACGGGCCGGAGGGATCGAAGCGCTCCAGGTTATGGCGGCTTTCGTTGTGCGGGCCGTTGTCGCTGGTGAAAATGACGAGCGTGTTGTCATCGATGCCGAGTTTTTTCAACTCATCCAACATCCGGCCGACGTATCCGTCCATGAGAGTGATCATGGCGGCGTGGCCCTTGTCGGGATCGGGCCAATCCTTGTCGGCATAGGGACCGTAATCCGGGACATTGGCACCATCACCAAGTTCGCGGGTGCGCTCGTTGTTGGCATGGGGGATGACCATGCTCCAGTAGAGAAAGAACGGCTTGTCCTTGTTCTCGCGGACGAAGCGGATGCTTTCATCGGCAAACAGCTCGTCGGCGAAGGCGACCTGCTTTGTGGCATAACCCGCGCCGTCGGGCCCGACCGGGACGACCTCGTTGGGGATTTCCTCGCGGGTCTCGTTTCGCCAGAGAAAGTCGGGGAAGTGATTGTGGGCGTGGCGCTGGTTGAGGTAGCCGAAGAACGAGTCGAAGCCATGGCGGCGTGGCAGACCGGTTTCCGCGCCGGCCACATCGCCGAGGCCCCACTTGCCGCTGAGGGCATTGGTGTAGCCGGCCTTTTTCAAGACGGAGGCGACGGTGATGTCGCCATCGCGGAGAGCTTGGGCTTCGGGATTATCCCGTCCGGAATTTCCACGGACACGGGTGCGTCCGTGGTGCTGGCCGGTCATGAGCACGCTGCGGGAGGGCGCGCAGACGGTGGCGCCCGCGTAGAACTGGGTGAAGCGCATGCCCTCCGCGGCCATCCGGTCGATGTGGGGAGTTTGGATGATCTTCTGGCCGTAGCAGCCGAGTTCGCCATAGCCGAGATCGTCGGCCATGATCCAGATGAGATTCGGGCGCTTGGTCTCGGCGATCGCGAGGGCGGAGAGAAGGATCAGGAATAGGATCGGGCGCATTGGGTGGGGTTTTGGAATGAAAGGTTGGGGGCTATTCTCGTCGGGCTGCCGGGTTGAGGAATGCGTACATGTGGGCGTCATGGGCAATTTCGCCGACTTTCAATCGCAACTTCTGGATGCCTTCGTATGTCGCCTCCACGCTTTCCGCGATGTTCCGACTGAACCGGTTTCGATTCGCGATGACAATTTCGAGCCGATTGAAGCCGAGAACTCCGAATCCCAAATCGCGGAGGAGGAGAGTGGCCTGGCGTGCGGCGCCCTCGCCGAGCCGGGATGCCCGCACCCAATAGCCCAGATTGCAGACCATATCCTTCCGGTTCAAAAGGTTGAGGCCGCAGGACCCGATGATCGTCTGATCCGCCGCGTCAAAAATCACGTGTTCGTAGGCTTCCTCCCGTTGCCAGGATGCCACCGCGTAATCGACCCATTGTTCGGCGTCTTCGCGGGAATAGGCGGGAGTCAGCCAGCTCATCCATCGGCCGACATGTTGGCGGGATTCCTCCGCGGCGGCATGGATCTCGTCGAGATCGTCCAGTCGGTAGGGGCGAATGCCAAAGGTGCTCATCGGGGAATAACGGATCGGGGAAGAATTTCTGTTTCCGGCGAGGATGCGAGAGAAAACGGGTGACGGGAGTGGGTGAGGGACGGCGGATGACAGAGCGCACGTTCGATCAGCGTTGGAGAGGGGATGTGCCGCCTGATTCCCCTCGCTCTCACCTGGACCACCGTGGCCGCGGCAGCCGGGCCCTTGCAATTCAACCGGGACATCCGGCCGATCCTTTCGGAAAACTGCTTCGCCTGCCACGGATTCGATGCGGAAGAACGCAAGGCGGACCTGCGGCTGGATGTGCAGGAGGAGGCATTCAAACCGGACAAGCATGGCTTCCGCCCGATCGTGCCGGGAAATCCCGCCGAAAGTCTCGTCTGGGAGCGGATCAGCACCACGGACGAGGACGAGGTGATGCCGCCGCCCAAATCCCACAAAATCCTCAGCCAGGACCAGAAGGCGACGATCCGGAGATGGATCGAGGAGGGGGCTCCGTGGCAGGAACATTGGGCTTTCGAAGCTCCGCGCAAGCCCGCCGTTCCGGACGGAGCGGGGTCGGTGATCGACCTCTTCATCGCCGCCCCGCTGAGGGCCGATGGGATGGATTTTTCTCCCGAAGCCGATCGCCCCACGCTGGTCCGACGGGTCAGCATGGCGTTGCGGGGCCTCCCGCCCACCATCGGGGAGGTGGATGAATTTCTCGCCGACACCGAACCCGAGGCATACGAGCGGATGGTGGATCGATTCCTCGCATCGCCCCATTACGGCGAGGAAATGGCTCGCCACTGGCTCGATGTCGCCCGCTATGCGGATACCCACGGGCTGCATCTCGATAACGAGCGACAGACCTGGTCGTATCGCGACTGGGTGGTGGGCGCGTTCAACCGGAACCTCCCCTACGATCAGTTCACCATCGACCAGCTCGCTGGCGATCTGCTGCCGGGCGCGACCCAGGACCAGCTCATCGCCACCGGTTTCAACCGCTGCAACGTGACAACCGGCGAGGGCGGCAGCATCGATGCCGAGTATGTTTTCCGCTATGCCGTGGATCGCGCCAGCACCACGGCCCAGGTCTGGCTGGGGCTAACCGCCGGATGCGCCGTCTGCCATGATCACAAGTACGATCCCATCACGGCAAAGGACTTCTATTCGTTCTATGCCTTTTTCCATTCCAATGCCGATCCCGCGATGGACGGCAACGCGCTGCTGACCCAGCCGGTGGTGAAAGTGAAATCCGACGGCTACGATGCCACGATGCAAACTTTCTCCGAGCGTGAGAAAACGCAGCGGCAGGCAATGGCGGAGAAGGCGGCTTCGTTCGAGTATCGTGACCCGGCCGAGCAGGATCCCAGGCCTCCCGTCAACGAACGGGAACAAATTTGGTTTGAGGATGGATTCCCGCAAGGAGCCGAGGTGGGGGCCCATGGGCACCCCACCACCTTGGTCGATTCTCCCGTCGCCAGCGGAAAGCTTTCGCTGAAACGCGGCGGGACCGCGATGGCCCAGGATCACTATTCCTCGGGAGCCCAGGCGCTGGAAGTCCCGCAAGAGCCGCTCTTCGTCGTGCATGTTTATTTGGATCCGGAGGACCCGCCGCAAGAAGTGATGATCCAGTTTCACTCCGACCAATGGAAGCACCGGGCGGTGTGGGGAGAAGATGTCATCGACTTCGGAACGAAGGGCACGAGCGAGCGATTCGTCGCCGGCCCGCTGCCGGAAGCCGGCCGGTGGGTGAAGCTCGAGGTGGCCGGATCCGATCTGGGATTGGCGGCCGGCGCCAAGGTCACCGGCTACGCCTTCACGGTTTACGGGGGCACGGTTTATTTCGACCGGATGGGAGTCATCGGCAGGAACGATCCGGCATCGGATCCGGCCCTGTCCTTCGCCGCGTGGCGTGCCGAGCGGGCAGGAAAGGATACACCGAGTGTGCCGGACGATCTGAAACAGTTGCTTAAGGAGGGTCCGGAAAAATCGCTATCAGAGGAAGAAATCCAGCGGCTTCGGGAATATTACATTCAGCAAGTATGCGCCGGAACAGGCGAGGATTTCGGGCCCGTGCGCGAAGAGCTGGCGCGGGTGCTCAGGGAGCGGGACGAGTTCGACGCGGGGGTGCCGTCCACGTTTGTCTTCAGGGACCTTCCGCAGCCGCGCGAGAGTTTCGTGATGCTGCGCGGCCAATACGACCAACCCGGTGAAAAGGTCGAACCCGACACCCCCGCCATTTTTCCACCTCTGCAGAAAGAGGGTTCGCGTGCGACCCGGCTGGACCTGGCGAAGTGGCTGGTGGCGCCGGAAAACCCGCTGACCGCGCGCGTGGCGGTCAACCGTTTCTGGCAGCAGATGTTCGGCACCGGGCTGGTGGAGAGCAGCCATGACTTCGGGACGCAAGGCGACCTGCCGACCCACCCGGAATTGCTCGACTGGCTCGCCCTCTGGTTTCAGGAAAACGAGTGGGATGTCAAAAGACTCGCCAGACTGATGCTCACCAGTTCGGCGTTCCGCCAGCGGAGTTTCGCGGCTCCCGAGCTTTGGCAGAGCGATCCTGGCAACCGCCGGCTCGCGCGGGCCTCGCGCTTCCGGCTGGATGCCGAGCAGTTGCGCGACCAGGCCTTGTTTGTCGGCGGGCTCCTGCGTCCTCAGATGGGCGGCCGGGGCGTGAATCCCTATCAACCGCCCAACATCTGGGAGCCGGTCGGATTCGGCGGGTCGAACACCCGCTTCTATCAGCAGTCCACCGGCGACGATCTCTATCGCCGCACGCTTTACACCTTTTTCAAACGCACCGCGCCCCATCCGCTGATGGCGAACTTCGACGCGCCGAACCGCGAGCAGTCGTGCATCCGCCGCGAGCGCAGCAACACCCCGCTCCAGTCGCTGCAGCTCATGAATGACGTGCAGCATTTCGAGGCTGCCCGCGGGCTCGCCGCCCGCATGATGTCGGCGGCGGAGGCCCCCGCGGAGCGTGTTGCCTTCGCGTTCCGCACGGTTCTCGCGCGCCTGCCGGAGGCAGAGGAAACGGCGACCGTGCTGGCACTCTACCATCGGCAACTCGACAAATACCGAGCCGCGCCCGCCGAGGCGGAAAAGGCCATCGCTTTCGGCGAATCCAAGCCGCCGCCGGATACCCCCGCGCCCGAGCTCGCCGCCTGGACGCTTGTCGCCAATCTTGTTCTCAATCTGGACGAAGCCGTCGTCCGCAATTGATCCCGCCATGAATCCCTTGTTTGAACACCAGTTGCTCCAGACCCGCCGGCAGTTCTTTGGCGAAACCGGGCTGCGTCTCGGCGGCTTGGCGATGGCTTCGCTTTTCGGAGCCCGCACCGCGTCGGCCGTGTCCTCCGCCGTCCATCCGGCGCTGGCAGACCTCCCGCATTTCGCCGGCAAGGCGAAAGCCGTCATCTACCTGCACATGAACGGCGGGCCCTCCCAGCTCGACCTTTGGGACTATAAACCGAACCTGATCGACCAGTTCGACAAGGACCTGCCGAAGACGTTCCTCGGCGAGCGCATCACCACGATGACCAGCGGCCAGAGCCGGTTTCCCGTCGCGCCGTCGAAATTCAAATTCGCCCGGCATGGCGAGTGCGGCCGCTGGGTGAGCGAATTGCTGCCGCACACCGCGAAAATCGTCGATGACATCGCGCTGATCAAAACCGTCCACACCCATGCGATCAACCATGACCCCGCCTGCACCTTCGCCATGACGGGCTCCGAGGTTCCCGGCAAGCCCAGCATCGGTTCATGGCTTTCCTACGGCCTCGGCGCGGAAACCAACGATCTGCCGGCATTCGTCGCCCTGATGCCGCGCTTTCCCGACGGCTCGAACGCGCAGGCGCTTTTCAGCCGGATGTGGGGCCCGGGTTTCCTGCCCGGCAAGCACTCCGGCGTGGTCCTGCGCTCGGGCAGCGATCCCGTGCTATATCTGGAAAATCCGCCGGGCGTCGATTCCAGCGACCGCCGGGCGATGCTCGACGCCCTGAGCCGCCTCAACGCCCGCAATTTTGCCAAGATGGGCGATCCGGACATCCAGACGCGCATTTCCCAGTATGAGATGGCTTACCGGATGCAAACCAGCGTGCCGGAACTGACCGATCTCTCGAAGGAATCGCCGGCCAGCATGGATCTTTATGGGCCGGAAGTGAGGAATCCGGGATCGTTCGCTTCCAGCGCCCTCCTCGCCCGGCGGTTGGTCGAGCGAGGGGTCCGTTTCGTCCAGATCATGCACCGCGGCTGGGACTCGCACGGTGATCTTCCCAACCAACTGGGGAACCAGTGCCGCGATACCGATCAGGCCTGCGCCGCGCTGGTGACCGATCTGAAACTGCGCGGAATGCTCGACGACGTCCTCGTCATCTGGGGCGGCGAATTCGGCCGCACCGTCTATTCCCAAGGCTCGCTGACTGCGGACAACTACGGCCGCGACCACCATCCGCGGAACTTTTGCATGTGGATGGCCGGCGGGGGAATCAAGGGTGGGGTCAGCCTCGGTGAAACCGACGATTTCTCATATAACGCCGTCGAGGACCCGGTGCACATCAACGAAATCAACGCCACCATTCTCCACTGTCTCGGCGTGGAGCACGACCGTTTCACCTTCCGCTATCAGGGCCTCGACCAGCGGCTCACCGGCGTGGAGCCCATGAAAGTCATCCGAAAGATCCTCGCTTGATGCGTGCCCCGGCCGGCACCCGCGGGTCCGGAAACTCCCCGAGTGGACCCACCGGTTCCGATCATACGGGCGCGCCGCGCGAACGGCGGCGGGGAGCGCACGCGCCTCCCTCGCCGGAAACCGGCTGCTGGCGTCGGGAACGGCGCACCCGCTAGGAAAGCATCCGAACCGCCCGCACCACCTCACGCCAGCTCCGGCGCCTCCCGCGGAAGCTGCTTCCCGATGCAGTCCCGCATGGCGCTGTCGACTTTCCGCAGCACCTCCGGAAAGGGGAACTGCCTCCCGTCATCCCCGAATTCCTCCGGGCCATTCTCCCTTGGATCGGAGAACCGTGCTGCATGCCACACCAGATTCGGATAGGCCGCATAGACCCCAATTCGCTCCGACAGGCGGGAGATTTTCTCTCCGGCCTCGAAAGGCTCGTCGGCGGCGGAGGGCGCCCGCAGCGTCCTGAGGAGGAGATCGTAACACTTTTCCCGCACAGCGTAGGCTTGGAAGCACCGTGCCT
>JBBSJY010000053.1:0-24209 GCA_038256845.1 Verrucomicrobiales bacterium | reverse complement strand
CCCGGCTCGGGGCGGCGAAATGCATTTCAAACTTCCAGCCGGAGGATCAGGCCGGCGCTCCGACCGCTCCGGGGATCGGGCCGTCGTCTTCAGGACGATCATCGCCGGCGGCCTTTGAAACCGGCTTTTTCCGCAGTTCGTCGGGGACGGGCGGCGGCTTGGGTACGGAGGGCGGATTGCGCATCTCACCATGGTCGATGATGTCCCGCAGGTGGTTGGCATCGAGGGTTTCGTATTCGAGCAGTGCCTTGGCGATCAGCTCCACCTTGTCGCGATTCTCGGTGAGGATGCGAGTGGCGGTTTCGAAGGCGTCGTCGATGAAACGTTTGATTTCGGCATCGATGACCCGGGCCGTTTCCTCGGAGTAGTTGCGGCTTTTGCCGACGTCGCGGGCGAGGAAGACCGGGCTGTCGCCTTCTCCGTATTCGACCATGCCGAGCTGGTCGCTCATGCCCCATTCGCAAACCATGTGGCGGGCCAGAGCGGTGGCCTGGCGGATGTCTCCGGACGCACCATTCGACATGTCGTCGCTGTGGAATGCTTCGGCG
This sequence comes from Verrucomicrobiales bacterium, assembly GCA_038256845.1. Taxonomy (GTDB): domain Bacteria; phylum Verrucomicrobiota; class Verrucomicrobiia; order Verrucomicrobiales; family Akkermansiaceae; genus Luteolibacter. Next base: position 23,661 of record JBBSJY010000053.1, on the reverse strand, counting down.
ATGCGGCCACCCATGGTGACAATGAGGTTGGCGAGCGCTTCCTTTTTCTGCGTGGAATATTTGTCTCCATCAGGCAGATACATGGTGGCGCCTAGATAAGGGCCGCGCGGGATGATGGTCACCTTGTGAAGCGGGTGCGTGTGGGGAAGCACCATGTTGAGATAAGCATGGCCGGCTTCGTGCCAGGCGGTTCCGATGCGCTCCTTATCAGACATGGCGAGACTGCGGCGCTCGCGGCCCCAGCGGACCTTGTCGCGCGCTTCCTCCATCTCGGCGAGAGTGACTGCGCTCATGCCCTTTCGGGCGGCGAGAAGGGCGGCCTCATTGATGAGATTTGCCAGCTCGGCTCCGGAGAATCCGGGGGTGCCGCGGGCGATGACGGCTAGGTCCGTGTTGGCAGCCAGCTTGATTTTCTTGACGTGGACGCGGAGAATTTCCTCGCGGCCGTTCACATCGGGCAGGGAGACCGTGACTTGGCGGTCGAAGCGGCCTGGGCGGAGCAGAGCCGGATCGAGCACGTCCGGCCGGTTGGTGGCGGCGATGATGATGACGCCCTCCTGGGTGTCAAAGCCGTCCATCTCCACGAGCAGTTGGTTGAGGGTTTGCTCGCGTTCGTCGTGGCCTCCGCCCATGCCATGGCCGCGGTGCCGGCCGACGGCGTCGATCTCATCGATGAAGATGAGGCAGGGCGCGTGTTTTTTGCCCTGTTCGAACATGTCGCGCACGCGGGACGCGCCGACGCCGACAAACATTTCGACAAAGTCCGAGCCGGAGATTGAGAAGAACGGCACGTCCGCTTCGCCGGCGATGGCGCGCGCGAGGAGGGTCTTGCCGGTTCCGGGGGAGCCAACCATGAGGACGCCCTTGGGAATCGAGCCGCCGAGTTTCTGGAACTTCCGCGGATCGCGGAGGAAATCGACGATCTCAAAGAGTTCCTCCTTGGCCTCCTGAATGCCGGCGACGTCTTTGAAGGTCACCTTGTTGCGGTCCATGGTGAGCAGGCGGGCCTTGGACTTGCCGAAGGACATCGCCCCGCGGCCGGCGGATTTCATCTGCTGGCGGAAAAGGAAGAAAAGGAGGCCGATGATGAGGAGAAACGGCAGGAAGGTGAAAAGGGCGCCTTTCAGATAGTCCGTGTTGCGGGTGTAAGCGGCCTCTGTCTGAACCAGTTTCTTGAGTTCGTCGCCGAGGATGGGAATGGAGACGGTAACCCGAAACGGGGTGGGAGCGATGGGCGTGCCATCAGCGTTTTTCTTCTTCTCGCGGTTGGTGATCGCGACGCGCTTGCCAATGATGATGGCGTCGGTGGAGCCAGGGGTCGTGACGACGCGGAGCGGGTTCAAAAGGTCGCCGGACTTGACCTCATCGAAAGCAAGCGCCCTGCGGAATTCAGCGAGCGAAAGCGTGCGGATCTCCCCATCTTCGGAAGCGGGGGATTCATCCGTCTGGACAATGCGGATGTCGTCCCCGAGCAGCTCGCGGATCTGGTCGGCCTGAAGGACCGGAACACGGAAGTTGTATTCCTCCGTTTCCGGAACCGCCGGATCGACAAACGGTGGTTCCACCCAGCCGGTGATGGTGGCATCGCTGGAAGTGTCGCTGGTCTCCACCTTGAGCGGGCGGTTTGTCTCGTCGTCCACGATCACCCGCTCCTGGTCCCAGGCGTTGCGGAACGTCGAGTAAGTCATGGCATTCGACGGCCGGTTCATCCCCGGCCAGAACGCGACTGCGAGAATCAGCATTGCGACGCTCAGAAGCACAAAGAGCCTCCAGTTGAAGCCGCTGGAATCACCCGGGCCACCTTTGGGGGTGTTGCCGGGAGGAGTGGAATTCGGGGAATCGGACATGATGGGCGTGAAAAACCCGGACTGCGAAGCGATGCACCCCATTGGGTGGGGCTCGTGTCTCCCGTCCGGGAGTAATCGAGAATAAACGACGGCCTCGAAAAGAAAACCCCTTTTTTGCGCAGGTCTTGCGGCGGACCGATCCCTCTGGCAAGGAAGCGGCAGTGGAAATGCCCCTGCGTGAAAAGGACCCCAAAGACCCGCCGAGGCGACGGGTCCGGCACGTGGGCTGGTTGCAGGGCGTGCCGGGAGTCGGGAGACTGCGGGCGTTCCGTCCAGGATCCGATGCCCATGTCGGAGTGCTCATCGATGCATTCGCCGCATTCGCGACCCTCGACGACGCGTTGAGCCCGATCGAGGCGGACCTGATATTGGACATGCTTCGCAGCGCGTTTCCCGAAGTGGACCACGGCTGGCTGGCCCGCCGTTTGCAGCGGGCCGTGCGCAGCCCGCGGCCCCTCCAGGGCCTCGCGGTGCAGCTCAAGGACACGCTGGACGAAATGGGAAAACTCGCGGTCGGCCTTCAGCTTTACACCCTGGTGGACGCCTCCGGCCGTTCGGATCGGAGCCGGGCGAGTTTCGAGATTTTCATGCGCCGGCTGGGGCGGCCGGACTTCGGCACCGCGATCCTGCGGGAGATGCGTGGCGATGCGGGGTCGGCGGATCTGCCGTTCGAGCGGCTGGTCTTCGGTGGAGAGGGCGCCGATGTGGTTCTGCCGCCGGCCGCGCGCGAGGAAGAGTTCCGCGTCTATCGCGCGGGCGATCTCATGCTGGTGAGAAACACGGGGGCGGCGCCGCTCTGGGTCCGCGGCCGTTCGGTCGAGACGGGATCTTTTTTCCGCATGCGTGAACGGCAGCCGCTGGTCGTTCCCGGCTGGACGCTGAGCTACGAGGATCTGGTGTTTTTCCTCAACGTGCGACGCACCGGCAACGCCCCGGCCATCTATCTGGAAGCGGGGGTGGACGGCCTGACTGCCGAGCGGACGCGAGGCCGGCAAAGCGCGCTGCGGGTGCGCTTCGGTCTCGACGCGGAGGTGGAAGCGCTTCGGGACACGGATCTGCACGCCGGAAGCCACGGTCCGCTGCGGAAGGGCGACATCGTGACGTGTCGCAATCACGAGCGGCTGGGTGACGCGTCCGGCTTCAGTCTTTCCATCAATGCCCTGCGGCAGAAAGCCACCCAGTCCGGCCGGCGTTTTCGGCTGGCGAACGACCGCCAGGAATATCTGGTTTCGAACGACGCCTATGCCCTGGAGCGTGGTGATCTACTGCTGGGTCAGCGGCTCTCCCCGCGGACGGTGCTTTTCATCCGCTTCGACGACCAGCGGGCGGAAGGAGAGCTGGAGGTCCGGGAAAGCAACGGCCCGATCCTTGTGGACGGCATTGCGGTGAAAGGACGCGCCCTGCTGCGTGACGGTTCGCTGATCCGGCTGTCCGGCAGCCAGGCGGTGCGCTGCCGTTTCAGCGAGGGATTCCTCGATGAAGAGCGCACGCAGATCGAATCGCTCAATGTGGAGGACCTGATCCACGATTTCGGACATGAGGCGCGGGCGTTGGATCACCTGAATTTCGAGGTGAAGCGCGGCGAAATGCTCTGCATCATCGGGCCGAGCGGAAGTGGCAAGAGCACGCTGCTATCAGTGCTTTCAGGCCAGCGGCAGCCCACGCGGGGCAAAGTGAAACTGAATGGTTGCTCGCTCTACGAGAACCGCGAGCAACTGGTGCCTTTCATTGCCCACATGCCGCAGGAAGAGGCGTTGAATCCTCAACTGACGGTTCGCGAGCACCTGAGGCATGCGGTCACCATCCGCCGACCGGCCCTTTCGTTGGCGGAGCACGAACGGCGGGTGGATAGCAATCTGGCGGAGTTGGGATTGCAATCGATCGCCAATCGACGGGTGGGGGCGCCGGGTGAGAAAACGATTTCCGGCGGCGAGCGCAGCCGGCTCAACCTGGCGGTCGATCTGGGCAGCCGCGCGGAGGTTTTCCTTTTCGACGAACCCATCTCCGGGCTCTCCTCCAAGGATTCCGAACACGTCGCCGAAACCCTGCGATCGCTGGCCCGGGAGAAAATCGTGGTCGCCTCCCTGCATCGGCCGGGTGCGCTGGTGCTGCGGTTATTCGACAAGGTCCTGCTGCTCGATGGGGGCGGACGGCTCGCCTATTTCGGCACGCCGGCGGGGATGGTGGGCTACTTCCGCGATGCCTGCGAGGAGCTGTCCATTTCCCATCCTGGCGTGACCGCCAAGGCACCGTTGGGCGCGGATTTCGTGTTCGATGTTCTGGAAACGCCGCTGAGCTCGATCGGCGGCGGTTCGAACAGCGGCGCGGTGCGACGATTCCCGCCCTCGTTCTGGCAGGAACGTTATGAAAGCGTGGCTCTGCTGCGTTCCCTGCAACCGGGGTCCGGTCCTGTCACCCGCCTGGGTGATCGCGGCCCGCCCGAACGTCTGCCGATCCCGCCCAAGCCTTCCCGCAGGGTGAAAGCGGTGGTGGCCGTGTTCGCGACCCATTTCCTGCGCTCGTTCCTCTCGAAATTCCGCAACCGTGGCACCATCTACAGCACCTGTCTCGAGGCGCCGCTTCTGGCCGCGCTGATCTCGATCACGCTGAGATCCTCACCCAGCGGTCCCTATCAGTTCGCGACCGCGCTGCACATTCCGGCCTATCTTTTCCTTAGCGTCACTGTCGCGATGTTTCTCGGCCTCACCAACTCGGCCACTGAAGTGCTTCGCGACCGGGCCATTCTCCGGCGGGAGCGGAACTGCCATCCCGGGGCCGGTTCCTATGTCGTGGCAAAGTTCGCGGCCCTTGCAATCGTCGCGGCCGCGCAATGTCTGGCCTATCTTGTCGTGGGAAACCACTTTCTGGAAATCGAGGGCATGCTGCTCTATCACTGGCTGTGGATGACCTCCACCGCCTGGACGGGCACGGCGATGGCGTTGGTTGTGTCTTCGCTGGTTCGATCCGAACGGGCCGCCTTGACCGCCGTGCCCTTGTTGCTGGTGCCGCAAATGCTGCTGGCGGGGGCGTTGGTGCCATTCAAAGAGATGAACCGGGGTCTGTTCGAGGACGCCGGGTTCGTCCGCGAGCGGGGCGGTGCGCCGGTTCCATCCGTCATCATGCCGCTGCGCTATTGTTATGAGGCGATGGTGGTGGCGCAGGCGACGCGGAATCCATTCGAGATCCAGCGCATCCGGCTCCAGCGGTGGATCGACCGCGGTCGCGATAGCGAGGCCCCTGCGGGCAGCGAAAAGGAACAGCGGTTCGAACTTCTCAAAGAAGGGCTGAGACGCCTGCTGGCGGCAGGAGCCAGCACTCCGGCGGAGGCCGCGGAACTGGTCAGCCGTATCAACCGCATTGCCCGCACCGGTTCCAAGATTGAGGTGGAAACGATGCAGGTGTGGCCGGAGGACGATCCCGAAGCCCGACCCGCATCCGAGTTTTTCGTCAACGAACGGATCGATCTTCTGGTTCGGGAAGCGGAAACTTTCCGCAACGATTATCGCAACGAGCGGATGCGGAACGTGTTCCTGGCATTGAAAAAACCGCTGCCTTTCCACGAGGCCAGAGTCCCGAAGGAACCTGGCGAAGTGTTCGACGGCAGCGACCAGATTGAAACCCAGAGATACTGCGGTTGGATTCTGATGAGCATCATCGTCGGTTGCGGGGTGACCTCGACGATCGTGATCTCGAGGCAGAACCGAAGGACGCGGTGAACGGCCGGACGCCTCGACCGCGGTTGCGCCCGGCCTGCGCTAGGAATCGCCGCCCCGTGGTGAGGCAATCATCGCGAGAGCCTCCATCACCGCGGTGACCGAGACAGGGGAGAGCGATTGGGGGACGACGGCACCGAGGACCAGGCAGCCATAGGCGGTGTCCACCGGGATGACCTCGAAAGTGGCGCCGGCCCCAACTTTGACATGCACATTGCCCCCGGTCGCACCCGGGCGGCGGGATGCAAGAGCCAGGCTGCGGGCCATGAAGTGGAGTCGGCCGTGACCGCTTTCGTCGAAAATCACCGAACCCTCGCGATCAAGGATGAAAATGCCGGTAGCGGAAAATTGCTCGTGCATCCAGTTGCGGAAATGTTTCACGCGTTCCAGAAACGGTCCGCGTTCGCCATTCGTTTCTACAGGGGAAGATGCGTCGGCCGGGGTGGGGGGTGGGGGGTGATCGGCGGGGGGTGGGGATGGATCGGCGGCCTCCGGCTCGTGCCTTTCCGGTTCCGTGCTGGACGGGCTGGCGGCCTCCTCGTGGTCCGGCTCCGGAGGGGGCACTGGGTCGGTCGCCCGCGGAGGCGCGGCTTGGAAACGATAGGACTCGGCCTCAGGGAGGGGGCTTTCGGGAGCGGAAGGGGAAACCGTCTGGGACGGTGGGGTCGGGTGGATGCGGGTGCTCGCATCATAGCCGACGAAATCGCCGTCAAATCCCGGATCGCCGACGTTGAGGGCCGCTTCGCGGGGAGGCACCATGAGCCTTTCGGCCAGGCGCCTGACCTCCGCGGGATCCAGCCATGGATTGATCGGGTCCATCAGCTTCGGACAGCGCGGTGGCCATCATGCAGGTCCAGCTTGTCTTCGATCTCCGCCCGCAACGCGTCGAAAATCGCCTGCGCGCCCGCTCCCTCCTCCAGCACACCCACCGGCAGACCGCGGGCGCTCGCCCGGATGAACAACCCGTCGCGCGGGATTTCCGTCCGGAAAACCATGTTGTGCGGCAGCAGTTGGCGGAGGGCCGAGGCGGCCTCGAGGCTCTCCGCAAGATCGTGTTGGACCATCGTGAGACAAACGCCCAGCACCGTCAGGCGTGGATTCATCACCCGCAGGCGGTTGAGGCCTTCCAGGAGTTTCGGAACCGACCGGATGCCCAGAGGTTCCGCCTGCTGGGGGATAATCACAGCATCGCTTGACGCGATCACATCCGCGGTGACTCCGAACAGGCCGGCGGCGGTATCGAGCAGGCAGAGATCGAAGCCCCTGACCGCCGCATTCCGCAAAAATGCGCGGACCCTTGCGAGATGGGCGCCCATGCCGCCGCCGCTGGCTTCGTAATCGCTCGCCTGACCGCTGGCCACCAGCGAGAACGTTTCCAGGCGGGTCGGTACCACGAGCCGGTCGAGCGGGATCCCCGGATCCGCGAGGTAATCGTAAAACCCGGTGAGTAGACGCGATTGGCGGGTGAGCGAGAGTCCGACGGATCCTTGCGGATCGGCGTCCACTAGCAGGGTCTTGACCCCTGCGCGGGCAAACGAATGGGCGAGATTGATCGAGGCGGTGGTTTTACCCACCCCCCCTTTTTGACTGGAAACGGCAATGCTAATCACTCGACGGCGGGAATTCTTCGTCGACCCTAGCTTCCGCTTGTCACATCGGAAGTCTTTTCTTCATGCTGAGAGGGTCGCGGGACGCTGGAATCCGCGGTCCCTCTCCAACATGAACCATTCCCTATTTTCCGTTGGCTTCCGACGGCTCGTATCGCTGCTGCCGATCCTGTTAGCCGTTCTCACGGGAAATTCCTGCCGGAAGCCGGAGGCGCCCGCCGCGGAGTTGTCAGGCATTCTCGATCTGCCCGCGGCAATGCGGGCCAACACGCTGGCGGCGGCACCCGGTGCGGTGCATGCCCGGGTCGCCGATTCGCCGATCCACTGGCAGCCCTGGACACCGGAGGTCCTGGCTGCGGCAGAAAGTTCCAAGCGGCTGATCTTCGCGGTGATTGTCCTGCCCCAGCAGCCGACGTTCCAAGAGGTTCTCGCCAAACTGGCGGCGGACCCCGCGCTGGTTGAAACGATCAACGGCAACTACGTGCCAGTGGTGATCGATGTTGACGCGTGCCGCGAGATCGGGTTGCTGACCGCCGATCTTTGCGCGGAACAGGGGCATGGACTCGCGTTGCCGTTGTTCCTCTGGTTGAGTCCTGCGGGCGATTCGGTCGCATCGCGGCCGGCGACCGGCTCGGCCGCGGGGAGCGTGGAGGTGTTCCGCCAGTCTCATCTCATGGTGAGTCGGATGTGGAGGGATGATCCGGATTATGTGCGCAAGAACAGCTCTCTCGACAACCAATCCCGCGGCGAACGCATGCGCCTTCGTGCGGCGGACGTCCAGACCGGTGAGGACCCCGCGCAGGAAACCCTCGCGGCCATCCGCCAGCTCGCTTCCCTCTACGATCCCGTTTCGCGCACCTTCGATCTCGCGGGCGGACTTTTTCCGGCCGGAACTCTTGATCTGCTGGCGACCACGGCCATCCAGCCGGGCATTCATCCCGAGATCCGCGACCGGTGCCTTGAAACCATCCGCGGGCTGACCGAGGACGTTCTCCCCAGCGCGATGTTCGATCCGTTGGATGGCGGACTTTTTTCGTCGCGCCGGGGAGGTGGCTGGGACCTTCCGGTTTTCAGCCGCGATTGCATCAGCCAGGCGCGGGCGGCGTTTTCCCTGATTCAGGTCCACCGTGCGTCGGGGGATCCATCTGCGTTGGAGCGCGCTCTGGGCCTCATCACCTTTGCGGAACGATCCTACCGGACTCCGCAGGGATTGTTTTCCCTTGGGGTCGAATCACCCTCCGAAACCGCCGACTGGCTCTGGCAGGTCGAGGACATTGAAAAACTATTGCCGCCGGAAGATGCCGCTTGGTGGATCCGCCTCACCGGGATGCGCGACCTCGGCAACTTGGCCTCCGAATCCGATCCCCTCCGCAAGCACTTCCGTTTCAACTCGATCGGACTGTCGGAAGATACCGCGAAGCTCGCCGCGCGGGCGGGGATGGACCCTGTGGCGTTCGCCCCGCGGTATGAGTCCGCGCGGAAGTTGTTGGTGAAATCCCGTGCCGAGCGCCTGGGCGACCGGCCTGTGGATGAAATCCCGCACGCGGCAAGCACCTTCCGGATGGTATCCGCCTACGCCGCCGCCTATTCGGTGACGGGAGACGAGGCCCACCGCGACAACGCCGCCAGCTTGCTGGGCCGCGCCAAGGAGGCTTTCAGTGATGGTTCCCGGCTGCGTCTTTTCACCCAGGAACATCCGGTATCGATCACCGCAGGCCGCGCGTTTCTTTACGCTCTCGCCATCCAGGCGGCGCTCGATGTGGGGGAAGTGACCTCCGACGAAAGCTGGGTGGACTGGGCGACCCACCTCGCCACCACGGCCGCGGAGCTTTTTCCGGCTGACGGCCATCTCGCAGAAACTCCTGGGAACGCCAGGATCATCGATCTGCCCATCAGCGATATGGCGATGCTTTTCGACGATTCCAGCGCCGGCTTGTTCTCGTCCGCCTCCGCCCGTCTGGCCGCGCGAGGCCGGCCTGTCGCTCCCGGCCTGTCGGAACTCACGGTTCCTTTCCCGTCGGGTGTGACGCAGCGGCCGATCCTCTATACGGACCGCTTGCTCGCGGCGGTATCGCGACACTATGGCGTGACCGTCGTCACCGGAGACGACCTGCCGGCAGGATTGAGTGCTGCCATCCAGCGTTTGCCGTTGAGGACCTTCCACCGCAGGGTGGCCGGAGGAGATGATGGCGTGCCTCCCGGATCGGTGAAGGTGGTTCTTCCCGACGGGAAATCCGAGCTGATTGATGATGAAGATTTGCTGAAAGAAGCTCTCTTGCCCTCCGTGGGGAAACAGTGAATGTTCGCCCGCAGATACCCAGCATTTCCACGAATTCATGAAAACCCGTTCGATACCCTTCATCACCTTCGGCCTTCTTCTCTCTTCGGTTCCATTGGCCGCGGACACCTTCATTCTCAAGGATGGCAGCAGCCTTGAGGGTTCCATCCTCCGCGACGAAGGGGATTCGTATGTGCTGGAAGTCCAAGTGACGGCCACCATCAAAGATGAGAAGACGGTCGCGAAGGCTGATATCGAGGAAATCAAAGGAGTTCGGCAAGATTTGAAAGCTTTCGAGGAGATTGAGAATCTCGTTCCCACTCCGGATTTGCTCACGTCCGCCCAGTACGAGGAGCGCATCCTCGCGGTGAGCGCATTTCTCAAGGAACATCCAGAAAGCCCCCGGGCGCGAGATGCCAGGAAAATGCTGGCCACGCTCAACGAAGAGGCGAGTGCGGTCTCCGACGGCGGGGTCAAGATGGAAGGGGCCCTCGTTGCGGCGGATGAATACAGGGCGAATGCCTACGAAATCGATTCTCGCGTGCTTGAAGCCCGGATTCGTGACACCGCCACAAAGGGCATTCTGGCGGGTGCCATCCGGCTCTTTTCTGAGATGGCACGGGATTTCGAAGGTTCCGCTGCCTACAAGGAGGTTCGGCCGGTGATGCGTCAGGTTTTACAAGCTTACCTTCGGCAGAACGAAGCACTGCTCAAGAGTCTGCCCGCTCGGGTCAAGCAGGAGAGGGCCGGGCTGGAGCGGATGTCTCCCGACGCCCGGGCCGGAACCGAGCAGGCGATCAGGGAGCAGTACGCCGCCCTTGACGCACGCTTCGCCCGCGAAAAGGCATCCGGCCGCGATGCCTGGGTCACTCCTCATCCGCTTCACGAGGAATCTCTCAAGGAAGTGGTCCGGCTATCGCAAGCGGAACTCACCCGGATCGGCTCTTCCCAGATGGAAATCGACGGCGGGAAAGCCTATCGAGACACGATGGCAGCCATCAAGGACGGTGCGGAGTCCGCGGTGATCAACGCCGCCTTCACGCAGGTCACCGCCGCCAAAGTCCCAGATCGTTATATCGAATATCTCAAGGAGGCGGTGAAAGCTGCCGAAGAGGCGCCCGATGCTGAAACCGATCCGGAACCGTCCGCGGCGGCGGATGAGGTGGAGGCTCCCTGAGTGCCGAGTGCTTCTCCACGGTCGTTCGTCCTCCATGTCCGCTTCACGCAGTTCCCGCCGCAGCCGTAAGACCGCTGAAACCGCCATCGAACTGTCGATCGACATCGACGGCACGGGTGTTTCGACCATCGATACCGGCATCCCGTTTTTCGATCACATGCTCACGCTTTTTTCGAAGCACGGGCTCTTCGACCTCACGGTGAAAACCGTCGGTGACATCGATGTCGATTTTCACCATACCATCGAGGACACGGGAATTGCCATCGGCGAGGCGATTCGCGAGGCGCTCGGCACGAAGGAAGGCATTCGTCGCTACGGCTGCGCCTACCTGCCGATGGACGAAACCCTTGCGCGCGTCGTGGTCGATCTCAGCAACCGTCCGCATCTGGAATTCCGGGCGCCCGCCGGCACTGCTTCCGCGCCGAACATGCCATTTACGCTCGTAGAGGAATTCTGCCGGGCCGTCGCCGCGAACCTGCGGGCAAACGTCCACGTCGAACTGCTCTACGGCCGCGACGGCCACCACATCGCCGAGGCCATTTTCAAAGGACTGGCGCGCGCCCTCCGCGATGCCTGCGAGCGCGATCCCCGGGTGAAAGGAATTCCTAGCACCAAGGATACGCTGTGAATGTCACTCTCGTCGATTACGGCGCGGGCAATCTCCGCAGTGTCGCCAATGCGCTCCGTGCCATCGGCATCGAGCCGAAAATCGCTTCCAAGCCGTCGGAAGTCGGCGATGCCAGCCATCTCGTGGTGCCCGGAGTGGGACATTTCGGCGACTGCATGGAACAACTTCGCGGCCGGGGCTTCGAAGCGCCGATCCGTGAGTGGTTCACCGCCGGCAAGCCGTTTCTTGGGATTTGTGTCGGCTACCAGATCTTGTTCGATTCGAGCGAGGAAGCTCCCGGGGTAAGGGGTCTGGGCCTCGTTCCCGGTGTCGTTCGCCGCTTTGCCGATGTGCCCGGCTTGAAGGTTCCTCACATGGGCTGGAACTCGGCGGTGCCGCTGACCCCGGAATCGGCGAATTGGGCCGGTCTGGGCGACGAGCCATACTTTTATTTCGTCCACTCGTATTTCCCTGAGCCCGCGGATCCTTCGCTCATCGCCGCGCGCACATGTTACGGCAGCGACACCTTTGCCGCGGCGATCGAGCGACCCAACCTCCTCGCCTGCCAATGGCACCCCGAGAAAAGCCAGGACGCCGGCTTGAGGATGATGCGGAATTTCCTCACAGGTGGTGGGTAGCCGACGGATCGGAATGTAAAAATCCACCGGACGATGCCTCGGAGGTCGAGCGAGAGCACACCGATTCGCGCTCTGGAAATCCCCCTTCCGCCCTACCACTCCTTGCCATCGGAGGGACGAAGCGTCACCTTGAATGCCACGCATGTTTCCTTTTTACGTCATCGGCCATCGCAATCCGGACACCGACGCGATTTGCTCCGCCATCGGCCATGCCGCGCTTTTGAACGCTTCCGGTGAAGAACCGGGTGCCATAGCGGCCCGCTGCGGAGAGGTTTCGCAGCGCACGAAATGGGTCCTCGACCGCGCGAACCTCGATTCGCCATTGCTCATCACCGACGTCCGTACCAACGCCGGCATGATCTGCCGCCGCGAGGTGGTCCAGGTGGGACTCAACGACACGTTCCTCACCGCCTACCGCCGGATGCTCGCCGCGGAGGTCCGCTGCGTCCCGGTGACCGACTGCGAGGGGAAAACCCGAGGCATCCTGCGCTATTTCGACCTCCTGAAACTCCTGCTGCCTGCGAATACCGAGGGGTTGAGCGTCCGGACGGTCCTGGCCTCTTTGACCAAGCTCGCCGACACGTTGGATGCCACCAGCATGGGTGCGGAACTTCCGCCGCCCGAGCAGGAGGAGGAACTCATTCTTCTCGTCGGAGCCTCGTCGCAAGGCACTGTCGACAAGCGCCTCCGGGTGGCGACGAAGGACGGCAACGTCGGCCAGTTCCTCGTCATCTGCGGCGACCGCCCCATCGTCCAGCGCTATGCGATCGATCGGGGAGCCCGCGCCCTGCTCGTCACCGGCGGCAATACCGTCTCTGAGGAAATCCGTCTCCGTTCCATCCAGAAAGGCGTCGTCCTGCTGCTTTGCAAACAGGACACCGCAAGCGCCTCGACGCTGATCCGCTGCTCCCGGACCGTCCGACATGTCATGGAAACGGACTTCATCACGATCGCTGCCGGAGAGCCCGTTTCCCGGTTGCGCAAGAAGCTGGCGGCGGTGGACCAGGATCTGTTCCCGGTCATGGAGGCCGGCAGCGACGAGTTGCTCGGGGTGATCGCCAAATCCGACCTGGTCGATCCGCCGCGGATCCGGGTGGCCCTCGTCGATCACAACGAATACGCGCAGGCCGTCTCGGGCGTCGAGGAAGCGCAGATCGTCGAGGTGATCGACCACCACCGGCTTTCGGGCGATCTCGTCTCGCGCGAACCGATCCGTTATCTCAACGAACCGGTCGGCTCCACCTGCACGCTGGTCGCCCGGAAATTCTACCACCGCGATCTGGCGCCCGACCCCCCTGTCGCGCTCTGCCTTTCCGCAGGGATCGTGTCCGACACGCTCTGTCTGACCTCACCCACCACCACCGAGCTGGACCGCCGCATGCTCAAATGGCTGAGCGGCATCGCCGGTGTGGATCCCGAGGAATTCACCCAGGAATTTTTCGCGGTGGGTTCCCTCATCGCCAATGGCACCCCCGAGGAAATCATAGGGGCGGACCGCAAGGAATTCACCGAGCAGGGCATGCACGTCAGCATCTCGCAGGTGGAGGAACGCGATTTGCGCGGTTTCGAAGCCCGGCGGCAGGAATTGGAAGCCGAGTTGCGACAGCTCCATTCCGACAGGAAATACGATTTGACGGTGCTGGCGGTAACGGATGTGGCCCTTCACAAGAGCATGATCCTGGCGATTGGCGAAGGGATGCTCGATCACCTCCCGTTTCAGCGCCTCGACGAATCGCTGTTTCTCGCACCTGGAGTGGTCAGCCGAAAGCGCCAGATCTTCCCTGCGATTTGCGAGGCGATCGAGCACTCGCGCTGAGGGCCGGCAAGGAAAGACCGGACGGTGGTGACAGGTATAGGCGGCTCCGGGCTTCGGAAACCTCCCGCGACCACACTGTCCAATGAAATGTCTCTCGTTTGTCATCTTCCCGCTTCTGGCGGTCGGCCTCATCACCTCCGGGAAATCGCAGCCGACCCTCGGCCCGCTGGCGTCCATCCTGGGCAATGCCGAAGTGACGCCGCCCATCGCGATTCCGTTCAGCTTGCCCGCTGGCGGATTCGTCACGCTGGTCATCGAGGACGGGGCGGGGCGGAGAGTGAGGAACCTCATCAGCGAGGTCCCTTTTGCCGCCGGGGCGCATACGGTTTATTGGGATGGAGCGGATGAAAGCGGCGGATTCCACGAGGAGGCGGACGGAGTCTGGCGGAGCCAGGGAGCGTTGGTGGATCCCGGCGATTATCACGTGCGCGGGCTCTTCCATGATGGGACGGACTTGCGCTACGAGTTCAGCGTTTACACCGAAGGGCGGCCACCGTGGCGGACCACGGACGCCACCGGCCGCTGGCTGGCGGATCACACGCCACCGAGCGACGTGGTTTTTCTGCCCGGGGACGTGCCGCAGGTGATGATCGCCAGTTTCGTTGCGGAGGGTGGCGACGGACTGGTGTGGACGGATCTGGAGGGAAGGAAGACCCGCGGCCTGCGCTGGACGGGCGGAGCGTGGACGGGGGCGTCTTATCTTGCCCGCGATGCGGGGCCGGACGCGCTCGACGATGTGGAGGTTTACACCGCCGCAAGCTGGCCGACCGGCAGCAACCAGAATCTGGACGAAGCGGAACTTCGCTTCACCGCTTTGGCCGGTGGCAAGGCCCGGCCGATCCTCGCCCATCCGTTCGGAACGGCAAACATTCCCCGGATCCCGATGCCCGTCATGGACGATCGGGACAAGCGCTATGTCGCCGGTCTGGCCGCGCACAACGGCCTGCTCGTTGCTTCGCTGGACCGCCACCGGCAATTGATGTTTATCGATGCCCGCGAGGGGACCGTCCTCGCCATCGCCGACGCGGGCGAGGTCCAAGGTGTGGCCTTCGACCCGGAGGGGCGGCTGCTCTCCTTGCAGGGTGAAAAACTCCTGCGCTTCACCCTGCCGGAAAAAATTCCCGCGGGGTTCGTGCTTCCGCAGCCCGAGGTGATTGTGGAGAAGCTCGAGGACCCGCGGCAGGTCGCACTGGATGATCAGGGGAACATTTACATCAGCGAATGGGGAGGCAGCCATCATGTGAAGGTATTCACGCCGGGAGGGCGCCCTCTGCGCACCATCGGCACCGCGGGAGTTCCGAAGGCCGGGCCGTATGACGAGACCCGCATGAATCACCCCAACGGCCTCACCCTCACCCGCGACGGCCATCTTTGGGTGGCGGAGCATGATTACCTGCCCAAGCGGATCAGCATCTGGACGAGGGAGGGCGAATTCGTCCGCGGGCTTTACGGTCCGCCAAATTACGGTGGGGGTGGCACGATCGATCCGAAGGACAAAACCCGCTTTTACTATGTGGATGAAAAGGCGATGGGCGGGCTTGAGTTCGAGCTGGATTGGGAGGACGGCACCAGCAGGTTGGCGCAGGTTTACCACCGCCCGGATCCGACCGATCCCGCCCGCCTGCCGGGGACCGGTGCGCAAATGCCGATCTATCACGGCGGCCGCCAATACATGACCAACCAGTTCAATGTCCTGCCGGCCAGCGGCTCGCCGGTCATCGGAGTATGGCAAATGGAAGACGGAGTCATCCGGCCCGTCGCTGCCATGGGCGACGCGTCCGGCTGGCCACTGTTGCGCGAAGAACGTTTCAAACCGCGGCTGCCGGAAGAGATCGATCTCGGGAAGTTCGACGAGAACCGCAGCCCGTTGTTCTTTGCATGGTCGGACCGCAACGGCGACGGCGAGGTGCAGCCCGGGGAGGTGACCACCCGGCTGCTTCCTCCGTTGCCCGAGGATGGGAATCTGGCGGACAAACGGGTGGGAGAAATCTATATCTCCCAAGACCTGGAAATCACCACGACTTATGGAAATCATCTCAAGCCGGGCGGGTTCACCGATCGCGGCGTCCCGCTCTACGACGCCGCCGATTTGACGGAATACCAAATCACGGAAGAGGTCCGCTGGAGCACAGGCGCGCGCATGGCCCTGCCAGGCGGAGATGGCATCACGGTTCTAACCGGCGGGCCGTTGCGCGGGTTTCGTGATGGCAAACGGATTTGGAGCTATCCGAATCCCTGGCCATCACTCCACGAAGGCCACAACGCTCCTCCGCACCAGTATCCGGGCCAGCTCCTTGCCACCACCCGCCCGATCAGTCCGCCGCTGGAGGTCCCCGGCTCCGACATCGGCGAGATCTGGGCCTACAACGGCGATCCGGGCCAGGTCTATCTGATGTCGATGGACGGCCTGTTCGTTTCCCAACTTTTCCAAAACACTCACAAGGCGAGCCTGCCGCATTGGGATTCGCTGCCCGCCGAGAGGGGCATGTCGCTCAATGACGTGGCCAAACACGGCGAGGATTTCTGGCCGACCCTCAACGCCACCGCCGACGGGAATTTCTATATCGTCACGGGCAAGGAACATTCCAGTATCGTCCGGGTGGATGGCTTGGATACCATCCGCCGGCTGTCGGCCGGCACTGTTACCGTCACGCCGGACCTTCGCCTGAAAGCCGGCGAATACGCCTTGCTTCGCGACGCCGCACGCCAGGACCGGGAGGGTGTTTCCACTCTCCGTGTGGCCCTGCGAACCGCCGCTCCCAACGTCGATGGCAAGCTCGGTGAATGGAAGGACGCCGATTGGGTGAGACTCGACGATTCCACCCAAGCCGCCGTCGCAGTTTCCGGCGACCGCATTTACGCGGCATTTCGCAGCGTCCATGGCGATCTGCTGGACAACTCGCCGGAGGCCCTTCCCATGATCTTCAAAACCGGCGGCGCGCTCGATCTCATGATCGGGACCGACCCGGACGCCGACCCCAAGCGCGGGGCGGCGGTGGCGGGAGATTTGCGCCTGCTGGTCACCCGCCACGAGGGCAGGACGCTCGCCGCGCTCTATCATCCAGTCTCAAGAGATGAGAAAAAGCCCGTGCCCTTCGCCTCGCCTTGGCGGACCGTCATCTTCGACCGGGTGGATGAAGTCGGCGGCGAGGTCGAGCTGGCCTCCGCGGGATTTCGCGGCGAGATGACAATCGGCGGAAAGAAGGAGGAGCGGAACCTCACCGGTTACGAATTTTCCATCCCGGTCGCCTTGGTCGGCCTCAATCCCTCGGCCGGCTTGTCCGTCAGCGGTGACATCGGCATCCTCCGCGGCAGTGCCGGCGAAACCCGGCAAAGGCTCTATTGGCACAACAAGGCGACCGGCTTGGTCAATGACGTGCCGGGCGAAGCCATGCTCACCCCGCGCCTATGGGGGACGTGGAAGTTTGAATGAAAAAAGGCGCCGCGACCTCGCGGCGCAGGCAATCCCTACGGCGTCGCGAGCGCCCCGACCATCCCTTCGAACGAAAAGCCGGCCGGATGCGCGGCATCGAGCGCCCGCCCGGCCGCCCGCAAATTCTCCGCGGACCGCGGAGCCGGTTCCTGGCTGGCAATCACCACCCGGTTCTTCGTCCGCGGGACGCGGAATTCGTAAGTCGAGGGAAATGCCGAGGCGATGGTCCGGATGTCCTGGTCGGTGGTGCCATGCTCGGAGAGATTGAAAGCGACGACCCCGCCGGGCTTCAGCTTCTGACCGAGTGCACGAAGGAAATCGGCGGTTTTCAGGTTCTGAGGAATGCCGCGCGGATCGGTTTCCGGACCGGGTTCCAGGAAGGCGTCCATGTAGATCACGTCATAGCGGCCGACATCCCGGCCCAGATAATTGAACGCGTCCTCGGTGAAGATCCGGGTGCGGCGCGAGGGCCGTGTCCCGAAGAAATCCGCGGCAATCCTGACGATTTCCGGATCGATTTCCACCGCATCCACCGCGGTCTGCGGGAAATGCCGGTTGAGAAATCGTACCATCGAGCCGCCGCCCAGTCCCACCACGAGCACTCGCCGCTGGGGGTGTGTGACCAGCATGGAGGCAAACATGTAGCGGGTGTAAGGGATCACCAGATGCCCCGGATTGTTGAGGTCCATCGACGTCTGCCGCACCTCCAGGCCGGGTTCCACGAATGACAAGCTGCGGATGCTGCCGGCGTCGCGGACGCGGATGTCGGAGTATTCGGACTTCACGGTGTGGACCAGCGTCCCGCCTCCGCCGCCTCGCAGCGGCCGCTCACCGCGATCGGCACATCCTAGAGCGAAAATTCCCGCCACGACGACCGCCACCCCTCGCACCGACCGGCGCCCCGATTTGATTCCGTTAGTATCCAAGGCCCCATCCAATCCGATTCCGGAAATTTCAAACAGTCCGATCTGGCAATCCCCCGTAAAAAACTCCGCGCGGGTGCAAGTTGGAATTCCCCCTCAAGGGAGCGACAGTAAAAATTGATCCGATTTTTTTCGCTCGGGCCTGCCAACGACAAGATTCCTCTTGCGGGTTCCCCTTGGGTCCGCTCTCATTCGCTGATGAGAATAAATCTCAATAACAACTATCGGGCCGCCGGACTTGCGATTGCAGGAATTTTTGCGGCCAGCAGCGTGTCGGCGGAAGTGCTGAACATTTACTCGCACCGTCATTATGAGGTGGATCAGACGATCAACGCTCTCTTTACGGAGAAAACGGGGATCGAAGTAAAAGTGGTCAACGCCGAGGCCGACCAGTTGATCGAGCGACTGAAATCCGAAGGCGCGAACAGCCCCGCGGATCTGTTGGTTACCGTGGACGCCGGACGCATGCAACGAGCGAAGGCGGAAGGTCTCCTGCAGCCGATTGAATCAACGGTTTTAAAAGCATCCGCTCCTGAGAACCTGGGCGATCCGGAAGGCTTTTGGCATCCCTACACGCTGCGGGCGCGGGTGATCCTGGTGGCGAAGGACCGGGTCAAGCCGGGCGAAATCGAAACGTATGAACAGCTTGCCGATCCGAAATGGCGCGGACGCTTGCTGATTCGATCTTCCTCCAGCAGTTACAATCAATCGCTGATGGCCTCGATCATCGCCGCCAATGGGGAAGCCGCGGCGGAGAAGTGGGCGAGGGGAGTTGCCGGCAATTTCGCCCGTCCGCCGCAGGGGGGCGACCGCGACCAGATCAAGGCGGTCGCAGCCGGACTGGCGGATGTGTGTGTCTCCAATACCTATTACCTCGGCCTCCTATTGAATTCGCCGGATCCCGAGGAACGCAAGGCGGCGGAAAGCGTGCGGGTCGTTTTCCCCAATCAGGATGGCCGCGGGACCCACTGCAATGTCAGTGCGGCAGGGGTGACCCGGCATGCGAAAAACATCAAGCAGGCGCAGGCCTACCTCGAGTTCCTTGTGAGCCCGGAAGTCCAGAAGATCATCGCCAACGGGTCCTACGAGCATCCCATCAGCATGGACCTCACCCTCAGCCCGGTGCACCAGGCCTGGGGCGAATTCAAGATGGACACCGAAACCCTCCCGGCTCTTGGGAAAAACCATGCGGCGGCGGTCAGACTCTTCGATGCCGCGGGCTGGAAATGAGCGGTTGGCGCTGAAGTGCCACCGTGCCAGTCTGCCCGCCCATGCCCCAACCCGCCGGATCCTCGCCGTTTTTCCGCCGTCTGGCGGCGGTGGCGCTGGTGTGGTTGCCCGCGGTGCTGGTGTTGCTGCCCGTGCTGGTCGTCTTGACCCGCGCGGCGGAACCCGCGGGTGAGATCTGGGGGCAGATCGTTGAGTACCGCCTGCCCGGCTATCTGCGCCACACATTGGTGTTGGTGGTGTCCGTCACGGCGCTGGCCATCGTTTTCGGCGTCCCGGCGGCGTGGTTCGTCTCGGTCTATCAGTTTCCCGGGCGCAAGGTTTTCGAATGGTTGCTGCTGCTGCCCCTGGCGATGCCGGGATTTGTCGCCGCCGTCGCCTACATCGACACCCTGCAGGGACTGATCCCGGCCTACGTCTGGATCCGGCAGCACTACGGGATCGAGGCGTTTCTCAAGTCACAGGAGATCGCGCCCTGGGTGTTCGCGGTCGGGGTGCTGGCCTCGACACTTTTTCCCTATGTTTTCCTGAGTTGCCGGGCGGTTTTTTCGCGGCAGGCGGCGGGAGCGCTGGAGGCGGCACGGCTGCTGGGCTCGGGCGGGTTGCGCAGTTTCTGGAGCATCGCGCTGCCGATGGCGCGTCCTGCGGTGGTGGCGGGAGGAAGCCTCGTGGCAATGGAAACAATCAACGATTTCGGCGTGGTCACCTATTTCGGACTGAGCCCGCTGACGCCTGGCATTTTCCGCGCCTGGACGGAGGGCCATCCGGCGGTCGCCATGCGGATGGCGGTGATGTTGATGGCGATCATCCTGATCGGTCTGAGTCTGGAGCGTTGGCAGCGGGGGCGGCGCCGCTTCGCGGCGGATGCTTCCGAGGCGATGCTGGCGCGAAAGCGGTTGAAACTCCCCGCGGTGGCAGTGGCCTGGACCGCTTGCGGATTGCCCTTGTTGCTCGGCTTTGTGATCCCGGCATGGCGGATGGGCCGCTGGACCCTCCAATCCTGGGGCGGGACCGACTGGAGCGGAAATTTCGCCGCCGCGGCCAACTCTTTCGTCCTGGCCGCCGGATCGGCCGGGCTGATCGTCGCGGGAGCGCTGCTGCTGGTGGCCGGCTACCGGACGCTGGGATCCGGGCTTGTCCTCATGGCACAGCGGGTCGGGGTGCTCGGCTACGCGTTTCCGAGCGCTTTGGTGGCGGTGGGGATCGGGGCGCTGGTTTCGTCCCTCGCCGCCCTGCCGGGTGCGGGGGCGCTCGCGTTGAGCGCGTCGGTCTTCGGACTGATGCTGGCCTACTTCGTCCGATTCCTCGCCGTCGGGATCCAGCCGATCGCGGCAGGATTCGATCGCGTCTCCATCAGCCTGCACGAGGCCGCGCGGACGCTCGGCGCGCGGCCGATGCGGGCGCTGCTGCAGGTGGATTTGCCGCTGGTCTGGCCGGCGTTGCTTGCGGGGGCCACCCTCGCGTTTATCGATGTTTTCAAGGAGTTGCCGCTGACATTGATTTTGAGGCCGTTCGACTTCGAAACCCTGGCCACCCGTACCTTCCGCCTCACAGATGAGGGGCGGATCCCCGAAGCTTCAGTGCCCGGACTGGCGATGGTGCTCCTCAGTTTGATCGGCCTGATTCCGCTCACCCGTATGCTCCGGCACGCGTCCCGATGATCTTGCTCAACGTCCAGAACCTTTCGAAATCCTTCCGCGACTCCACCGCGCCGGCGGTCAGTTCCGCCAGCTTTGATCTGGCGGAGGGGAAGCTCCTGGCTCTGGTCGGCGAGAGCGGCAGCGGAAAGACCACCTTGCTGCGGATGCTGTCCGGTCTCGAGACGCCGGATTCCGGATCGATCACTCTCGACGGCCGGGTGATCTCATCGCCGGGCCGGTCGGTCGAACCGGAACGGCGGGGAATCGGTTTGGTTTTCCAGCAGCACGCGCTTTTCCCGCATCTCACTGTCGAGAAGAACATCCTGTTCGGAATCCGCCACCTGCCACGGATCGAGCGAAAGGAAACCGTCCGCGCGCTGCTGGAACTGGTGAGCCTGCCCGACATGGCGCGGCGCTTTCCCCACGAATTGTCCGGCGGCGAGAGGCAGCGGATCGCACTGGCC
Organism: Verrucomicrobiales bacterium; assembly: GCA_038256845.1. Lineage (GTDB taxonomy): Bacteria > Verrucomicrobiota > Verrucomicrobiia > Verrucomicrobiales > Akkermansiaceae > Luteolibacter. The sequence goes on along the minus strand of JBBSJY010000053.1, from coordinate 2,291 downwards.
CGGGCGCTTGCTCCCAACCCGCGGCTGCTGCTGCTCGACGAACCGTTCAGCAGCCTCGACGCCCGCCTGCGCCAAAGCGTCCGCGACGAAACCCGGGCGATCTTGAAAGAGCGCGCCGCGACGGCCATTTTCGTGACCCACGACACTGGCGACGCGCTGGCCATCGCCGATGGCATCGTGGTTCTCCGAAAGGGGGAGGTGCAACAGGTGGGTGCCCCGCCGGAGGTCTACCACGCGCCGGCGAATGCCTATGTGGCTTCATTTTTCGGAACCTGCAATTTCCTGCCGTTCCACAGCCTCCACCATCCCAGCGGGGCGAGGATCCTGTGTCACATCGGCCCCCCGCGCGCGGATGAAGCGAAGGGTGCCGGCCTCTGGATCCGGCCCGAGGATCTGGAACTCGCGCCGGACGGCCCCGACCATCGCGAAGCGCTCAGCGGGACGGTCCGGCAGGTGAGCTTCGGCGGTGCCTATCTGGACGTCATCCTGCGCTGCGACAACGGGGAAAAGGCTCCGTTCGACGTCGTTGTCCGCCATCACGCGCCCTTCATGGTGCATCCCGGGGAAACCTGGCGCGTGGTCCCGCGACCGCGGCGGCGATGAACGGGCTTGTGTCCGAAAAGGTTCGGAAAAGGCTTGCCATCACTGAGAACGGGGCTATCAGAGCGCCGCGCCCGGCTGTAAAAGCCGGCCGAGGAGCCGGATCGTCGGTTCCGCCCCTTTTCCGGTCTTCTTCGATGAGAGATTGTTTTTGGGTTTCACACCCACTCATCGACACCGCCTGCCGCCCACCATGGAGCGGGCAGACGAACCAATAGACATGACTCCTACCGCATTCGACGCGTTGCCGCTGGCCGCGCCCCTCCAACGGGTTCTCCGTGAACTGAACTACACCGTGCCATCGCCCATCCAGGCGCAGGCCATCCCGCTTCTGTTAGCCGGGCGCGACCTTCTCGGTTGCGCGCAGACCGGTACCGGGAAAACCGCCGGCTTCGCACTGCCGATCCTCCATGCATTGCATGAAAATCCGCGCCAGATGCGGCCGCGCACCTGCCGGACCCTGGTGCTCGCGCCCACCCGCGAGCTCGCGGGGCAGGTGGGGAAAAGTTTCAGTACCTACGGCGCGCAGATCCGCTTCCGCCAGACATTGATCTACGGCGGCGTCGGCCAGGTGCCGCAGGTGAACGCGATGCGTTCCGGCGTGGACGTCCTGGTGGCGACTCCGGGAAGGCTGTTAGATCTGATCGACCAGCGCCACGTCGATCTGTCGGGAGTGGAGTTTTTCGTGCTCGACGAGGTGGACCGGATGCTCGACATGGGCTTCCTGCGGGATGTGAAACGGATCGTCTCGCTGCTGCCCGAGAAGCGGCAGTCGTTGTTTTTCTCGGCCACGCTGGCCCCTAACATCGTGGAGCTGGCGCGGACGATCCTGCGGAATCCGGCGCAGGTGAGCATCCAGCCGGAGACGACCACGGCGGAGAAGATCGACCAGCAGGTTTGTTTCATCGAGCCGCAGAACAAGCGCGCGTTGTTAGAAGAGTTGTTGAAATCGCAGGGCTCTCTGGCAAGCGGCAAGCTGACGATCGTTTTCAGCCGCACCAAGCATGGCGCGAACAAGCTGGCGAAGAGCCTCTGCGCCGCCGGACTGGAGGCGGATGCGATCCACGGCAACAAATCGCAGGCGCAGCGCGAGAAGGCGCTGGACCGCTTCAAGAAGGGCCTGACTCCGATTCTCGTCGCGACGGACGTGGCGGCCCGCGGAGTGGACGTGAAAGATGTCGGCCTGGTGGTGAACTATGATTTGCCCAACGAGCCGGAGGCATATGTCCACCGGATCGGCCGGACGGCGCGGGCCGGGGCGGAAGGTCGCGCGGTATCGTTCTGTTCGGAAGAGGAACTCGAGTATCTGCGGGAGATCGAAAAGATCATCAAGATGAAGATCCCGCGCTGGGATGATCATTCCTGGCATTTGGAATCTCTCGCGGCCCGGCACCTGCGGGCCGATCCGCGGGAATTCCGCAAGGCTCCGCCGATGCAACAGAACCGCAATGGCGGCGGCGGCGCTCGCGGCCGAAGCCAGGGTGGCGGCCAGAGCGGCGGGGGCCAAGGCGGCCAACGGAGAGATAGCCGCGGCCGGCGGGGGCCAGCGTTGAGCCGCTAGACCTGCCCACCTGCCCACCTGCCCACCTGCAGAGGCATTTCGTTACAAATCGACGGGAGAGGGCTGGCCCCAGGGCGATCGCCCGGAAAACTTCAATCGTTCCGCGCCATCTTCCTTCGGCTTGTTCGCT
>JBBSJY010000052.1:0-24249 GCA_038256845.1 Verrucomicrobiales bacterium | reverse complement strand
GCGGGGCGGCAGAAAGCGACAGTGGGATGGAAACGATGAGAACGCTAAGGAGCTGAAATGGGGGTGTAAGTGTCAACGCGTCGGTCATTGTTCGGGTTCAGGTCCACGCGGCCGGCACCAAGCCGGACCGTACTGTTGAAATCCATCGCCGCTCCCTCATCGTAAGTCAGGCGTGAGAGAGGGACGTTAACGGTCTGGATCGCATTCGGCTTCAGCGTGGAAATGTTCGATTCGATGGTACCGACGGGCGTATTGATTCGCACTCCGGTGTTGAACAACGTTTCGGTCCCGCGGTTCTGCACCACCACCTGGAGCTGTGGATAGGGAGTCGTATCCGTAGGCGCGATCACGTGGTGGGACGAAACCGCGGCATCGTATCGCCCGCCGGTCTCCGCGTTCATCACGCGGTCCAGCGCAGGAAATCCGGCGCCCAGCCGCGAATCCGCCCCCGGAGCGCCGCCATCGTTTGCATTTTTCAGTATGAGTTGAAGGGAATCGCCGCTGCTCAACTTCCCCGTTCCGAAGTGGGTCATCGCGCCGGCGATGGCTCCTGCAACCATCGGGGTACTAAACGATGTCCCATCCACCGCAGCGCCCGAATCACCCGGCCATGCGACATTCACCCCGTATCCGGGCGCGGACAGGTCCACCTTTCCCGAATTGGAGAATGACAGGTGGTTGCCATTCGCATCGACTCCGCCAACGCTTATGACGCCTTGGCTGGCCGCAGGGTAGGAAACCTGTTTCCGCCCCCCGTTTCCCGCCGCAGCCACGACCACTGCGCCTTTGTCCATCGCATAGGCCAGCGCGGTTTCCACCAGCGCGCTCTTTCCATTGCTTCCCAACGAAATGTTGATGATCGACGCGCCGGCATCCGCTGCCGCCATGATTCCCTGCGCGAGAGTGAAGCTGTCCGAATAGCCGTTGGCATCGGCCACCCGGACGTCGAGGATGTCCGCCCCCGGCGCGATCCCCGGGGTCCGCGGGTGATTGCCGATGATTGGCGACACCACCGCCGTCCCATGGGGATGCCAAGTGGAGGGATCCGAGCCGGGACTGACCAGATCGATCGACCGGATCTGGCTGGAGAATGCGGGATGGGCAGTGATTCCCGTATCAAGGACGGCGATCAGCACCCCGGTTCCCCAGTCCGAATTATCGCCGGTGATCCCCATCCACTCCAGCAGCCCGCCGCCGAGCGGCGCGGCGCCGACCTGTGCGCCGACCGATTCGTCTTCCGGGAGTGTTACCGGGAAAATCATCGATGTCTCTTCGTCACCATCCAGCAATCCCGCGAGATCATCGGCGTCGCCAAACGAGATCCGCAAGGCATTGAGTCCATCCAGGCGTCCGAGAATCCGCACACCGTCCCCCGCCCTTTCGAGAAAACGTTCGAGCGCGGCCCGGTCCTTGAAGGCGATCGCCCGTTGGCCTGGAATCGCGCCAGCCTCCTGCGCCTCGCCGTCTCTTTTGCGAGCCAATCGCGCGGGCCGGATTCGCGGATCGGGCTCCATCAACATGGGCGCCGGCTCGCTTCGGGCCACCGGGATCGGTTCGGGTTTCGGGGCCGGCGCCGCCGAACGAGCCAACCAATACCCGGCAACGCCGAAAAGGCAGAAACCGAGAAACAGGATCAGAGGGCGGCTTCGCATGGCTTACAGAAACCCCGCCAAGCGCGCTTTGGTAGCGGAAAAACTCCCCGCGGAGCAAATCAGGCGCCCGGCGGGGCCGCCGGTGATCAGTCCTGCAATGCCGGCCCGATTCCTTTCCGCGGATTTTTTTGCCGCAGCAGCCTCCCCGCGTCCTCGAGAATCAGATAGACGGATGGCACCAGAAACAAAGTGATTGCGGTGGCAAAAAGGATTCCAAAGCCGAGCGAGACCGCCATCGGGATGAGGAATCGGGCCTGCATGTCCTGCTCCAGCACCATCGGCATGATCCCGACGAAAGTCGTCAGCGAGGTGAGCAAAATCGCGCGGAAACGCGCCCCGCCCGCACGCACCGCCGCATCATGCAGCGTCGCCGATTCCCCGCGGTGGCGATTCACGTAATCGACCATCACCAGGCTGTCGTTCACCACCACCCCGGCCAGCGCGACGATCCCGCACATCGACATGATGCTCAGATCCAGCCCCATGAAAACGTGCCCCCAGATCGCGCCGACCAATCCGAAAGGAATCACGGTCATGATGATCAGAGGCTGGACATATGAGCGCAGCGGAATCGCGATGAGCACATACATGCCGATCAGCGCGCCGATAAATCCCACCCCGATCTCCCGCACGCTGTCCGCCTGATCTTTCTGCTCGCCCTCGAAGGCATAGCGGACGCCGGGAAACCGCACGGGAATCTCATCGAGGACCTTGGCGGTAAAGCCACCGACCACCTGATTGGCGTTGAAGCCGGGCTCCAAATCCGCCATCACCTTGATGGATCGCTGGCGGTCGGTCCGCTGGATGAATGCCGGACCGCGGCCGGGCTCGAACTTCACCACTTGTCCCAAGGGCACCTCGTCGCCCTCCGGCGTCCGCAATTTCATATCTTCGAGACTGGCCAGCTTACGCCGCGCCTCACGCGGATAGCGCACCATCACCTTCACCTCGTCCCGCCCCCGCTGCAGGCGCTGGACTTCGTTGCCATAGAACGCGTCGCGCACTTGGGCCGCCACCTCTTCGAGACGAAACCCGAGCGCACGGCCCGCCGGGGTCAGCTCCTCGAATCGCAACTCGTCCTTGCCCGCCCGGTTCGAGTCCGTGATGTCGATCACCCCGGAAAACGTCGCCAGTCCCGCCTTTGCAAACTCCGTCGCCTCCTCCAGCCGCTCCAGATTCGCGCCGGTGAGCGTGACATCGATCGGGTTTCCGGAAGTCGCCGTTTCCGCTTGGATCGTCAGCTCGACTACGCCCGGAATCTGGCCGGCCGCGCGACGCCACTCGGCCACCAGCTCCTCGGAGGATACCGCACGGTTCCCCGCCGGGGAAAGTTCCAGCGTGACCTCGCCGAGGTGGGTGGCTCTTGGAGGTCCATCCGGCGCAAAGCTTGTTAGAAACGGCTGGATTCCCGCGCTGCTCAAAATATGCCTGATAATTCGCCCGCCGTCGTTGTCCCGATAACGTTCGTCGAGTTCGAGGGCGGCCGCTTCGAGCCGCCGCACCACCTTTTCCGTTTCCTCGAAGGGCACGCCCTGCGCCAGTTCCACTTTCGCGCTGAGGATGTCCCCTTCCACATCCGGGAAAAACTTGAATTGGATCCATCCCGTCCCGACGAGCGCCACGCTGAACACCAGCAGGGCGAGGAATAGCGTGGCGGTCACATATCTCCCTCGCAACGCGATCCGCAAAGTCGGCTGATAGATCCGCTCCACAAAACGCTCCAGCCCATCCGCAACCTTCCGCTGGGACCGCATCAGGATGTTCACCTTCTTTCCCCGATCGCTCGGACTGAGCAGCGCCAGGTGGGCGGGCAGCACCAGTTTCGATTGCAGCAGCGAAAACAACAAGGTGGGGATGACCACCAACGGGATGTTAGGCCATATCTTCCCGCTCACTCCGCTGAGCCCCAGCATGGGGGTGAATGCCACCACGGTGGTCAACACTCCGAAAATCACCACCGTGCTCACCTCCTGGGTCCCCTTGAAGGCAGCGACACGGGGGTGCTCACCTTTCTGAATGCGCGTGTAAACGTTTTCCCCTGTCACGATCGCGTCGTCCACGACAATGCCCAGGACCAGAATGAAGGCGAACAGCGAGATCATGTTGATCGAAATCCCCAGCACCGGCATCAGCCAGATGCCGCCCGCGAACGAAACGGGAATCCCCAGCGCCACAAGGAAAGCGAGCGATGGACGCAAAAACAGCGCCAGCACGCACAACACCAGCCCCAACCCCCATAGCGCGTTCCGCTTCAGCAAATTCAGCCGCCCTAACAAATACGCGCTCTGATCATTCCAAACGGAAAGTTCCACCCCTTCGGGCAACAGCGCGCCCGAACCCGACACATAATCCTTCACCAACTGGGACAGCGCCAGCGTGTCCTCGTTTCCGACTCGGTAGATGCTGATGACCAGGGCATTCCTCTGGTCAAAACGACTGGACAGATCGATATCCTCGAAGCCATCCGTCAGCTCCGCCACATCACCCAGACGCACCACGCTTCCATCCTCGCGCGTCGTCAGGGCGATATCCGACAGTTCCAGCGCCTCGTAGCGTTTTCCCAACGCCCTCAGAATCACCTCGCCCCGCTCGGTCCGGATCGATCCGCCGGGCAAATCGAGGGTTGTGGAGCGGATCGCCGCCGCCACATCCCCCAGCCGCAGACCGAGCTGGCGGAGCCTTTCTTCGGAAACCTCGATCGAGATCTCGTACGGCCGCGTTCCGGCGATCTCGATCTGGGAAACCGTCGGTTTGCCCCGCACGAGGTTTGCGATCAATTCCCCAATTGAGTCCGCGGGCGGCGCCTCATGAACCAGCAGATCGTCGCGGATCCGTTCGGCGAGTTTGCGCAAGGTCGTTTCGTCCGTGTCCGCTGTCAGGGCGATGCTCATCACGGGCGCCCGCAAGAGGATTTCCTCCAGCACCGGCGTTTCCGCTTCCTCCGGGAAATTATCGATGGCATCGACGCGGGATTTCACGTCGTTCATCACGTCGCGCACGTCGTATCCCGTCTCCACCTCCACCGTCACCGTCCCGATGTTCTGGGCCGCCGTCGAGCGGATCTTCTTGATCCCCTGCAAATCCGCGATCGCTTCCTCAACAGGCACGCACACCCCGCGCTCGACCTCTTCAGGCGTCGCATTGGGATAAGGGATCCTCACCACCATCGCGTCGACCCCCACCTCGGGGAAAATCTCCTTCTTGAGTTTGAACCACGTGGTGAAGCCCGCCAGCACCACCGCCAGCATCAGGAAATTTCCCGCCACGTGGTTGCGGCTGAACCATTTGATCGCGCCCTCCATAATCAGCGGGGTGCTCCCGGCACTTCACCGGAGATGGTTTCCTCCACACGGACTTCCATGCCCGCGACCGGTGCGTTGATGCGGGTGAGGCAAATCCGATCCCCTTCCTCCAAGCCCTCCGAAACAATCATCCGCTCATCATCGGCCCGGCTGATCCGCAGTGTGCGAAACTCGATCCGGCTCTCCTCATCGACCAACAGCACCTCCCCACTCTCGCGGACCGCCCGGCGCGGCACCTCCACCACATGGTCCAGCTCGATCCCTTCCACCGCCGCTTGCACAAAAAGCCCCACAGGCGGCAATGAGTATCGAGAGCCTTCGCGCCGCAACACGCGCACGATCAGATGTCCCGAAAGCGTGCGCCGATCGATCTCTTGGTCCAGCCGCACCGGCTCCGCCTCCCACTCGAACGTTTCCCCGCCGATCACTCCGCTCAGTACCACCGCCCCCGCAGGCACCCCGTCCGGGCGCCGCTGGAGAAATCCCAGATCCTGCAGCGACAAGGGCAGCCTTACCTCCAGATCGGTGGACGAATAAAGTTCGGCAACCGTCTGCCCGGGCGAGGTCACCGCCCCGGCTTCCACCAAGGCCGCTCTCACCGCCGCATCGAAGGGCGCCACAATTTCCGTCCGTTCGACATCGCGGGCCGCCTTCTCCACCTCCGCCCGGGCCGACGCCACATTCGCCCGGGCCGCCTCGAGTTGCGGCTCCCGCAGCACCAACGGATTCCCCGCCGCACCCCTTCCCAGCCGGTCCCAATCCAACCGTGCCTGTTCGAATCTCGCCTCCTCCTGCACGAGGAGCAGCGTCACGTCCGCCAACGCGGATTCCGCACGCGCGAGAATCGCCCGGTAATCGGCCGGATCGATTCGCACCAAGCTCTCGCCCTCTTTCACCAGTGCCCCTACCTTCAGGTTGGGGGAAATCTCCACCACCCTCCCGGAAAGTTCCGCGGCCAGCCGTGTCTCGCGCCGGCTCATCACGGCACCCTGGGTCTCGATCCGCACCCGGTGCTTCACCAGCTCCACCGCCATCACCTCCACCACGGGAACCACCCGCTCGGGACTATCTTCCGACGCCTTGGGACGATTGACGACGAGCAACGCGACCAATCCGACCGTCAGCCCTAGGATCGCAAGCACGATCACAAACGAAAACACCGCCCGGACTTCGATCCTGCGTTCCTTTTCCAGCGTTTCGAGAGAGGACATGTCAGTTAAAGGGTGAAATCCCCGCCTAGCGCGAGGTGAAGGTCAATGCGGTTGTCGAGTCGGAGCCGGCGAATCGCCGCCACTTGGCTGGCGGTGTCGATTTCCCGCTGGCGGGCATCGATCAGCGTCAGAACATCACCCGTCCCGGCGTCGAATTCCTCTGTCGCCCGGGCCGCCGCCTCGCGCGCCAGATCTGCGGACTTCATCACCGCCGACTCCCGTTCGCGAAGGAATGCCTCGGCTACCAACGCTTGCTCAACCTCGCCGAATGCCCGCAGAACCACCCGCTGCAAATCCGCGCCCACCTCTCGCTCGGTCGCCGATGCCCGCTCCTCCCCCGCAGCCAATCGTCCGCCTTGGAATATCGGCTGGCTCAAACTTCCACCGATCGACCAGACCCCGAAGTCACTGCTCAAAAGGTTCCGCAGCGAATCGGTCGCGGTGCCCATCGAGCCCGTCAGCCGCAGACTCGGGAAACGCGCCAGGCGCGCCTCGCGGGTGCGGCGGCCTTCCGCCGCCAACCGCCGTTCCGCCGCCAAAACATCCGGCCGACGGAGCAAAAGCTCCGAAGGCACCCCTGCCGGGGGCGTTCCCGCGACGGGTGGCAGTTTCGCGCCCGCCACCAAACGGCCCGACGGATAACGCCCCAACAACAACTCCAGTTGCCGCAACACCCGCTCTTTTTCCTGCTGTCGCTCAGCTAGGATCGCCTCGCCTGAAGCGAGTTCGGATTCCGTCAAACGCACTTGGGCAGCGGATCCACCATCCGCTTCAATCGCCCGTTCGAAACGCTCTCTCACCGCGCTTGCCAGCAGCCCCCTGGCCTCCAGGCCCTCCTCGGCCAGCCGCACCTGCTCGTTCGCCTCGGCCAGCGCGAGCCATGCCTTGGCCACCTGCCCGGCGAGTGAAACCCGCGCTGCCGCGTAATCCCCATCCGTTGCCTGAAGGTCCGCCAGCGCTGCCTCCTGGCCGCTTTTCACGCGCCCCCAGACGTCAAGTTCCCACGCCGCTTCAAGCGAGACTCCAAAGCTGTTCGAAATGCTTCCCGGAACCCCACCACCGAATCCGCCAATCGGCAAGCCGATGAACCGTTGCTGGCTGCGGGTGCCGCTGGTTCCGATATCGAAGCTCGGCAATCGGGCCGCCCCGGCGATCTTCGCTTCTGCCGCCGCCCGTTCCACCCGGCTTGCGGCAGCACGCAGATCCGGATTCTCACGCAGCGCCTCATCCACCAGCGAAGCGAGCTCCCCGCCACCGGTTTTGCGGATCCATCGCCTGTCCACACCGGAGCGCGCCTGCGGGGCAGCCGCCCACGAGTTTGGGATTTCACCCGCTTCAGCCATCCGCGATGGGGGAAAAACAGCACCGCACCCGGTCAGCAGAACACTGCCGACGAGTGCCGGAATGCAACGCGATCTGTTGGGCCTCGGCGGTTTGGGTCGCATCGGGTAGGGTGCTCTCGATTCGGTTCCTCAAAAGTCAAACAGACCCTGCGGGCCCTTTTCCCTATCGGGCTCCACGTCAGCCCCCTGTCGGAACCCGGCCGCGGCGAAGCGTATGAATCGGGAAACCGTGGTTTCCACCGGCGGCATCCCGGATGCGCCACCTGATATCCGGTGCAACGTTTCCTGATGGGTCAGCATGTGGATCATCCCTCCACCCACGAAATGCAGGCGCCAGATCAGATCCTCCGCCGTCAGCGACGGGAGGGCATTCGAAAACGCACGCATGAAGCGGTTGAATACCGGCCTGCAATCCTCCTCCACCACCGGTGGCATCATCTCATCGAGCTGGCCGAAGATTCGGCCCAAAAGGCGGCAAAACAACCGCTCGGAATGCTCGGATCGCTTCACCTGGCTAACCAGCGGGCGGACGAACGCATCGATAACCTCCTCCAAAGGCACGCTTTTCACCCCCCAACTCCTCTCCACCGCCTCCAACCGGGCGAGCCGTTCTTCGTTCACCGGTTTGATGTAGCGCATCATCACCAGCGTCACCAATTCCTCGCGACTCCCGAAGTGATAGTTTACTGCCGCCACATTCGCTTCCGCCCTCTGGGTGATATCCCGCACCGATACTGCCTCAAATCCCTTCTCCGCAAACAACGCTTCGGCAGCATCCAACAAGCGGCGCTTGGATCCGGTGTCGGGGACAAGTGAATCTCGCATGGGCTCGCTCCAAACAAGCGGTTCAAACGAAGATGTCAAACGAATGATTCGATCAACTAGCTCTAAAATCGCATTGTTTTAATTACTAGTTCATTACATCTGTATTTCCGTAGATCAGTAAATCGAACCATCGCGGATCGTCAAGGTCCGGTCACCTGCTTCTGCCAAGCCGGAATCGTGCGTGACGACAATCAATGTCACCCCGTGCTCCGTCGCAAGATCCAGCAGGATCCTCATGATTTCACCGCTGTTGCTGGAATCCAGATTTCCGGTCGGCTCGTCGGCGAAGAGGACCTTCGGGTGGTTCACGATCGCGCGTGCGATCGCCACCCGCTGCTGCTCTCCCCCGGAAAGTTCCGCCGGCAGATGATCCGCCCGGCCCTCGAGCCCCACCCGTTCCAGCGCGTGCCTGGCGTCTGCCGTGCGGTCAAAGCCCGCGATCGCGCCAGGCACCGCGACGTTCTCCAGCGCCGTCAGTTCCGGCAACAGGTGATAATTCTGGAACACGTAGCCGATCCGGCCATTGCGGAAGCGTGCCTGGTCCTTGCGACCGAGCGAGTATAGGTCAACTCCATCAATCCGCACGCTCCCCCGCTCCGGTCGCTCCAACCCTGCGAGGGTGTAAAGCAGCGTCGTCTTCCCCGCACCACTGGGGCCGCAGAGAAAAACCTTCTCCCCCCGGTGGATGGAAAGATCGATCCCATGCAACACCTCGATCGATTTTCCGCCGATCCGGTAGCTGCGGTGCAGGTCCACCGTCTCAATCATTGCGTCGCCCATGTCGGAAACTGTCCCACCCGCCCCGCGGAGGCAAGCGTCCGTGGAATCCTGACTTCCGGTAAGGATCCGGAATTCCAATGCCGGGAGCCGGGCCAGCAAGATCCGCCGTCTCACCCGGCCATCCGTCGGCAAAGTGGCGCGATCAGAGAAGGACTGCCTTCCGACGCGCCAAATGACGCAAAATCAGCGGATGCAGGATGTTCGCCACGATGATCGCGGCGGTGCCGAGATAGAATCCGGGGTGGAGCTGGTGGTGCTCGCCGAACAAGACCGCCGCGGCAAGTATCCCATAAACAGGTTCGAAATTGATCGCCAGATTTGAAGTGTAAGCACTGAGGTATCGCAACAAATGGATGTGAAACGCATGGGCGAAAACCGTGCAAACCCACGCAAGAAGGGTGATCCAGAGCCAGTCCAAACCTTGCCATTCAAACAGCTTCCCATAACTGTCAGGTCCCGCAACGAGAGGAAGAATCGCGAGGCAGACCGCACAGGCCCCCACCATTTCCCAGATCACCATCACCAGCGGATCCAGCCGCGATGTCTGGATGATGCGCCTGTTGAACACCGGAAACACCGCCGCCAGAAAAGCGCTGCAAACGGCAAGTCCGAGCCCTAGCAGGTTTCCCCGCTCAAAACCGGCGACGAGCACGATGCCGGCCAGCACCATCAGACCTAACAGCACCTCCAGCGGCCTGACCCTCCGACGGTCAAACAAAGGTTCCGTGAATGCCGTGAAAAACGAAGCTGTCGCCATGCCTGCAAGACAGATCGAAATGTTGGAGACCTTGATCGACCCGAAAAAAAGCGCCCAATGGACTCCGACGATCGCACCAACTCCCAGCAGGGCGCGAGCGTTCCGCAGCCCCGGGAAGACCGACCGCCGCTTCACCAATGCCACCACGATGGCCGCTCCCGCCGCCGCCAGCGCGGCCCGCCAAGAGACCAGATGCAGCGCCGAAAGCGAGACGAGATGGCCGAAAATCGCTGTCGTTGCGAAGAGCCCGACCAGAAGATGCAGCTGCAAATAGACCGTCTTCGGCATGCGACCCCGCCTCAGAGTTCTCCTTCGATCAAATCCTCCAACGATTGCCGCTTCCGGATCAGCGTGGACGTGGCCTCTTCCACGAGAACCTCGGCGGGAAGCGGGCGGGAGTTGTAATTCGACGCCATCACAAAACCGTAGGCCCCGGCAGACATCAAGGCGACATGGTCACCCGGCTGGAAATCGGGTAGCGGACGGTCTTGGCAGAAGAAGTCGCCGCTCTCGCAGATCGGACCCACCACATCGACCGTCACGCGCTCCTCGCCCACGGGTTCCTTGAGTGGCACAATCTCGTGGTGCCCCTCGTAAAGGGCCGGACGAATGAGATCGTTCATGCCCGCGTCGACAATTTTGAATGTTTTGGCGGACCCCTTCTTTTCGTAAAGGCAGCGGGTGATGAGCACCCCGGCATTGCCGACAATGTAGCGTCCCGGTTCCAGCAGGATTTTCAACCCCAGTGGTTTCAGCCTCGGCACCAGCTCTTTTCCATAGCGCTCGATCGTCAGAGGGCGCTCGCCCTCCGCTTGCTTCTCCCACCAATCGGGTGTTCCGGACTCCAGCGAGTCCTGATAGATGATGCCGATTCCGCCGCCGATCGACCAGAATTCGATGCCGTGCTTTTCCTTAAGTGCGCGAACCAGCGGGGTGACTTTCTCCACCGCCTCGATGAAGGGAGCGATCGAGGTAAGCTGGGATCCGATATGCATCTGTAGGCCGCGCAGGCGGACGTTCGGCAGCTCATCCGCCGCACGCTGGTAGAGGGCGGGGATTTCATCGAAATCAACCCCGAACTTGTTCTCCGATTTGCCCGTGGAGATATACTTGTGCGTTTTCGCATCCACATTGGGATTCACCCGCACGGCCGCGGGCGCCACGACGCCCAACTCCCCAGCCACCTCGTTGAGATACCGCAGCTCCTCCTCACTCTCCACATTGAAAGAATAGATCCCTCGCTCCAGCGCATAAACGATTTCGTCGCGGGTCTTGCCGACCCCGGCGAACGTGCAGTGCGCCGGGTCTCCACCCGCCTTGATCACGCGGAAAAGCTCTCCGCCCGAAACGATGTCGAAGCCCGCGCCATGGGTGGCCAGCAGACGCAGGACCGAGAGATTGGAATTCGCTTTCACGGCGTAGGCGATCTCGTGGTCGAGGCCTTCCAGCGCATTGTCCAGCCGGGTGTAATGATCGGTAATCGTCCCGGCCGAGTAAACGTACAAAGGCGTTCCATGCTCGGTTGCCAGAGTGGAAAGTTCCACGCTCTCACAGTGGAGAGCGCCATTCTTGTAGGAAAAACCGTGCATCGCGCGACGGAAGTAACTCCGAATCCCAGGGTGGTAAAGACAAGAACCGCACCTTCCGGTCACCGCTTCGCGATGGCCTCCGCCGCGATGCTCGCAGTGGTCCAGGCCGCTTGAAAATTGAAGCCCCCGGTGATCCCGTCAATATCGATGGCTTCGCCGACGAAATGGAGTCCCGGGACCATCCTGCTCTCCATCGTCCGGAAATCGATCGACTCCCTGCCGATGCCGCCGCAGGTCACGAACTCGTCCTTGTTGGTCGTCTTGCCCGTCACTTCGAAGCGGGCGCATTTCAATTCGCCGATCAGATTGCGCGTCGCGGTCTTTGATAGATGACCCCAGGTGATGTGATCTCCAATTCCCGAACCAGCGACGATCCGCTCCCACAGACGGCGCGGAATCGGCGGAATGGGGCAATTTCGCACGAGCTTGGCTCCCTGGCTGGCGCGATTTCCCGACAAGAGCGATTTGATATCTTCCTCTTGCATCCCGGGCAACCAGTCGATCACGAATGGGAAGTGATGGTCGGTTTCCGCCAGGACCGGTGCTTCCCAGGCCGACAGCCGGAGGACCGCGGGACCGCTGAAACCGCGATGGGTGATCAGCAAGGGACCCTCGCGTGCGGGATGGGAACCCTCACATCGCACGGCCACCTTGGGGTGGGATACGCCAGCCAGTCCATTGATGCGGCTGTCATCCACATTGAACGCGAAAAGCGAGGGCACCAGCGGCTTCACGCCATGCCCCATGCGTTGGAGATGGTCGAGCAGGGGCGCACCTTTCAAAGAACCTGTGGCAATGCAAACCGAGCGAGCTTCGACCGGTTGGTCTTGTCCTTCGAACCGCAGCGAAAAGCCGCCGTGATCGAATCGCTCGATTTCCCTTAACCCATACCTTTGAAACAGGCGAACGTCGCATTTCCTGGCACGGTCGAGAAAGCAGTTGATGATGGTTTCGGAAGAATCGGTGATGGGAAACATCCGCCCGTCCGCCTCCGTTTTGAGAGTCACCCCGAGCCGTTCGAACCACTCGACCGTGTCAGCCGGCTGCCATCGATGAAACGCGGCCCGCAGTTCGCGCGATCCCCGTGGATAATTTTTCGCGAGTTCCGCGGGGTCGAAGCAGGCATGTGTGACATTGCAACGGCCTCCGCCAGACACTTTCACCTTCTGGAGGAATCGGGACCCCTTCTCAAAAAGGGCCACGTTCTTTCCGCGAGCCAATTCCGCATACCGCAGGGCGGTGAAGAAGCCGGAAGCCCCGCCCCCGATGACCGCGAGATCAAGGGCGGACGCGGGAAATCGAACGCTGGGTGTCATTCCCCGAAGTCCCGGAAATTGGACCAACAAACAAGCGATTTCCGAAGCACCCGAACGCAAAGGAGGGCAGTGCGGATCTGCCGCACTGCCCTCGGAACTGCTCAGCTCCCGCCTCGATTAGAAGTAGAACCTCAGACCAAGATCGATTTGCTTGGCGAATCCTTCGCTTCCGCCGTCACCCGAGATGACCCAGTCACCCCCGAACGAACCGAAGATCGCGAGATTGGAACGCATGAAGTATTTCACGCCCGCATCCACTCCAAGAGTGGCGCTGTTGTCCCCTCTGTGTGGGCGGGAATAACCGACTCCGGCACGGACGAACGGAACCCACTTGGTACCTGTCAGGAAATTATATTCTCCAAAAACCCCGACATTGTAGTCCTTGTCGCTATTGATTCCGGAGATTCCGGCTTGAACGCCAACCAGCCAGTTCGAAGTGATGAAGCGGCCGTAGCTGATATTAAAGCTGTAGGCCGTGCTGTCCTCCCAATTGAGGCGCCCGCCGAGACTCAATTCCTGCACGCCGGGAGCGAGCATCGGGAGCCCGTCGCCGGTAGCACCGGTGGATTGCTGCGCGTAGTTGTCGGTAGTCTGCATGCCATCCTTGGAGTAGGTGGTAGCCGCGGAGGCGAGACCGGTTCCAAGGACGCCGACCGCAGTAATTGCTGCCAGTTTGGTGACTGGATTGTGGTTGGTTTTCATAATTTTTTACTGTTGTTCTTTGCCAGACAATTCATCTCGCATGCGTCGATGTTCCCCGTAATCCCATCAGCGTCAACGCCTAAGAATTCCGCGTAATTTGGACCCACCCACTCCCGCCAGATTGTTAGAGGTGCAAAATGCATCAATTCAACGCACGAAGCTATACGAAGCCGAAAATTCCATTGAACCATATTGGTTGAGGCAAGACTGCGACCTAGCAGAAGGCAATCCAATCCGGGCGAAATGCAATCCGACGCCTTTGGTTGCCGGTGGATAAAATTTGGATTTGAGACGGTTCAGCTTCAGATTCGGGCAGCCAGGGTTGTCGAAATCGAGATTCGACGCGAAATATGTGCCAATGAATCTTTCACGTTGCTACCGAATCACTCGGCATGGCCAGAATGTCCGCACCAGTGCCAGCGACGAGCTTGCGTTGGAGGAGCCCGGCGAAATCCGCTTGGACGGACACCCCGTGGCGGTGCTGATGCGGACGCCGGGACACGACAAGGAACTCGCCACGGGCTTCCTCGTAACCGAAGGCCTCGTGACGCACGGCAGCCAGATTCGCAAGATTGAAATCCGTGAGGATGAGAACCGGATCCTGGTCTTCCTGCAGGAAGACGTGCGGGTGGACTTCGATCGGTTGACGCGGCACCTATTCACGGCGTCTTCTTGCGGACTGTGCGGCAAGGCGACGCTCGAAGCGATCTTCAATCTGCATCGGCCGTTAGAGCGGGTTCCGGCGCCCTCCGACGCCGCGCTGTTAGGCGCGCCAGACAAGCTGCGCGCTTCGCAGGCGGCATTTGAATCCACCGGCGGACTCCACGCCGCCGGTCTTTTCTCGTCCGCAGGAGAACTTCTCGTCAGCCGCGAGGATGTCGGCCGGCACAATGCCGTGGACAAGGTCATCGGGCATGCCCTCTTGCACGAAATCGATCTTTCCAGCGGGTTCTTGCTGGTTTCCGGCAGGGTTTCCTTCGAGATCGTCCAGAAGGCCCTCGCAGCCCGGATCCCCGCGATCGCCGCAATCTCAGCTCCAAGTTCGCTGGCGGTGGATTTTGCCCGGGAATCCGGCCAGACCCTGATCGGATTTCTCCGTCCGCCGGGTTACAACCGCTACACGGACTGAGCGGTCATTGTTTCTCGGACAGGCTTTCCAGATAGTCGAGCAGGCTCGCGAATTCACGGATCGTCAAGCTGCTGACGAGACCCGGCGGCATCATGGAATTGGGCATTTTCTGCCGTTTGTCGATGTCGGTGGTTTTGAAGGTGTACTCTTGCGCGGCGATATCGCGGACTTTCACTTCATCAGCGCTTTCGAGGGTGACGAATCCCATACGGGCCGTGCCGTCCTTGAGGGTGAAAACCTCGGTGGCGAATCCTTGGGCGATCGTTTTGTCAGGCTCCAGAACGCTCAGCGCAAGATCGGCGCGGGTGTAGGTTTGGGCGATATTGCCGAGATACGGTCCCTTGAGCGCCTGGTCCTGGCTGGTGGTGTGGCAGGCCATGCAGGTTTGGCGGGTGTAGAGCTGCTCACCCAAGGCGACGTCTCCTTTCGCGGAGGTGACGGCTTTCACCACCTCCCCGCTTTTCATGGTGGAGATGAGGGGTTCTTGACCGGCCTCTTTTTTCTCAAGCTTGAGGCGTTTGGCAGTCTCCGCGGCGGCGGCGGCGACTTCGGGAATGGAGTCATCCATGGCTGCCAGGACCTGGTCGTTCATGCCTTGAAAATTGGTGGCGCGGATGGCTTCAAGGATCTGGATGCGACGCTTCGGCTCCTCCCAGCCCCGCTCCAGCGCGCGGGCGGAAAGTTCCTTGGCCTCGGGGCTGCCGGATTTGGCGGTGCTGAGGGCAAGCAAACCGGCATCCGCCCAGCGGGAAAGTCCACCATCCAGTTTCTCGGCAGTAGCTTCAAGCAGCTGGTGATGGTTCTCCAATTTCGGGGCTCCGAGAAATGCCGCGGAAGCAGCCTCCCCGGCCTTGCCCGCGTCTTTTTTCCCATCGAGTGAAACCAGCGCTCGGAGGGCTGATTCCCACGCGGAGGCGGAATCGGTTTTCACCAGGGTCACCACCGCTCTCGACAAAGTCTCTGCGGCGGCGTCATCGCGGACCGCGGAAATGAGGAGCGGGAGGCCATCGGCGGGAAGTGTTTTGGCGATGGAAAGCTGTGCGACCGCTTCTGGAACGTGTTTCACGTCCTCGCGGGCAAGGACGAGAATGCGGTCGAGCGCTTTGGTGGATTCGATACGGTTGCGGCTCATTTCCGCGACAAGAAAGGCCGCTTCATCCGCAGGGGCTTCCGCGAGTGTCTTTTCAAGGAAGGCTGCGATCCGCAAGGTTTCGCTCCAAGGCTCAGGCTGATAGTAGGGCCCGCGGGTGTCGGGACGGGTACCCCATGAATCGCCTTTCCATGTTCCATCGACGAAATGAAGACGGCAGATCGCACCGAGGATGCCGCGACGGACCTCAGGATCGGTTGCCTGTTCCAGACGATCCATCAAGCCTGTCACAACCTCCGGCCGGTGCATCCGCATCAGTGCGAAAAGGGCACCCTGGCGCGGATCCGGAGCGGCGTCACTCCGGTCGAAAACAGCAAATGCGGCGTCGGCGGCACCGAGCATCGCCAGCGCGCGGAACGCCGTGTGGGAAATCACGCGGTCGTCCGATCCGAGCTGGCTGGCGATGGCGGGAGCCACTTCGACCAATTTCTGACGGGTAGCCCCAATGATCGCTTCAAGACGGGTGCGGGCGTCTTCGCTTTCCAGCCCCTCTAGATAGAGTCTCGCTGGCGCGGTCGATTTGCCATCGGCGGAGGCATCGAGCCCGGCATCGCCCAGCGCACGGAGCACAAATCGCCGGATCTCCGGATCTTCCGCAAGTGGCGCGGCGGCGGCAATCACGGGCGCCGCGGCATCGGCCTTCACAGCCCTTTGGGAAACGGCATAGAGTGCGGCGACGCGGGAGGCCAGCGGTTTCGATCGGTCTCCCGCCAGCTCTAACAGCGCCTGGCTGGTCGCCGGGCTTTCCTCGCGGCGCAGCAGCGCCCGTTGGGCTTCCAGAGCACGGATCTGGCTGGGAGATTCGAGCAAGGCGATGAGGCCCTGGTCACTCTCCTTGTCGAAATCAGGCAGTGGCTCCGGCGTGTAGCCCTTAGGTGTCACACGGACGATGTAGCCGGCATCAGGGCCGGCCCAATCGAAGGTCGCGCCTTTCCAGCTCGCCTGATAGATCGCGCTCATGCCGTCCACCGCGGCATCCGTCGGCCGGGTCATCCTGATCAAAGGCTCCGGCTTTTCGGTTTCTTCGAAAGTTGCTCCTTTCGGCTGGAGGTCGTGACGATAAAGCCCGCCGGTCCCCCAATCGCAGGTGAAGGGCGCGTTGTTCCATTCGCTCGGGAAGCCCGGCTCGGAGATATATACCGCTCCGCAGCCGGAGCCGCCCCCATAGTCGGCCAACGGTGGAATGATCTCGTCTTCGAAATTGATATATAATCGGGGATATCCGTGGTCCGTCAGGCCCGTGAAATGGTGGAAACGGACATCCCATCCGCCGCCATCGTTCGTGTTGTCGCGGGTGAAGAGATCCAGCAGCGGGCTGATGGGAGAGCCGACGATGTTGCGCGTGCCATCAGCGAACGTTTCAATGCCGGAGCCATCGGGCCGGAAGCGGACGATGCCGCCGCCACGCATCTGAAGCTTCCTTCCATCGGTGCCGGTCGCTTCCATGAAACCGAAGTCACCGACGGAGATATACAACCAGCCATCAATGCCCATGCTCAGACCGTTGGTGGTGTGGTCCGCCGGGCGGTCCTTGAAACCAAATGCGATGCCATCAATCAACCGCTTCTGCTCATCGGCTTGGCCGTCGCCGTCATGATCGATGAAGGCGCTGATATGCGGGGGATGGACCACGTAGAGCCGGTCGTGGTCCCACACCAGGCCGCGGGGTGAATCGAGATCTTTCACATACTCCGTCACCTGGTCGGCGCGGCCGTCACCGGTCGTATCCCGCAGGCGGAGGATGCGGCCGCGGCCTGGGTTGCGGCCGAGAGAGCCATTTCCATCGCTGGAAACATAGATGTCGCCGTTCGGAGCGGCGGCGACAAATACCGGGTAATTCGCCGCGGCGGCGGTCGCGAAAAGACTGATATCGAAACCATCGGCGACCTTCACATCCTTCAGTATGGCCGCTTCCTCTTCCGCACTGAGTTTTTCGATGCGGGGACGGGTGTTTCCAGCCTTCGAGTGGCGATCGCCCGCCGCCTCATTCTCGATCTTGGCTGCCTTGGAGAACAAGGGACCGATTCCCTCGCCTTCCAGTTGAATCTCCTTGATGCTGGCCCAGCCGCCGGTGGTTCCGGTGCAGGTGATCTTCAAGTGCCGGATCCCATCGGATTTGATCTCGTGCGCGACACGCCCCTTGAAATCACCCGACTCCGCGTCCGCCAGCATTGACCATGATTTTCCATCGGTGCTTCCTTCGACCTTGTGCCGGTATACCGTATTCCCGTCTTCCCAGATGATTTCCAGTTTGGAGGGAGAAACGGGCTTCTCGAATTCGATTTGAAGCCATTGCGGATAAGTCTGGCCGTTGGCGCACCAGCGGGTGGATTCATCGCCATCGACCGCTTTCCAAGCGAAATTGTCCTTGCCGGTTTCCTCGCTCGAAGCGGTCACCTTCACCACGGTGGCATGGTCCGGCATTTCCTTCGGGGCGGCAGCGGTTTTCGCCGCGCGCTTGGGTTCTAGGATGAAATGGCCGGCGGGACCTTGGTATGGCTTTAGGTAATCTGCGGTGAGTTTGTCCGCACTCCAAAGCAGGCCGCGGACGACGAGATCGAGATAACGACCGTCTTCGACGGTGGTGTTGTTGTGGCCGATGGTGGTGCCGAAAATCCGCGTTCCGTGGTAGTCGTTGGTCCAGGCGACGACGGCCGTATCGGTGTTGCCGTCCTGTTTTTCCTGGCTGCCCAGCGCAAGCGGCGTCGCGGTTTCGAAAACTTTGACATTGTTGTAGAGTTCCTCGTCCACGGTGGTCCAGTTGGCGAGGCCGGCGGTGACGGGATGTTCCGCGACCGTGTAGTCGATCTTGATGGGTTTTTGCCAGCCATGGCCGGTCGATTGGAGCCCGATGAACTCGAACCAGTCCGGCGTGCCGGTGCGATACGAATGCATGGCGCAGTGGAGATTCACGGAGGGCAAGCCCGCCTTGTGAGGGGCCAGCACGTTTTGCACATACTCCATCTCTTTGACGTCGGCCGCGCATTCGTCGTGAATGATCACGTCGTATCCCTCCGCCCAATCGTCCCGCTCGAACATCTCGAAGCGAGGTGAGGTGCTGTTGTCATCGGCGCGGATCACGTCGACCTGCACATTTGCCTTGGCCTGGATGCCGTCGCGAAGAATCTCGGATTGCTTGGCGTAATCGTGACAGCATCCACCGCAAACGAGCAGGGCACGGACTGGAGGCTTCTGCTGCGCGGGGGACACGGCAAAGGAGAGGAGAAAAACGAGGGCGGTCGGGCGCATTTCTGGAGAGGGTGATTCCGCAACCGATGCGGTCGGGAAGGGCCTCTACGGAAGCGCGGAAGGGAATCATTCTCCAGCGCCAATTTACTCCCCGTTCGGGGGACGGGCCGCGATCTCGATCTCGATCGACTTGCTGGTCGGGGTTCCGCTGCCTTCCGCCTGGCTGCCGGCGGGCACCAGGATGTTCGCCTCGGGAAAGTAGGCCGCGGCGGCACCCCGGGGCATTTCATAGGGGATTGCCGCGAAATCCTCCGCGACACGCCGCTCGTCTTTCCAGAAACCGGTGATATCGACGCGGGTGCCGGGTTTGATCCCGCGCTCCAGCAGGTCCTCCGGGTTCACCAAAATGATTCGCCGGGCGTTGCTGATCCCGCGGTAGCGGTCATCCTCCCCATAGATCGTGGTATTGAACTGGTCGTGACTGCGGAGGGTCTGGAGGACAAGACGGCCCTGCCGGGCTTCGAAAACGCTGATCTCCGCGGCGCTGAAAACCGCTTTGCCGGACGGTGTGCGCCATTGGCGCTGTTTCGCCGGATTCGGAAGGTAGAATCCGCCGGGCTCGGTGGCCCGCCGGTTGTAATTGTCAAACCCTGGCACCACCGCCTGGATCAGACTGCGGATCCGCCCGTAATCGTCCGCCAACCATCGCCAAAGCACCGGGTGATCCGAACCGAGAACTTCAGCGGCCAGGCGCGCGATGATTTCCACCTCGCTCAGCAGATCCGGCGATGCGGGAGCCAGCACCCCGCGCGACATCTGGACCACGCCCATGGAGTTTTCGCAGGTCACGAATTGGTCTCGGTCCCGCTCGCTGCGTCCGAGACAAGGCAAAATGAGCGCCGTGCGGCCGGTGACGAGATGGCTGCGGTTGAGTTTTGTCGAAATATGGCAAGTCAGGTCGCACTTCTCCAGAGCGGCCGCGGTGAAGCTCGTGTCGGGCGCGGCTTGGAGAAAATTCCCTCCGAGCGCGAAGAACACCTTCGCATCGCCCCGGTGCATCGCTT
The DNA here is from genome assembly GCA_038256845.1 of Verrucomicrobiales bacterium. GTDB lineage: Bacteria > Verrucomicrobiota > Verrucomicrobiia > Verrucomicrobiales > Akkermansiaceae > Luteolibacter. Next base: position 4,240 of record JBBSJY010000052.1, on the reverse strand, counting down.
GGATGGACGCGACCGTGTCGTGACCGTGCTTGCGTGGCGAACGGATCCCGCATTCGCGGTCGAGCGCCGCCAGAAACGTCTCGGGCATCTTCTCGAAAATTCCGACCGTGCGGTCGCCCTGGACATTGCTGTGTCCCCGCACCGGGCACAGCCCCGCGCCCGGCTTGCCGATCGCGCCGAGCAGCAGATGCACGTTGACGACCTCGCGGAGTGTGTCCACGGCGTTGCGATGCTGGGTGAGCCCCATGGCCCAGCAGGTGATGATTTTCCGAGACCCCCGCAGCAGCGTTCCGACCAGATCTCGGATCTCATCTTCCCCCACCCCGCTCATCCGGACGATTTCCGGCCAAGGAGTCTCTTCCACTTTCCTACGGTAGGCATCGTAGTTCTCGGTGTGGTCGCGGAGAAAGACGCTGTCGAGAATGGAACCTGGCGATGCCTCCTCTTTCTCTAACAGGGCTTTGGCTATTCCGCGGAAAAGCGCCATGTCACCATTGATGCGAACCCGCAGGAATTGCGACGCCAGCGGCGTGGCGCGTCCCAACAGCGCCGACGGATGCTGAGGATGGGAAAAGCCGATCAGTCCGGTTTCCTTGAGCGGATTCACCGCGACGATGCGGACGCCCTTTTTCACCGCGGCCTCCAGCGTCGATAGCATCCGGGGGTGGTTGGTCCCGGGATTCTGGCCCACGCACAGGATCACATCCGCGCGAAGAAAATCGTCGAGCGTCACGGTTCCCTTGCCGACGCCAATGGACTCGATCATCGCCAGACCGCTGGACTCGTGGCACATGTTCGAACAGTCCGGCAGATTGTTGGTGCCGTAGCTGCGGACAAATAGCTGGTAGAGGAACGCGGCTTCGTTGCTGGCCCGGCCGGAAGTGTAGAAAATCGCCTCGTCCGGCGAACCCAACGCCTTCAGATGATCGGAGACGGTCTGGATCGCGTTTTCCCAGGTGATCGGCTCGTAGTGGGTTGCGCCCTCGCGAAGAATCATCGGCCCGGCGATCCTGCCTTGGCGATCATGCCAGAGATCGCTTTGCGCCCGGAGGTCTTCGACCGGGTGGCGGGCGAAAAACCTCGCGTCGGCAAGCTTGCGGGTGGCTTCGGAGGCGAGCGCCTTGGCTCCGTTTTCGCAAAACTCGGCGAACGAGCGGTCGCCATCGGGATCCGGCCAGGCGCAGCTCGGGCAATCGAAACCTCCCGTCTGGTTCATCTCCAGCAGACCCTTGGTTCCGCGGAGGGGGCCGGCCTCGCGGAGGATGTGTCCGAGCGACGAGGTAACGGCGGGGACTCCGGCGGCCCACGATTTCGGTTCCCCCTGCCTCGGCTTCTCCCCTTGATCCATGGTTAGGAAGCAAGCCTCCCGCGGAAGATCTTTCAAACGGAATCTGCCCGTTATCTTTCGGCTTTTCCAACTTCTCGTCCATCCCCCATCGTCCGGCCATGACCGCAGCTTCCGCCGGATTTGCCATGCCTCCCGAATGGTCGCCCCAAACGGCCGTATGGTTGTCCTGGCCGGTGGACGACCCCCGCCACTGGGGCGGCGGAAAACGAGAACTGATCTGGCGAAAATTCGCGGAGATCGCCGCCGCCATCTCCCGCTTCGAACCGGTCCGCATCAACGCACCCGGCGGGAACCACAAGGCCATCGCCGCCGCTTGCAACCTCGCCAAGGCCGTTCCCGAGAGAATCGAGCTTTTCGATCACCCGAACGACGACGTCTGGTGCCGCGACCATGGGCCGATCTTCGTGAAACATCGTGAAACCGGTGAGGTCGCCGTCACCGATTGGGACTTCAATGCCTGGGGAGGCAAGTTTCCGCCGTGGGATCTGGATAACCTCATCCCCTCGAAGGTCGCCAGCGCGCTCGGCATGCGGCGCTTCGAAGGCGGGATGATTCTTGAAGGCGGTGCGATCGAGGTCAATGGCGCGGGCCACCTCCTCACCACGGAAGCGGTGCTCCTGAATAAGAACCGCAACGCCCGCCCCGACCGGGAGCTGATCGAACAAAAGCTGCGGGACGGTCTCGGCGTTTCCGAAATCCTGTGGCTAAGGCAGGGCATCGAGGGCGACGATACCGACGGCCACATCGACGATCTCGCCCGCTTCGTTTCCCCGGAAATGATCCTCGCCTGCGTTGAATCCGACCGGAGTTCTCCCAACCACCGGATCCTCGCCGACAATCTGAACCGGCTGAAGAGCTTCACCGGCCCCCGGGGCCACGGCTTCGAAATCGTGGAAATCCCCCTTCCGGAAGCCTGCGAAGTTCCGGGCTGGCGTCTTCCCGTCCTGCCCGCTTCCTACGTCAATTTCCTCATCGTCAACGGCGGAGTTCTCGTTCCGTCATTCCGCCAGAAACGCAACGACGACCGCGCTCTCGGGATGCTTCGCGAGCTCTTTGCCGACCGCGAGGTGGTCGGCATCGACTGTCTCGAACTGGTCGAGGAAGGCGGCACGCTCCACTGTATTTCCCAGCAGCAGCCGGCGTGACGCCGCCGCTCAAATCCCCTTGATGATCTCGCAACCGGGCAGTTTTTCCTTCAAATCGGCGATGGCTTCGTCGGAAACGTCGGTTTGCCAAAGGTAGAGGCGCTTCAGATTCGGGAGGGCCGCCAGTTTGACGATTCCGGCGTCGGTGACTTTGGTTCCATAGAGATTCAACGATTCAAGGCTGGGAATTTTCAACAGCGAGTCGATCGCCGCATCCGTGATCTGGGTTTCCGCCAAACGGATCAGCTTCAGATTCTCCGCCGGCTCGAGCAGGGCCACGGATCGGTCGGTGATCTGGGTGGCGTTGAAGTCAGCGCTCACGAGATGCGGAATCACCGGACCCAGCTTGACGAAGGCATCGTCATCGAGATTTCCGCGCAGCGAAACGGCGGTGAACGAGAGCAGGGCCGACGACTGGGACTCGAAGGTCAGCGCTCCGGGAAAGTCCTCGGAAAGCGTTGCCACCGCGGTTTTCAATTCGTCGTCCGGCCCGGGAGCTTCCTCTTTGGCGGGATCCGCCGCTGCCGCCACTTTGGCACTGGCAGGGGCGATCTGACCGATGGCGGCCATTACCGCGTCATCCACTTCAAAGTCGGCCACCTTCTTTTGCGGGTCCGCTCCATTGTCGATCCACCATTTGAGCACCACCAATTCGTGCTCGGAAAGGCCCGGCTTTTCATCGGGGGGCATCCGTTCCTCGTCGTCGATGGGCAGCTCGATGCGGTAGATGATATTGCTGCCGTCTGCGTCGCCGGGCTCGATCCCGTCTCCTTCCTTCCCTCCCTTGACGAGAAACTCGTAGGTATCCATCCGGAAACGGCCCTTGAACTTGTCCTCCTTGTGGCATTCTACGCAGTGGCGCTCGAGGATCGGCTGGACGATCTCGGCGTAAACCAGGCGGTCCTCGACCGGCTTTTCCGGCTCCGCCTTTTTCCTTGGCTCAAGGCCGAGCACCTTGCGGACCGGATCCGGGGCATATTCGAAAAGGTAGTTGGGTCCGTGGGTGAGGGATGCGCCGTCGTGGCTGGCGAAACCCATCACACCGACGCTTGCGAAAAGCAGCAGCCGGTAGAAGGCGGTGTTCGCAGCGAGGGCAACGGTCCATGCCTTGACAACGAAGGTCAGCACCGCCGCCACCGCGAAGCCGAGGCCGCCCCAGAGGTGCCGCTCCGCCAAGGCGCTATCTTCATAGCCGCCTCCATGATAGAGCAGGAAGCCCGCGACCACGGCGAGAATCGCGCTGACCGCTCCGAAGAACATCGGGAAAATCGTGGTTTCGCCCTTTCGGAAAAAGATCGCTCCCAGTTCCTGCAGCAGGATGAGAATGAACACCCCGATAGGAATGTGCAAGAGGACGCGGTGGAAACGCCCCACGAAATGAACGAGATCCGGCATGGCGGTGCCATCGGGGGAGCCCGCGTAAATGGGCATGGCGATCAGGCCGCCAGCCGCGAGGAGACCGAATAGTGTCAGTGCCCAAGGGCGTTTCAGGCGGGTGCCATTAGGTTTGGAGGATGCCATGATAGTGCGGGAATTACGATGTCGCGCGGACGGATCTTCCAATTAACCGGGTCCGGCTCAAACGTCAATCGTCCGTCCCCGCGCCGAGCTATACTGCCGCGCGCGAGGTTTTGTGAAAAACGGGATCGTTCATTCGTCGCCCTGCGATGATGGCAGGGACGCACCTCCGGGGCGTCCGGCGCGTGGGATGCGAATGATCCGCGAATGAATGGAGCCAGCGCGCCGC